>CANGGP010000035.1 GCA_947453445.1 Sphingobacteriaceae bacterium
CAGGCGCTTCTGTAACAGTTACACCTGTCGGGCAGCAGAATTATACTGTAAGCGGAACCGACACTAACGGATGCAGCAATACAGCAATTGTATTTGTAAATACATCAGAGTGTACAAGTATAAAAGAAACGGAATTTAATAATGTCGAACTAATTATTTACCCGAACCCTAATCAGGGGGAATTTAAAATTGCACATGCTTCAGATATCAACTTAACACTCGTCAATGCCCTTGGACAGCTGATCAGGTATATCAATCTTAGCGATCTGAATAATCACGAAGAGCATATTTCTCTTTTAGCCCCCGGTGTTTATTTTATAGTTGGCAAGGGAAACAAGCATTGTTTCAGCCAAAAGATCCTTGTTGGGAAATAGTTGGGTCACATCACAACTAAAAACAACGCGAATTAAAATTTGTAAGTCCTTGCAAAAGCTAGGGCATTTTTTGTCTGAATAAAACAATGTTGGGCACAAAAAAACCGGACAAATTTTTATCCGGTTTTGTGTATTGAATGTGGGGGGTAAAATTATGCAGTTCCGGTTTTTCTTACACCGGTGGTTTTTTTAACGCCGGCGCTAATTTTTGGTTTGGTTGAATCTTTGCTGGCAGAAGTTTTTGCTTTTGCTTTCTCTTCCACTTTTACAGCTTTAACTTTTTCTTCCGTTTCAGTTTTTTCTTCTTTCTTTTTTAAATTGCCGGTTGTTTGCAAGGTATTATACCAATTAAACAATTTACGCATGTTGCTCACATATACACGTTCCTTATCGTATTCAGGCAATACTGCTTCAAAATAAGCGGCAATGGCTTTGTCATCGGCTTTATTATCTACAGCAGCTCCACCGTTTTCTTTTTCAAACACAGCAAACATAATTTCTTCAATCGGTTTATCATCTCCTGTGGTATACATGCTAATTTCCGAAAGTGTTGAAACTTTGGTGGATGCATATACATTCACGCGTTTTTTATCTTGTAAACCTTCTACAATAATGCCATTTTTACTTTGTGCCACAATTTTGTATAAGCCTGATTGGCCTGAAATGGCAATAATTCCTGATAAGTCGATCATATTTTGTTATTTTCTTTGGAGGGTAAAGATAGGCTTTTTTTATTAAAAATAGACCGTTTTTATGCAATCTATTTTTGCTGTTAATGCCTTTTGTTTGGGCGTTTCCCATGTATCAAAAAAAGCCACTCGAAACATTTGGAAGCTTTTTTTGCTTCATGGGTCGGGCTGTCGCTACTCGCTTTGCGCCGAAAAGGCGCAAGAGCTCAAACAAACGCTCCATCCCTAACGCAAACACCCTATTTTAGCTTTATTATCACAAGTAAATTAAAAAATTCTTGTCCTTACCATCATTATAAATTATGCTGTTTTGTTTTAAAACCGCAAATAAGTACCTTTCGATTTCTAAATTTTGCATTATGAAATACGCCTCCATCGAAAATACCTTGTTTATTGATAACCGCCACAAATTTGCCAGCGCCATGAAACCAAACGCCTTGGCCATTTTTGTGAGCAATGATATTTTACCAACCAATGCCGATGGCAGCATGGGTTTTCGTCAAAACAGCGATTTGTTTTATCTCTGCGGTGTTGATCAGGAAGAAACCATTTTGGTCTTGTTCCCTGATGTAAAAGATGGCAAACACAAAGAAATTTTATTCGTTAAAGAAACAAGTGAACTCATTGCCATTTGGGAAGGCGCCAAATTAAACAAAAGCGAAGCCACAACGGTTAGCGGTATTGAGCATGTATATTGGGTGCATGAATTTGATAAAGTGATGCAGGCTTTTTATACACAAGCCGAACACATTTATTTAAACAGCAACGAACACACACGCCGTTCAATTTTAACCGAAACAGCCCAAGACCGTTTTAACAAAGCTTTGATGGCCAAATACCCTTTGCACAAGTACGAGCGTTCAGCACCCATCATGCACCGCATCAGGGCCATTAAAAGCACCATCGAAATCGATTTAATACAACAAGCTTGCGACATCACCGAAAAAGGATTTCGTCGCCTTTTAAATTTTATTAAACCCGGCGTTTGGGAGTACCAAATTGAAGCTGAGTTAATTCATGAATTCATCAGTAATCGTTCAGGTGGCTGGGCATACGGCCCCATTATCGCTTCCGGAAAAAACTCATGTGTTTTGCATTATGTTGAAAATAATCAACAATGTAAAGACGGTGACATTATTTTGTTGGACGTTGCAGCACAATATGCCAATTATGCCAGTGATTTAACCCGCTGCTTGCCTGTGAACGGTAAATTTAGTAAGCGACAAAAAGAAGTATACAATGCCGTATTGCGTGTTCACCGTGCAGCTACCAAAATGTTATTGCCCGGCATGACCTTCGAAAAATACAACAAAGCGGTAGGTGATTTAATGACAGAAGAATTATTGCAATTAAAATTAATCACCACTGAACAAGTAAAAAACCAAAATCCAAATTGGCCGGCATATAAAAAATATTTTATGCATGGCACTTCTCACTTCCTTGGCCTTGATGTGCATGATGTAGGTTTCTTTACCGAACCAATGCAAGCCGGCATGGTGTTTACCGTTGAACCGGGCATTTATATTCCAGAAGAAAATTTAGGCATTCGCATCGAAAACAATATTTTAATTACAACCACCGGTCAAATGGATTTGATGAAAAACATTCCAATTGAATGTGATGAAATTGAGGCCCTCATGGCAAAGTAATTGTTTGCGCTTTAAATCGCATTGTTAAAAAGGATTCTCTTATTTGTTTTTGCCCGAAAATTGGTTAAATTTAATTATCAAAAACCCGGTCATGAAAACAAAAATTCTTTCCGTACTGTTTTGTCTCATTTTTTTGGGCGCAAAATCACAAGACCTACATTTTCTGAACAACAACCAATCATTACTTTTACTGAATCCCTCGTTTGCCGGAAGTAATAATGCTTGGCGAATACAATCAACAAGTGCGAATATTTATCCAAATTTAATTAGCAGCCAACAGAGCAATTATTTGGGTGTAGATGCCATGATTAAACCGATAAAGGGTGCTGTTTCATTAAGTTTTGTTGGTAATAATTTTCATAGAGGCTTGTTAAAAGAACAGTTCATTCATCTGGCATATGCCCAACATTTTACATTGGGGGATAAAAAACTCAAGCTCATTCCTTCTTTTCAAATAGCTTACATGCAAAGGCAATTGGATTTGAATAGTCTAACTTTTGGTGGCCCATATTATCCTGTTCAATTCAATAGCCAACTTAATAATTCAAAAGCGAATCTCGATTTCAGCAGTGGATTATTGGCACAGTATAAAAATTTTTATGGAGGCATTTCAGTGATGCACATCACGCAGCCTGATATCGGCATTAACGGCAAGAGTAATTTACCAAGTTCATTCAATGTGCACTCGGTTTATTCAATAAAATACAGTGAAAAATTGATGATGCAGTATTTTGCCTTGTACAATCAACAAGCATCGTATAAGGCATTGTTATTACAAATAAACACCTTACTGTATTCGCATCTTGTGTTTGGTGTAGGTACCGATACCCACGATCAATCTATGTTAAGCGCAGGATACCGAAACAATTACATTTCAACATTGCTTTCATTTGGTTTTAATTGGAGCAAACTTGCGCGAACACCTTATCAAGCCATCAATCTGTCGCTGGCATTTAAATTACCAAAAGAAAAAGACGCCAATCCTAATCAAAGCTTTGAGCGCTGGTAATAAAGGCAAGGCTTGTTTAGTCTAACAGTGGATTGATTTTACTTGGCCTAAAAATAATTAATTGCCCCACGAGAAAAAGGCTGCCGATGGTGATAAAATTTAAATACTCACAATAATCACTTAAATAACGGCCTATTAAACCGTCGGTGCTTAGCGTTAATAGTATAAATGAAAGTGCGGGTAAAATAAGTTGCCGACCTAAACTTGTTTTTTTTGGTATTTGATCCAAGCTACTGATCACGTATGTGTATGCCGGAAGCAAATAGAAGAAGGCATATTTTCCTTGGTGTGGAAAGATTAATGGCGTACATAAACAAACCAAGGCAAGGGCATACAAGGCTTCGTGTTTATTTTTAACCGATTTAAATGGCTTCCCCAAAAGTAAGGCTACTAGCAACAATAGTCCCAATCGAACACAGCTTAAAATCAATTTTACAGTTGATGGATCAAGGCTCAACACATTTCTTTTTAAGTTGAATTGAATTGGCGTGTCCATAAAGAGGGCCGGAATAAATGCCGACAAACTTTGACGTCCATAATCATCCAATATGCTGCTATTATTTGTGCTTAGAATGCTTTTTTGCCAATCTCCTAACAAGACAAAATTAAAATCAAAACCAATGATAAATCCCGGTAAAAACAAGCTTACCAAAACAAACATTATGGTAAGCACAGCAGTTTTAAATTCTCCCTTATAAATAAACAACACCAAAATCGCCAATGGGATTAATTTAATATTGATAATCAAAGCCAATATGGCCGCCGCAGCTATTTTCTGATTTTTTAAATTCAGGTGCCATGCTTCTAAACTTCCCCAAACTAAAAAAATGTTCATTTGTCCTAGTTGCAAATTATCGAATACGAAACGGCTTACTGCCAGTATGCTTAAGGCAATAAGCCATTGTTTGTTTTTAATTTGTTTGGTTGACTCGGGTAAAAAGTATTGGAGTATTACACACAATCGCCATAAGAAAAATAAATTAAATACAAACCAAACACTATTGTATACAATTTGTGGACTGTGGTTAATAGGAAACAATATCACGGCAAATAAAGGACTGTAGAAATATTTAAGCCCTGAACTGCCCGAATGCAACCATACCTCGTAACAAGTTTTGCCTGCTTGCACCAATTGCGAAGCGCCAATAAAAATGTCAAAATCTTTGTTTGGATTATTGATGCAAACAACAACATACAGGCCAAGAAGCAGAATTACAAAAAGTATTTTGTAAGCCTTATTCAGCCCGCTGAAAATCACAAATTATCAATAAAATAATTGGTCACCTTTTCCATTAGGTGCGCCCTGTCTTTTCCCAACACATTGTGTTCATGACCCGGATAAACATAATAATCCAATTGCACGCCTTTTTCAACGGCTTTCTTTTGATATAAAATACTATGTTGCCAAACCACCACATTGTCTTGCGCCCCATGTATCATCAATAATTTGCCTTTAAGTTTATCAACGTGGTTTAATAAATTATTCTTGTCGTATCCTTCTTTATTTTCTTGCGGTGTATCCATGTAACGCTCGCCATACATTATTTCATAGTAACTCCAATCAATCACAGGTCCGCCACAAACGCCTACTTTAAATACACCTGCATTTCTTGTCATTAATGAAGTGGTCATAAATCCACCATAACTCCATCCATGCACGCCCAAGCGGTTGGCATCTACATATGGCAGTGACTTTAAATATTCAACACCCTTTAATTGATCTTCCATTTCAAGGGTGCCCAACTGACGGTGTATGGCTTGTTCAAAAGCCTTGCCTCTGTATGAAGTGCCTCTGCCATCCAAAGTAAACACAATAAATCCTTTTTGTGCCATGTACTGATACCACAATTCTCCGCCTGCCATCCATGTATTGGTAACCAATTGCGAATGTGGTCCATTGTATAAATAAACCAACACCGGATATTTTTTTGTGCTGTCGAAATTCACCGGTTTAAACATGCGGCAATACAAATCGGTGCCTTCATTGTTTTTAATGCTAAACAATCGCCATGTGCCCAATTGATAATCTTTAATAGGGTTTTCAGCTTTTAACAAGGAAAACACTTTTCCTGTTTTTGTTTGAATAATGCTGTATTCACGTGGTATTTGCGAGGAAGAAAAATTATCCACCAAACAATCACCGTTTTTATTCAATATGCCAATGTGGAAACCGTTACCTTGGCTAATGCGATTCATTTTACCTGATTTTAAATTTACAGCATAAACATCTTGGTTCACCGGACTTTGTTCATTGGCTTGAAAATACAATACATCACCTTTGTCATCAAAACCCAAAACAGATTTTACTTCCCAATTACCTTTGCTGAGTTGTTTTACAAGGCTGCCATCAATGTTGTACAAGTACAAATGATTGTATCCGTCTTGACGACTTTGCCAAATAAATTGTTTGGCATTGTTCTTCACGAATAACATAGGATTTGAAGGCTCTACATATTTTTCATCTTTTTCTTCAAACAAAGTTTTTACAAAATCGCCGCTGGCCACGTCGTATTCATTTAATTTGTAATGGTTTTGTTCACGGTTCAAAATGGCCATGTATATTTTTTTCTCATCCGGACTCCAACTCACATTGGTAAGGTACTGGTCTTTTGGTCCTTCGGTTTTTATTTGAACACTGCTGCCGTTTTTGATGTTGTAAACATGCAGTGTAACATAGTGGCTTTTATTGCCGGCCATTGGGTATTTGATGTTTTTATTTTGAGCGGGATAAGTACTCCAATCAATAATTGGATAATCAGTCACGTCGCTTTGATCCATGCGGTAATAAGCCAAGGCATTGCCTTCAGGACTCCAATACAAACCTTTGTGGATGCCAAATTCATCGCGGTGCACACTTTTTCCGTTTACAATTTCGTACAAACCGTCGGTAGTTACTTGTTTTTCAACGCCACTTAAATTCACATATACATTGTTGTTTTTTGTGAAGGCAAATCTTTCCCCATCTTTAAATTCATCCAAATCTTCATAAGCCGCTTCACTTGATTTGCGGGTCGATTTTTCGACTGATTTTTTGTTAATGGAATAGAGGTATTCGCCTTTTTTTGACACAAAATAAAACTGGTGTGAATTTTTAAAACGCAAGCCGTCAAAAAACAAAATGCTGTCGTTATTATTTTTGCGAAGCACCTGATTGATGTCGTTTACATTAATCAAATCTGTTTCTAGTCCTGTTTCACAACTCACAATATGCAATTCATTTTTATCGGTATATGCCAAGTTTTTACTCTCGGGCACAAATGAAATATTCAATAAACGTTTAGGGGCTAAACTGCTACGGCCTTTTAAAATGGCATCTTGAATGTTGAGGAGTTTATTTTGTGCATCAATACCAAAAAAGAAGAGGCCCACAAAAGCCAATACAAAAGCAAGTCGTTTAATCATAAGATAAAATAATGGACAAGTTTAATACTTATTTTTAAGAATCAATAAAATTCAGGTCAAAATAAGACTAAGAAAAACAATGGATTAATATGGATCAAACTCCATCACGTTCGCGTTAATCACCATGAGGCCATCGGCATAATCGGTTTCGGTAACCCCTTCCCACAATTTAGATACAAGTTGGTCTTTACTCGTTAGGGCATAATGAAAGGGGATGTCGCCATTGAGCATCTTTTTACAGAGTTCAACTTTCCACTCTTCTTTGGCTTCAGCCACCAAGGTGCCTACACTTTTGTTATAAGAAGCCACCGGCACTTTGGATGCGAGGGCACACAAGGCTGTTTGAATCACCAATTCGTTTTTCGGATTTTTTTCAGCCAAAATATATTCCTTCATCAAACTCACGTAATTGTCGCGCGAGTATATAGCGCAAAATACATCCTCGAGCATACACTCGTTTTTAAAGGTGTAAAGGTTTTTAGTGAGGTTTGCCGAAATAACCGTGTTTTGTGCAATCGATGAACACATACACACGTAATGGTTAAAAATATCAGGATTTTTAGCACTTAAAATAATGTTGCCTTGGGTAAATTTTTCAAGCTTTTTAATAGAAGCTTCACTGTTGAGCAAATCGGCCAAAAGCAAGGCAGATCCTGATAGTATGGCATCTTTTTTAAGATTTGAATCCACCACCTGAATTAATCCTTTGATGTCGTAATGCAAATCTTTCAAGCTTTTTTTGGTTTCTTGAAAAATGTACATTTTGCCCGAGTGATGACTAAAATATGTTTGACGCGGCGGTAAATAATCGGCGCCAACAAAGGAATAGCCAATTTTTTTAAGCATTAAATAAAATATCTGCGCTTTTTCTTTTTCATTGTAACGAATGTCCATTACAATTTTGCGAAGCATATTGTTAAAGAAGGCATCGTTTAAATACGACTCTTTGTCAAAACGGTCAACCGCGCCTCTGAGGGCAGGACTAATGGCCGTCATAAAATAGGTTTTCTCAACCGTTAGTTTGTTAGCCGCTCTGGTTTGTGAATAGCCGGCAAAAGATGAAAGTAACAGTAAAATGAACAAAAATTGCTTTTTCATGGTTGAAGGCAACAAGGTTATTTTCTTGAGGATAACAAAGATAATATTTTATTCTAATGCATCTAATATGGCTTGGTCAACCAAATTCGGCAAAGTAATTTTTAATTCAGGACTGCGCGACAACTCACGTTTAATGGCAAAGAGAGCTTCGTCATTACGGGCCCAAGCGCGTCGCGCAATGCCATTGTTCACGTCCCAAAATAACATTTGTTGTAAACGTCTTTCTGCTTCGGCCGAACCATCGAGCACTAGGCCAAATCCGCCATTAATCACTTCACCCCATCCAACACCACCACCATTGTGCAAACTAATCCAAGTAGCGCCTCTAAAGGCATCGCCAACAAAATTTTGCACCGCCATGTCAGCCGTAAATTTACTGCCATCGTAAATGTTTGAGGTTTCACGATACGGACTATCAGTTCCGCTTACATCGTGGTGGTCTCTTCCTAAAACCACAGGCGCCGAAATTTTTCCTGCTGCAATGGCATTGTTAATGGCCAAGGCAATTTTAATGCGGCCTTCACTGTCGGCATACAATATTCGGGCTTGTGAGCCCACGACTAAATGATTGGCCTGTGCTTCACGAATCCACACTAAATTGTCGTGCAACTGTTGTTTAATTTCTTCCGGCGCATCCTTTAACATGTCTTCTAACACTTCGGCCGCCAATCGATCGGTAGTGGCCAAATCATCTGCTTTGCCTGAGGTGCAAACCCATCTAAAGGGACCAAAACCATAATCAAAACACATGGGGCCTAAAATATCTTGTACATATGAATTGTATTTAAAATCAATCTTGTCGGCATTCTTAAACACATCGCCGCCTGCTCGTGATACTTCCAATAAAAAAGCATTCCCGTAATCAAAAAAGTACATGCCTTTTTCATGTAAAGTGTTAACGGCATTGATGTGACGCACCAAAGTGGTTTGCACTTCTTTTTTAAATTTAGTCGGTTCGTTCGCCATCATGGCATTGCTTTCTTCATATGAAAAACCGGCCGGGTAATAACCACCGGCCCATGGATTGTGCAACGACGATTGATCAGAACCAATATCAACTTGTATATTTTCTTTTACCAAACGTTCCCACAAATCCACCACATTGCCTTGATAAGCCAAGCTCACAGCTTCCTTATTTTGCATGGCTGCTTTTGTTCTTTGCATCAATTCATCCAAATTCACAAATACTTCATCCACCCACTTTTGTGAATGACGTGTGTGAACGGCTTTGGGATTAATTTCAGCCGTGATGGATACCAGTCCTGCAATTTTAGCAGCCTTGGGCTGTGCCCCGCTCATGCCGCCTAATCCGCAGGTGACAAACAACTTCCCTTTGCGCTCTAGTTCGGTTTTAAATTTTTTACGCGCGGCATTCATAACGGTTATGGTTGTGCCGTGTACAATGCCTTGCGGACCAATGTACATAAACGAACCCGCAGTCATTTGTCCGTATTGGGTTACGCCCAAAGCATTGAATTTTTCCCAATCATCGGGCTTGCTGTAATTCGGTATCATCATGCCATTGGTAATCACCAAGCGTGGCGCATCTTTGTGCGAAGGAAATAAACCCATGGGGTGGCCGCTATACATTACCAAGGTTTGTTCATCGCTCATGTTGGCCAAATACTGCATGGTAATTAAGTATTGTGCCCAATTTTGAAACACAGCGCCGTTGCCTCCATAGGTAATTAATTCATGTGGGTGTTGTGCCACAGCATTGTCTAAATTATTGCTGAGCATGTGCATGATGGCTGCTGCTTGTAAGCTTTTGTGTGGGTAGTCTAAAATGGGCCTGGCATATATGCTATAATCGGGTTTAAAGCGAAACATGTAAATGCGGCCAAATGTTTTTAACTCGGCATAAAATTCAGGTGCTAAAATGGCATGGTGTTTTTTATCAAAATACCTTAAGGCATTGCGCAGCGCTAATTTTTTTTCTTCCGCACTTAAAATGTCTTTCCTTTTTGGGGCGTGGTTAATCGAAGGGTCGTATGCTTTGGTAGGCGGCAATTCGCTCGGAATGCCTTGTAAAACTAAATCTTTAAAATCTTTACTCATAGCTAATCAAATGGAATAACAAAACTCAACAAAAATTGTTGTCTGCACAAGGTTAAAAAACAAAGCTTCAGGCTTTTTTTGGTTTTTCTATTTGCCCCGTTTTTTTATTGTAACCGTAAGGACAATGTTTACAACCACTCTTGCAACAATAGCCGCGTTTTAAATGGTATTTTTCGGTGAATACAATATAACCTTCATCACTGTAATAAAAATCTTCGGGATCGAGCGTTTTATTAAACATGGTAATGCAGTTTTATTCGGCACGCTTAATGGTGCAGCCAATGGATTTGGTTTCTTGAATTTTAGGCAATTCATTTTTTACCAAGGCATTTAAGGCATTTTTTAAATAGGCTTCTTTTACCTCATTCACATCTTTTACATTGTCATCAATGGCGCCTTTGTACATCAAACCTTTGGCATTAAACAAAAAGCATTGTGGTGTGCGTCCTGCGCCAAAGGCATTGGCCAAGGCACTTTTTTCATCTACACAATAAAAACATTTTAAGTTTTGTGCTGCGTAATATTTTACCATTTCATCAAAACTATCGTCTTCGTTGCGTTCCGCTTCATTGCTGTTTACAATCACACAACCAATTTTGTTCTGCAAACAATAATCTGTAAATTCTTTGATGCGTGTTTCGCTTAGGCGCACGTAAGGACAGGTATTGCAACTGAAAATAACCAATAAGCCTTTTTCGGTTTTTACCTCATTTAATGAAATGCTTTTTCCCGACACATCCTTCATTTTGGTGTCGGCCATTGGAATGGCTGAATTTAAAGCTAGTTCGTTTAATACGGGATGTTTTGCAAATGACAACAACAAAGCCGACATGCAAATTAAAGCGAGTGATAAGAAGTTTGTTTTTTTCATGGCATTATTTATACAACAATTTAGCGCTTTCGCGAACAATGAAAAGGATTAGAAGGTAAAACCGAAAGAAAAATTAATTCTTTACTTTATCACCGTCGTATGCCCACTTCACATAAATGGCACCCCAAGTAAAACCACCGCCAAAGGCCGATAAAATAATGTTATCTCCCTTGCGCAATTGTTTTTCGTAATCCCACAAAAGCAAAGGAATGGTGCCGGCAGTTGTATTACCGTAGTTTTGAATGTTCATCATCACTTTATCAGATCCAATACCCATGCGGCTTGCAGTGGCATCAATAATGCGTTTGTTGGCTTGATGGGCGGCCAACCATTGCACGTCTTCTGATTTTAAGTGGTTTTTTTCCATGATGCTGGCACTCACCTCAGCCATATTGTAAACGGCATTTTTAAAAACAGCTTGACCTTCTTGGTGTACGTAATGCATCTTATTGTCAACTGTATCGTGCGAAGCAGGGTTTAATGATCCACCCGCTTTCATGTGTAAATGGTTTACACCGTTACCGTCGGCATGCAATATAAAATCCATGATGCCATTATTATCTTCACTTGGTTCTAACAATACGGCGCCTGCACCATCACCAAAAATAACACAGGTGGTGCGGTCGGTATAATCAATAATGCGACTCATCATGTCGGCACCTACAACTACCACTTTTTTGTATTTACCTGTTTCAATAAACTGTGAGCCGGTGGCCAAACCATATATGAAGCCCGAACAAGCAGCACTGAGGTCGTAACCCCAGGCCTTGGTGGCACCTAATTTAGCACAAATAAGATTTGAGGTAGAAGGAAACACCATGTCGGGTGTCACCGTGCCTACAATCAACATATCAATGTCGATGGGCTCTATACCGCGTTTTTTACAAAGTAATTTCACCGCTTCCACACACATGTCGGAAGTGGCTTTTTTAGGATCGTTTTCTAAATGCCTTTGTTTAATACCGGTGCGAGATGTAATCCACTCATCAGAGGTGTCAATAATTTTCTCTAAATCAACATTGGTCACTATATTTTCGGGCAAGTACCCCGCAACGGCTGTAATGGCTGCTTTAATCATTACTGAAATATTTGAGTAATTTTATCATTCAATTTGGCATTCACCACATCTTTCGAAAGCAAAATCATGTTTTTAAATGCAAGTGAAGTTGAAATGCCGTGGCCAATCAATACATTCGAATTTACCCCAAGCACAGGCGTTCCGCCATATAATTCATAATTAAACTTATCAAAGTATTCATCGCTGCGGTTACGCGATTTAATCACTTCATAAAACGACTCGGCGGTTTTTAATAAAATATTGCCCACAAATCCCTCACAAACAATTACATCCGCTTTATCCGAAAAAACTTCGCGCCCTTCAATGTTCCCAACAAAATTAAAGTCCTTCGAATCTTTCATCAAAGCATAGGCTGCTTGTGCAACCAAATTACCTTTTTCAGGCTCTTCGCCGATGTTTAAAAGACCTACTTTCGGATTTTCAATTTTATATACTTCCTTCGAAAAAATAGAACCTAAAATACCAAACTGGTACAATACATCCGGCTTGCAATCTGCATTGGTTCCAACATCCAACAATAATCCAAAACCACCGTTTTCTTTTGGTAACAAGGTGGTAATGCAGGGTCTAATCACACCCGGAATGGCTTTTACAGTAAACATTGAGCCTACCAACATGGCACCGGTATTGCCGGCACTGGCAAACACATCAATTTGTTTCTCTTTTAAAAGCTTAAAGCCTAAAAAAATGCTGCTATTCGGTTTTTGTGAGAAGGCCTTGGTTGGTGCTTCGCCCATTTCAATCACCTCAGTGGTATGCACATATTCGAATTGATTGGGATTAACACCCTTTTCCGTAAAAAAACTTTTGGCAATTTCACTGTCGCCAATTAAAACCAATTTAACATCTTCAGGCAATTCTTTGGCGGCCAAAATCACTCCTTCCAAACAATTCTGAGGGGCATAGTCACCACCTAAAATATCAAAGCCAATCTTCATATACAACAATTTTAAACTAAGCTACAATAATACAATTTTATATTTTTATATCACGGTAAAAAAATCAGCAATTATCAAATTAATTGGCTAAAAACTGTAAGGCAATCTTAGCCCCTCCCTCGTTCGAAAACCGCACCTCTCCGTCGATTTGCTCAGTTAATGATTTTATCAAGAAAATACCCAAGGTAAATTGTGTTTGCTCGGCATTAAAATCAAAAGGAAAACCCTGCCCATGGTCGTTCATTTCGATCATCACCAAATTGTCAGTGCACTGAATTTGAATCTCGAACACCCCCTTGTTTTCTTCACTTTGGGCGTAAACATACTTAATGCTGTTGGTGATGATTTCGTTCAAAATGAGCCCCAGTGGAATTGATTTATTCACCGCCAAAATAATCGGGTCGAGCTTTTTTCGAATTTCCACCTTGGCATTGAGCTGATAGCTGCGAAACAACTCATCTATAAGCTCTGATACATAAGCACTTAGATTGATGTTTTTAAGATCTGCATTTTTGTACAACATCTTATGCACCAAGGCCATGCTGTTGATTCGGTTCTTGCTGTCGCCAATAATTTGTTTGGCCTCGTTGTTTTCGATGCTGCTTTCTTGCAGATTTAACAAACCGCTAATGATGGCCAAATTGTTCTTTACGCGATGATTCAACTCGGCCAACAATACTTCCTTTTCTTTTAAGGAGGCATTGATGTTTTCCTTGGCCTGAATCAAATCTAAATTCTGTAAAGTGATTTCTTTATTTTGGTTCGAAATTAAACGGGTTAACAAATAAACAATGGTGCCGGTAACGGTTGTTGAAATAACGATGTTCAACAGCCACATTTTTTGAATCTGATCTTCACGTAAATTTAATATTCGCCATTCAGGAAAATCCAAAAATAAATTACTCAAGAAAAAAATCAAACAGGTTAAAAAATGGGTCAAGGCAAATCGATCGCGGGTTTGGGGATTGTTTAGCAACACCACACTCACAATCACCGGGTAATAATACAAATAAGCCCCAACCTCCACCGGATAGGTCTTGTTGATGTAAAATATTTCAACATTCATGTTGATGGTAAACAAGAGTGCCGATAGCGAACTTTGATGTATTTTATTAAGAAATAAGGAGGCTAAACAAAGTGTAGTGAAAACAAAAAATGGCGTAAAATTGTAATCGTTTTTTAGAATAAAAAAATTAATCAATCCTGTCGCCAAAAAAAAGATAATCACCGCATTCAGCAAATTAACTGTTCTAATTCGCCTTTTTTCATGCGCATTTAAAGCATCGGTAATGCCCAAATTAATTAAACTGATTAACAGTGATTTCATGTATTAAAAGTAGGGATAAAAAATAAAAAAGCAGACCTTTATGCAAAGTCTGCTTCATTAAATATGAAATTAAGCATTAAGCTTTTTTCTCCATCACAACGGCACCCTTGTAATAAAGTTTGCCTTCAAACCAATGCGCACGGTGCATCAAATGTGCTTCGCCGGTAGTTGCATCTTTTGAAATAGTCATCGAAGGTGCTTTGTATGTGGCGCGACGAGAATCTCTACGTGAGCGCGATAGTTTTCGTTTAGGATTTGGCATGTTTTCTAATTTTAATTTTTATTAAACTTTATTTTATTCAATTGTTCCCACATGGGGTTGTTTGGCTCTTCCTCTTTTTCAGATTCAATTACCAAGTTATCTAATTTGCTCAGCGTTTCGGCATCACAAACAAATTCTTTTTTATCTAATTCGCAAGGTACACGCCTGGCCGGAATGGCTAGAATAATGTACTCATACAAATATTGTGAAACATCAAACTCATCTTGTCCTTCAGGAATTACCAATATTTCATCGGTACTTTCATCGGGGTTACCATGTTTAATCACCAAATGTTCTTCGGTTTCAACGGGGTAATCAAATGCTTTTAAACACCTGTCGCAATCAACACCCACCGTACCTTCAATATTAAATTGCATTTGCAGCAAATTATTTTGTTTGGTAAGGGTGGCATCAACCAGCAAATGTGCTTTTTGAATGTCACTGTTTTCAATACTCTTAAAGAACGCATCGTTTACCTCAAACTCAAAGTCGTGTAAACCAACCGACAAACCGCCAAACTGAACTATGTACTGACTTTTGCCCATGCCTTTTTTTAAAAAGGACTGCAAATATACAGTTTTTTTTGATTTGCAAGTGAAAAAGAGGAATTATGGCCGCAATTTTTATTGTTGGGCGCCATATATAAGCCATAAAACCCATTTTTTTCCTGATGACAGAGTTATTTTTTGGGCGTGCCCCCCAATAAGCAAATTATTATTTTGTTTTAGGTATGCTTATTGGGGGTCGGGTCACTGCGGGCTCCGCTTTGCTCTGGTTTTTTGAGGCGATAAAAGAACATCGCCTCAAAAGAACTAAACCCTTCGTGCCCCTCACGCAAGCAAAGTTCAAAAACAATTGTTTTTAAAGATTAACGAAAATAAAGGTATATTGAGTTATTTGTATGACTTTCAAATTGCAAGGTTAAAGCTTTGTTGCCGAAGTTCAGTAATGAAAATAAACTTAGGAAATACTTATTCCTTCACAAACTTACCCGAATAAATGTTATAGTTTGTTTTTATTTCAAAAAAGTACAGGCCTTGCGGAAAGTAGGTAAGGGCTATTTTGTTGTAATTTATATATTGTTTGTTGTGATAGACACATTTCCCGTCAACACTCATAATTGAAATGGCATAACTGTATTCTAAAGGGCAATCAAATTGAATTTGCCCAGTGGCTGGATTTGGAAAAGCTTTAACCACATTTTTATTAATGCGGCCATTTTCGTGAATATTTACTGCATTATAATTACCATTAGAATCTAATTTTAAAAGAAAAGACTCGCTTATACCCGGCATGCCTTTGATTGCCGAGGCGGTAGAATCAAAACGGATACCTGAAATTAAATAACCCCCATCGGCGGTAAAAATTAAACTTCGTGGTTGGTAATACATATCCCCTCCATAATATTTCTTAAATAATACATTTCCCAAAGTGTCAATTTTCACAAGCATTATTTTTGAGCGCATGTTTAAGGTAGGGTTAAAATTGCCAGAACCCAAGCTGTCAACTCTAGCGACAAATGCAATATTATTTTTATCAACATCAAAAAATTTTCCTACCTCGGAAAAAGTAGTTTCATAAAAATCGTTTCCGAAAAAGTGAGATTTTATCACGTTCTTATTTTGATCTTTTATAGCTAAAACTATCCCATAATGAGAATTAAATTGGGGAAAATTTCCTTTAAAAAATCCCAATTGATTTCCAAAAATCAAATATTTAGTTTCACTGATTTGTGCCAGATATGGCATCGGATATGATTTACACTGAATTATTGCCGTTTGTAAGGGGGAAGTGTTAAAAGTGTACGTTCCTAAATTACTGTAAGTATCACAAGAAACTGCTATTAAATTCGTGTCTAAAATTAAACTAGTTCTATCGCCTGAATTTGGCTGAATTGGCTGACACGGAGCTGGTAAATCCTGTCCTGGAATAAATATTTTGCCCTGTACAAATGAAATTGGGTTTGCGTAAACAGAGCTAATTCTAATTGAATCAATTTTATTAAGTTGATTGCTAAGTTTGAATATTTTCTCTATTCCAAAAGGAAAATTAATAAAAGACTCATGACCATATAAAAAACCACCCGGATATTTTACAAGGCTCGGATGGTCATAATTATTATCTATTGTAATTCTATTTTTGGAAACAACATGATAATTTAAATCGAAAGTAACTATAGACACTGAATCTCCATAGCATACATCAACACCTGTGTATCCGCAAGTGTAACTATTGTTAGCGCACGTCCAATAAAGTTTTGAATTAAATTCGATTGGCCCCGAAAAATTAAAAGCGTGATTTTTCGGTAAAACAATACTATCCTTCAATTGTAAATTTTTGCCAAACACAAAGATGATAGGTTGTATAACATTTTGATTGGCCGAAATAGGGTAACGAATGGAATAGACCCTATACAAAGAGTCTTTAGGATATTTTAAAACTGAATGGTAATAAATTCTTGGATTACTCTGACTTAAGCCAAAGAATTGTCCTTTTGTGTTATTTGAAATTAACAACAAAAAAAGTAAAACCTTCGCTGCAATACTTTTAAGAGACATAGTTTATTGATCATTTTCTGAAACGCATTTTCTTATTGCATGTTGAATTAATAAGTCCCAGCCAAACTCAGATTGTGAACCTGTGTGTATTGCAATGCCTTGAGGGGCATACCCAAAAGCTAAAAGTACATATCCGCTTGGAGCAGTGCTATTACCTAGGCTGATTGCGCCATAATAATAATTATCTACTTGCGTAGAAGTTAATGTAATTGGAGGACAAAAGGAACTATTGGATTGTTGTCCGCTATAAAATACAGCTGTTGTATAGTTATTGGTATGATTAGAATAATCCGGATAATACGAAGCGCCAGGCGTAATGCTTGACCAAAACCAACGACCACATCCCCCTGAATAATAAGGTGAAAAGCAGTTAGCTGAATTGTTCAAAAGAGAACAAGCATTATAAACATTTCCAGTTGGGTTACAACCAAAATGAGTATTGTAATAAGCTGGACTAGTAGGAATAACGTATGGCGATGTGCCTGAAATAAAATAACTTGGCACATGACATGTAATTACATTAGAGGAATTAATTAGTTGAACCTTTAATCCAAAAATCCCAGTACTTGTGCCAGGGTCAAAAACATATCCTTCAACATTAATGAATCCAACTTTTATTGAATCATTAATAAGACTATCTATTCTAGAGGTTAAGATTTCATAGACGCTTTCCAAGTCATTTGAATTTACTTTTAAGGAATTATCATTAATGGCAATTGTAGTACTTAAATTAAAATAAAACTTGTTATATGTTTCATTCGATTGAAAATCAAAATCATAATTTAAAACTGCCTCCATTACCCAAGTTGCAGAATCTAAACTTAGGCTATCTATGTCTACTAGTCTTGCGGCTTGATCATGCGCCTTTCCTGCCGACTTAAATCGCTTAATTGTTAGTTCAAAATCACTAGAATTTAAGTTTAAAAATTTTTGAGGAACATGTTTAAGATTGTTAAACTGATAACTTGAATTTAAATCGTTTAAATTAAAGTTTTCTTGCATAGGATTAGGTTTCGAATCGGCATTTTTTTTACAGGCGATTATTATTAAGCATGTCGTAAAAGTGGCACATAGTGCAATTAATTTGAGTTTTTTCATTGGAATAGGTTTTACACTTCCAAACTTAAACAAAAATTTTAATGAAACAAAATTTCACAAAGGTGAACTAAAAATCCCGATAAGAATTCCAAAAACTGGTTTTAAAACCCAAATAGAAATAAGGGTTTTGTAATATATAACCCAGACTGTTTTTTTCTGAACGCTGAATATAACCCAACTCCAAGCGCATATTCATATCGGGTACCAAATAATAGGTGAGTTTTAATGAGCTTTGCAATACAGTGGTTTTAATGCCCTGCGTGGTTTTATTGCCAAATTCCATTGAACGTGTATTGTAACTCACAAAAATATTTTGTCCAATGTTCGATTTGCTGTTGGCTGTGTCCTTGCCCACCAACACATGCATGCCCTGCCAGGCCAATTCAAAGCGCTTATGGCGGTAATTAACGAAGCCTAACAATTCCCTAAAATTAGCCCCGTATGGATGCGCCAATGGCATGCCGTAATGCGAATAATTTTGAACCACAATACCGTGCGTGTAGGTAAATGGCCGAACTTCATTATACTCTGCCTGCAATTTTAAACCTTTTATACCCAAGGCGTTGATGTATTTTCCGCCCAATTGCCAACCTTGTTTGTTAGCCCACCAACCACGATGCGCGCGAACCTCAGCCAGAAAAAATTCATCCACCGCCAACTGACCGTATAATTTTAAATGCTTAAACAAAGTGGCATTTAAATTTAATCCCAAAAACGAATTGTCCGACGAGCCAATGGAATACTCAACAGGACGGAAAAAAATAATCGGGTTTAAATAATTGGGATCAAAATTGCGCACCTGGTTGGTGTCGATACCACGCCAAATCACATTTTCAAACAAACCTACTTGTAACTCCTTTAAAATATTGTAACTCAAGTAATGAAAGCTGCCAAATTTGTTCTTGAATTTATCTTTAATGCCATTGGCATAAGTCACATCATACATCCACGTATACCAAACATTGTATTGAAAGCGCCAAAAATTAGAGTTGATTCTAAAAAAAGGATAAGCAGGGGCATAATCACTTAGCAGCAAACTTCTGTAGCCATCACCAATAAAATGTTTGTCGCGCCCCAATTGAAAATTAAATATTTTGTTGTTGTTGGGCGAATAGGATACATAACCCATAAAATCGAAAAAGGTATAAGGACTCCCGGTTTTTCCATATGCTTGTCCGAGTTCAGGTATCAGTCTTTTTTTGGCAATACTGGTATCTAAAAAAAACGGGAACTGGGATTTGCCGCCATACACTGTGCCGGCAAAAGTAAAATCGTTGTTGATGTTGACTTTAAGGTGCGTGCCCCCAAGCAACGATTGAATAGGCTTTTGCAGTAATAGGTCGTATCCGCTTTCAACATCCAAAACAGGATGGGCCTGCACATTATACCAAATGCGTTTTTCAGGTTTTTCGTTCAGCATTTTACTGAAGAAAAAATTCTTAAAAGCATAAAACTTAAAAGGAATAGCGCTATCATTTGCCTGCGAAAAAGTAGAACTTAAATAAGGTTTAAAGGAGGAGTGAAATTTTAAATTTGGTTGATTGATGTTCCAATAATCAAAGGCCTCTTGCATATCGGCATTGATAAAGGCATTGCGGGCCATTTGATCATACTGCGCATTGCTGACAAAGGCACAGAAAAAAAATATGCAAACAAAAAAATGTTTCACGGGCATCCAAAAATAAACAAAAAGTATGGGTATGCTCATCTTGTTTTACCACGAATGCACGAATGTTGTATTATTTTTTAGACATTTAGCTCCAAAGCATCTTACAGAGCAGATAAATTTATTGTACAGTACATAGTAATGAGCAGGTGAAATTTTTTCTGATTCTCTTTTGGTTAATTTTGATATATATCCATGAAGAAACTGTTTTTCATAATTGTAACCTGGTTTTATGTGGGCATACTAACTGCTCAAACTTTATTTGTTGTTGCAAATCCTTCAGTGGTATGTTCGGGTTTTTCAAGCACATTAACTACTTTTTTAGGCAGTTCAACAAGCATCTCTTATACATGGACGGCATCTTCCAACCTGATACAATTTTCAAATCCAAATTCACAAACTACAACCGTTAGCGGCAATTTGCAAGGTCCCTATACTGTTACTTGTACAGCTGTATCAGGCACTACAAGCTATCAAGCACAAACCCAATTAATTTTTGGCCAAAATTTAATAATTCACTTATCTGCAAGCCAAGCCACAACTTGTATTCAAGACAATCAATACAAATTATCGAAGCCGGTTACCTTGCTTGCAAGCGGTGCCAGTTCTTATGTGTGGTTTCCATATTTGAACACGCCGACAATTCCATATCAATTAATTATTCGGCCAAGTTCAACAACTTGTTATACTGTGCTCGGAAGTAACAGCGTTTGTAGTGGTTCTGCAGTCATTTGCGTAACGGTAAACCCGCAATTTACTATTGATGTTGCACCAATTAACCCTACTATTTGTGCAGATGAACAGATTTCATTAGTAATGCGCAATCCCGGACCGGGATATGCAGGACCATTAAGTGCCTGTATTTTTCGTTGGATCGATCCTCAGCCTATTTCGATGAGTCCCGCAAATGGGTATTCGTCGAGCGTGAATGTCTTTCCAATGTCAAATAGCACCTATACTGCTGAAATAGTTGATGCCGCCGGATGTGTTTCAATGCCTCAGAAAGTGAATGTTAACGTACAAAAATGCCTTGGCTTAAAAGATGAATCAAAGGATCGATTTGTGTTTTTTCAAAACAGTATTTCCGGTGAATTTTATTTGAATGGTCCAATTAGTAGTCTTCAATCAATCGACCTAATTGATTTAAATGGCCGCCTGCTGCTCGACATCAAGGAGCAGTTTAAAAAGGATGATGGTCCTGTACCGATAAATATTCAAGCTTTTCCAACAGGCATGTATTTATTAAAACTCAGCGGGCAAGATGGAAAAATATTTTACACCAAAATAAGTAAGCAGTAGTTTTCATCAATTTACATTTTTGCCTTCGTGGCAACAATCTGCATTCTGCAATTCTTGAATTCGTGTCAAATCGAACTAAAAAAGCCTGTCTCATTTCTGAAACAGGCTTCTTAAAAAAAATGAGCGGATTTCCTTTTGCCACTAATTGCACGAATTGGTTTGTACTCTATTCGTGAAAATTAGTGCAATTCGTGGCTAATTGTTGAACCTGTTCATGCATTCGTGCATTCGTGGCGAATAGGCAACAAAAAAACCCGTCTCATTTCTGAAACAGGCTTTCATTATAAATTCAAATAAAATTAAATCACTTTCATTTCCGATAACACGCTGTTCATGCTTCTTACAGCATCAGCACTCTTGTTAAAGGCTGCTTGTTCTTCAGCATTTAATTTATAGTCAACAATTTTCTCCCAACCGTTTTTGCCAATTACAACAGGAACACCCAAACAAATATCTTTTTGTCCGTATTCACCATCTAAATAAACACAACAAGGGAATAATTTTTTCTGATCATTTACGATGCTGTTTACCAAAGCAGCTACTGCTGCACCCGGTGCATACCAAGCACTGGTGCCCAACATACCGGTTAAGGTAGCGCCACCAACCATGGTGTCGGCTGCAACTTTTTGCAAAGTGGCGGCATCAATAAATTGAGAAACCGGTACACCTGTATTGGTTGCTAAACGTGTTAATGGAATCATGGTTGTATCGCCATGACCGCCAATTACCACGCCATTGATATCGCTGGCAGGTGCATTTAAAGCGTTTGATAAATAAAATTTAAAACGGGCACTATCCAAAATACCACCCATACCAATGATTCTGTTTTTAGGCAATTTGCTGTCTTTTAAAGCCAAGTAAGTCATGGTATCCATTGGGTTACTTACCACAATAATGATCGCTTCAGGCGAATATTTTAAAATGTTTGCAGTTACATCTTTTACAATGCCGGCGTTAATGCCAATCAATTCTTCACGCGTCATGCCCGGCTTACGCGGAATACCGCTGGTAATTACCACCACACTGCTGCCGGCTGTTTTGCTGTAATCGCCGGTACTACCGCTGATGCGCGTATTAAAACCATTTAAGGTAGCTGTTTGCATTAAATCAGTGGCTTTGCCTTCAGCAAAATTTGGTTTAATGTCAAGGATTACTACTTCACTTGCAATTTTGTTAAGCGCAATGTATTCTGCGCAGCTGGCGCCTACATTTCCTGCTCCGATAACTGAAACTTTCATATGTCTATATTTATTTTGGTTTATTTGCCATATGTTATACCCAAATCTTAATTGGCGTTTGCTTAAGCAAACTTTTTGTTAGTGGGTATTTCATATAATAATTTTTAAAGGTTAATTAGTCTTGAGAGAGCAAAAGTAAAGGATTTACCAAGACAAATAAAATAAATTTTTCAGGACCAAATAGGTTTTAGATGTCGAAAAAAATAAACAATCAAACTTTCGACACCCAATCAGTTTTGCGCTATACAATTACAAAGGATTAATTTGTGCAGCCATTGCGAACAGTTTGGCCTCCTCAAAATAATCGGCCATCAATTGTATACCCATGGGCAAACCATTGCTGTGTAAGCCGCAAGGCACTGAAATGGCGGGCACACCGGCAATGTTGGCTTGTACGGTAAAGATATCTTCCAAATACATTTTAATTGGATCGGCGCTGTTTTTGCCAAATTCAAATGCTGTACCCGGTGTTGAAGGGGTAATGATAAAATCAAAATCTTTTAAAATGGCCTTGGTTTTATCGTGAATGATTCTTCTCACTTTTTGACCTTTGCTGAAATAAGCATCGTAATAACCTGCACTTAACACAAAGGTTCCCAACATAATTCTTCTTTTCACTTCCTTGCCAAAGCCTTCGCTGCGTGTTTTTTTGTAAGTGCTTTCCAAATCACCGGCTTTATCACTGCGGTATCCATAATGAATGCCGGCAAAGCGCGAGAGGTTAGATGAAGCTTCTGCCGTTGTAATCACGTAATACACGGGCACCATAAAATCTAAATATGGAAAACTCACAGGCTCAACGCTGTGTCCTTGTGATTTTAGAAATTCAATTTGTTTTAAAACAGCAGCTTTCACTTCAGGATCCAAACCATCGGCCTCAACACATTCTTTTAAATAGGCGAATTTGAATTTTTTATCTGTGTTTAATAAATTTGAATATGCAGGCACTGCTTGCGACGATGAGGTATTGTCGTGGGCATCAAGCCCGCTAATGATTTCACAAATCAAGGCATTGTCGGCTACGGTTTTGGTAATAGGACCAATTTGATCGAATGAAGAAGCATAAGCAATTAAGCCATAACGCGACACACGGCCGTAAGTTGGTTTAAAGCCAACAGTACCTGTAAAAGAAGCGGGTTGACGAATCGAACCGCCGGTATCAGAGCCCAAACTCACATGGCATAAACCTGCAGCCACTGCAGCTGCTGCGCCACCCGAAGAACCGCCCGGCACACATTTTTCGTTTAAAGGGTTTAACACATTTCCAAAAGCAGAGTTTTCGTTGCTGCTGCCCATGGCAAATTCATCACAATTTAAACGGCCAATAATAATGGCATCTTCCGCCAACATTCTTTCTACAACTGTAGCAGAATAAAGCGATTCAAAGCCTTCTAAAATTTTTGAAGAAGCCGATACCTTATGGCCTTGGTAACAAATATTGTCTTTTAAGCCAACCAATACTCCGGCCAAACGACCGGCCTTTCCGGCTTTTAATTTTTCATCAATCGCTAGGGCTTGTTTTTTTGCCGAAGCTTCAAAAACTTCCAAAAAAGCATTGAGCTGTTTTTTTTGTTGAATGGCTGCAATGCTTTCTTCAACAATGGATAAACATGAAATTTTCTTTTGCTTTAAATCCGATTGGAGCTCAGAAATGCTGGTAAATTGATACACTTTAAAAATATTTAATAAACAACAAAAGCGTTATCCCTTAAGAATAACGCTTTAAAATAATTTTAGGATCTTATTTTTTTTCTATACCCGAATCTTGATTGCCTTTGCTGGCATCTTTAAATTCCTTCATGCCTTGGCCTAAACCCTTCATTAATTCAGGAATTTTTTTGCCGCCAAACATTAACAACACAATAATTAAAATAATAATGATTTCAGGGGCACCAAGTCCGCCTAATAATCCAAGAATAAATGCTAAACTCATGATAACAAATTAGAGTACAAATGTACTCAATTCAATCAAGTAAGCAAATCGCTTGTGAATTGTTAAAATACAAAGGTTAAACATGCGGCAATTTTGTTTGTTGTTTCTTGTAATTCAAAAGCTTTGAACTATATTTATGTTCTTCAAAATTTTAAAAAAGATGATTAAAAAGTCCTTCATGGCATTTTTGTTAATGCTCGCCTTCCAAAACAAAGTAGCCGCGCAAAAGTGGGCCGAAATGTTAAACGACACCAATGCCAATTTTTATGATATTGTGAAAGAATTCGATGCTTATTGGAAAGACAGACCTTATGAAAGAGGCAAAGGTTTTAAAGCTTTTAAAAGATGGCAATGGTTTACCGAGCCTCGTGTTTATCCGAGCGGCGATATGCGCTTGGCTTCTCGTGGGCATGCCTTTGAAGAATACCAAAAGTTTATCAAACAAAATCCCCAACAACGTTTAAACCACGGGGCCTCTGTTTCAAGTGGTACCGTTGCGAATTGGACGGCATTAGGACCTTTTGGCTCACCTTCGAATACAGGTGCAGGAAGGGTGCAAGTGATTAAAATTCACCCAACAAATCCAAATATGATATATGTGGGTACAGGCGCCGGCGGCTTTTGGATGTCGAATAACGGCGGTACCAGCTACACCACCACCACCGACCAGTTAGCCTCTTTGGGCGTTTCAGATATTGCCATCGACCTCATCAACACAAACAACATTTATATTTCAACCGGTGATAGAGATGCCGGCGACACCCATTCAACCGGTATACTTAAATCAACAAACGGGGGTTTAACATGGACACAAACCGGCCTTAGCTGGACCACCTCACAACAACGCCGTATTTATCGCTTGCTAATTAACCCATTGAATCCAAATACACTTATAGCAGCCACTTCGGTAGGGATGTACAAAAGTTACAATGCAGGCGCTACATGGACTTTAACACAAGGCGGTTCATACGTAGATGCCGAGTACCGTCCGAACGACACCACCACCGTTTTTGCCGTTGACAATGCCAGTGTTTATAAATCAACCAATGGCGGTATTAGTTTTACATCGGTTAGTTTAACTTCGGCTGCTACCTTAAATCGATTATCCTTGGCGGTTACGCCTGCTAACAACAATTATGTATATGTGTTGGCAAGCAATAACAGCAATGGTTTTGGCGGATTATACCGTTCAACCAACAATGGTGCGGCGTATAGTTTAATGAGCACTTCGCCGAATATTTTTGATTGGAGCACTAACGGTTCGGGCTCAGGCGGACAAGGCTGGTATGATTTGGCTTTGGATGCTTCACCCACCAATGCGAATGAAATTATTGCCGGCGGAGTGAATAGCTGGAAATCAGCCAATGGCGGTGCTTCTTGGACTTTAAACACACACTGGACGGGCGGCGGCGGAAAGCCATATGTACATGCTGATTTACACCATGTATTGTACACATCCGGCACTACAGTTTATTTGGGCACCGATGGTGGAGTGGCGCGCACCGTAAACAGCGGCGCATCATATCAAACCATTAACGGCAACATGAACATTGCCCAAATTTATAAATTGGGTTTATCGGCCAGCAACCCCGGCAGAATTATTACCGGACACCAAGACAATGGCACCTGTTTATCGAATAGTACCACGTGGGCTGAGGTTTCAGGTGGCGATGGTATGGATTGTTTTATTGATTGGAGCAATAACAACACCATGGTATGTGCCTACACCAATGGGGCCTTTAGTCGTTCAATCAACGGTGGCGGTTCGTGGACAAACATCACATTTGGATTAACCGGTACGGGCGCTTGGGTGGCACCTATCCGTCAGGATTTAACCACGCCAAACACCTATTATTGTGGTTATCAAAACGTGTTTAAATCTACTAACCAAGGTGCATCATGGTCACCAATCAGTAATTTTAATGCCACTTTGGATGAGATCAAAATTTCACCCATCAATTCAAACACCATTTTAGCCAGCAGTACTTCTGCTATTTGGAGAACCACCAATGGCGGCGCATCATGGAGCATTATTACAGGTCTTATTGCCACCTCTGGCGCTCAGATTACCGACATTTGTATGGACAATCAAAATCCAAACAATATTTTCGCCACAGTATCAGGGTATGTAAATGGCAATAAGGTTTATAAGTCGTTCGACGGCGGTGTGAATTGGATCAATTACTCAACCGGCTTACCCAACATTCCGGTAAATTGTATTGTTTATGTTAATAATAGTGCTCAAGGAGTTTATGTTGGCACCGATGTAGGTGTTTATTACCGTGAAGCCAGTATGAGCAGCTGGATGCCTTTTTCAACCGGCTTACCGAATGTGATCGTTGACGATATGGAAATTTATTACCCGACCGGAAAATTAAGAGCTGCTACTTATGGTCGCAGTGTTTGGGAAACCGACTTATATTCAGACCCATTGGGTTTACCAGTTGGTGCCTTTTACAGCGCTTTTAATGCGGCTTGTATTAACACGCCATTTGTTTTTAATGATGCCAGTTCAAACAATCCTGTAACATGGAATTGGATTTTTACAGGCGGCAGTCCTGCCACATCAACCCTTCAAAACCCTAGTGTGACATATAGTGCAACCGGAGTATACACCGTAGTATTAATGGCAGGCAATGCCAATGGTATGAGCACGCCTTTCATTTCAACTGTGTCAGTTGTGAATGCGCCAACCGTTAGTCCGGTTCCATCTTCAATATGTATCGGCCAAAGCGCGCAATTGGTTGTAAATTCAAATGCCACCAATATTTTTTGGTCAAATGGTCAGCAAGGGCCTTCGATTTTTGTAACGCCAAGCAGTAATGCTGTGTACAATTTTACGGCAGCTTTGGGAGCATGCACCACGGCAGGGTCAAACACGGTATTTGTGAGCACCTCTGTTCCGCAAACACCAACGGTAATTAATTTGGGCGGTTTATTAACCACCACCACCATTGCCAATTCGTACCAATGGTATTTAAATGCATCTGCTATTGCAAATGCTACTGCACAATCCATTGTTCCAACACAATATGGCTATTACTCGGTTTGGGTATCAAACGACGGTTGTATGGCTTCATCAGATGCTTATTTGTATGAGGCGCCAAGCAATACCACTTCTATTTTAAACAATGCCATCATCAACACTTTGCAAATTTCACCCAATCCGGTGCGTGATGAATTAAACTTGATTTTAGGTGCAAAATACAACACATCCATGACCATTGAAATTATCGATGGTTTGGGAAGACTGGTATATTCTACGCAAATCAATGCAAACGAAAAAGAAACAACATATAAACTGAGCACCAAAAATTTAAGTGCAGGGGTGTATTATATACAATTAAAAAACGAAAAAGGGAGCGCTCAGTATAAATTTATTAAGCAAGATTAGCGAACGATTTTTTTCAATAATTACTTGAAGAATATCTTAAAAATAGTTAATCTTACATTCTCAAATCTGCATATATGACTGCAAGCGTACCTCTCGATTATCTGCCAATTTTTATCATGTTTACAATTGCCGTTGGTTTTGCGGCAGTTTCATTATTGGCCACCCATAAATTGGGACCACTTCGTAAAACAAAAGTAAAATTAGAATCCTTCGAATGCGGCATTGAGACGCAGGGCAACGCACGCGTGCCTTTTTCAATTAAATATTTTTTGGTAGCAATTTTATTTGTGCTCTTCGACATTGAAGTCATTTTTATGTATCCATGGGCTGCCAATTTTAAAGAATTGGGAATGTTGGGTGTTGTTGAAGTGTTTAGTTTTATTGCTTTATTATTGGTTGGTTTTTATTATATGCTCGCCAAAAAAGCGCTAAAATGGGAAGATTAACCAAGAAAATGATAAGAATCATATACACTTGATTTTTTGTTCAATTAATAATAAGACCTAAAAAAATTTAAGAACATGTCGAAAGAAATTATAAAAAAATCAAAGCTTGAAATTGCGAAACAACCCGATGGCCTCGAAGGTCCGGGTTTTTTTGCAACTAAGGTCGACGAAGTAATCGGTATGGCCCGCGCCAATTCATTGTGGCCTTTGCCTTTTGCAACCTCTTGTTGTGGTATTGAATTTATGGCCACCATGGGTTCGCACTACGATTTGGCCCGCTTCGGCATGGAGCGTTTAAGTTTTTCTCCGCGTCAAGCCGATTTATTGATGGTGATGGGTACCATTGCTAAAAAAATGGGACCAACTTTACGCCAGGTGTATGAACAAATGGCAGAACCGCGTTGGGTATTGTGTGTTGGTGCTTGCGCCAGCAGCGGTGGTATTTTCGATACTTATAGTGTATTGCAAGGCATCGACCGCATCATTCCGGTTGATGTGTATGTGCCCGGTTGCCCGCCACGTCCTGAACAAATCATCGACGGCATCTTAAAAATTCAAGAATTGGCCAAAAATGAATCAGGCCGCAGAAGAAATGCGCCTGAATACAAAAAATTATTAAACAGTTACGGCATAGAATAATACAGCCATGAACGACACATTAAAATTAATCAGTGATAAAATTGAAGAGTCTTTTAAAGGCGCTGTTCTTTCAGCTGAAGAACTTTACAACTTCAACGTTATCACGGTACAACATGAACACATTCATCCCATTTTAAAATTATTAAAAGAAGATGAAGCGCTAAATTTTCATTTCCTAACGGATCTCACCGGTATGCAAACAGCCGATGAAAAACAATTGGGTGTGATTTACCATTTGCACAATTTGTACAAAAACAACCGTGTACGCATTAAAACCTATTTCGATATTAATAAGCCCGAAATACCAACCGTAACTGACTTGTGGCCCTCTTCCAATTGGATGGAAAGAGAAACCTTCGATTTTTATGGCGTAAGATTTAAAGGCCATCCGAATTTAAAACGCATTTTAAATGTAGATGAAATGGATATTTTTCCATTGCGCAAAGAATACCCGCTCGAAGATCAAACAAGAGAAGACAAGAGCGACAAAATGTTTGGCCGATAATGTTTAAAGAAATTAAACTCAAACCATGAGTAAAAAAGAAAATCAGCACCTAACGCCTCCTCCTGATACCATGGAGAAGGAGTACACAACCCTAAACCTAGGGCCTACGCACCCTGCAACGCATGGTATTTTTCAGAATGTATTAAAAATGGATGGTGAAATTATTCACGAAGCCGTGCCTACTTTAGGTTACATTCACCGCGCCTTCGAAAAATTAGCAGAGCGCAGACCCTATGCACAAATTACACCGCTCACCGACCGATTAAATTATTGCTCATCGCCTATCAATAACATGGGATGGCACATGACGGTAGAAAAATTAATTAAAGCCGAAATTCCAAAACGCGCCGAATACCACCGCGTGATCATCATGGAATTATCGCGTATTGCCGATCACATTATTTGCAACACCATCATTGGCCAAGATACCGGCGCTACCACAGGCTTCCTATATTTGTTTCAATGGCGCGAACACATTTACGATATTTTCGAAAGCATCTGCGGCGCACGATTAACCACAAACATTTGCCGCATCGGTGGTTTTGACAAAGAATGGAGTAAAGACACTTGGGATAAAATTCACAATTTCTTGAAAAATTTCCCGAAAGAACTTGAAGAGTTTAACGGACTACTCGAACGCAATAAAATTTTTATGGACCGTACCATTAATTGCGGTCCCATCTCTTCAAAAATGGCATTGGAGTATAGCTTCACCGGTCCTAATTTAAGGGCTGCGGGAGTTGATTTTGATATTCGCGTTGCAACACCATATTCTTCTTATCAAGATTTTGAATTCACCATTCCTATTGGCACCAGCGGCGACACTTACGATCGTTTTACGGTACGTCAAGAAGAAATGCGCCAATCAATGAAAATTATTCATCAGGCCATTAAAAACATGCCTGAAGGAAAAATGCACGCCGATATTCCGAATTTCTTTTTACCGCCAAAAGAAAAAGTATACAACAACATGGAAGCCTTGATTTACCATTTCAAAATTGTAATGGGGGAAACTGACGTGCCTGTTGGTGAAGTATATCACAGTGTTGAAGGTGGTAACGGTGAGTTGGGATTTTATTTAATTAGTGACGGCGGCCGCACACCATTTAGATTACATTTCAGAAGACCTTGTTTTATTTATTACCAAGCTTATCCTGAAATGATCAAAGGTGGTTTATTGTCGGATGCCATTATCACCATGAGTAGTATGAATGTAATTGCAGGAGAATTGGATGCGTAAAGAAATGTTGAATTAAAAAGGTTGAATGATAAATTACCAATCGGAATTAATTTAAAATTCATCATTTAAAATTTATAATTATTAAAATGGGAGCACAAGTACACGGCACACAAGAGTTTAATAAAAGCAAACGCGCTGGCATTAAGTTTAGCGACGATGCAATGCAAACGGTGCAAAAAATTATTTCGAATTATCCTGAAGGAAAACAAAAATCGGCATTGTTGCCTGTTTTACACATTGCACAAGCCGAGTTTGGCGGCTGGTTAAGCGCCGAAACGATGGATTATGTAGCGGCAGTATTAAACATCAAACCCATTGAAGTGTTTGAGGTAGCTTCCTTTTACACCATGTATAACTTAAAGCCTGTTGGCAAATGTGTGTTAGAAGTATGTCAAACTTCTTCATGTTGGTTGAATGGCGCTGAAGATATTTTAAAATACATTGAAAAAAAATTAGGCATTAAAGTTGGCGAAACAACCAAAGACGGCATGTTTACACTCAAAACTGCCGAGTGTTTGGGTTCTTGCGGAACCGCACCAATGCTACAATGCGGAGCTAGCTATCACGAAAATTTAACCTACGAAAAGGTGGATAAAATTTTAAATGATTACAAGGCCGAAGGCAAACAAAAAAATTACACAGATCTAGATTATAAGAACACACTATAACCATTCAGTAATGGGAAGAAAACTTTTAATACACAATGATAAAGTACCGGGCATCAATACACTTGAAGTGTATCGTGCACACGGCGGTTACAGTTCGGTTGAAAAGGCCTTAAAAACCATGACACCCGATCAGGTAACGGATGAAGTAAAAAAATCCGGCTTGCGTGGCCGAGGCGGCGCAGGCTTTCCAACGGGATTAAAATGGAGTTTCTTAGCAAAACCCGAAGGTGTAGCCCGTTATTTGGTGTGCAACGCCGATGAATCGGAGCCGGGAACTTTTAAAGACCGTTATTTGATGGAAAAAATTCCACATGCTTTAATTGAAGGCATGATCACTTCTTCATATGCATTGGGTGCAAAACGTTCATACATTTATATCAGGGGTGAATATTTTTATGTGGCCCGCATCATTGAACAAGCCATTGCCGAAGCTTATGCTGCAGGTTGGTTGGGTGAAAATATTTTAGGCTCTGGTTTTTCACACGATTGTTGTGTGCAAGTGGGCGGTGGTGCTTATATCTGTGGTGAAGAAACTGCCTTACTCGAATCACTTGAAGGTAAAAGAGGAAACCCCCGCATTAAACCACCATTCCCTGCCGTTGCCGGATTGTATGGCTGTCCTACCGTTGTAAACAATGTTGAAACCATTGCCGCAGTTTGTCCAATTATAAATATGGGCGGAGAAGAATATGCCAAAATAGGTATTGGAAAATCAACAGGCACAAAATTAATTTCAGCTTCAGGCCATATCAATAAACCGGGTGTTTATGAAATTGAATTGGGTTTGCCGGTAGAAGAATTTATTTTTAGTGAAGAATATTGTGGCGGCATTCGCAATGGTAAAAAATTAAAAGCAGTTGTGGCCGGTGGTTCTTCTGTGCCTATTTTACCAACTGAATTGATTTTAAAAACTGCCAAAGGTGAGCCACGTTTAATGACTTACGAAAGTTTAGGTGATGGCGGATTCATTACAGGCACTATGCTAGGTTCGGGCGGATTTATTGTGATGGACGAAGACACCAGCATCGTTAAAAATTTATTCACCTTCACACGTTTTTATCACCATGAATCTTGTGGCCAATGTTCACCTTGTCGCGAAGGCACAGGTTGGATGGAAAAGGTACTCAAGAAATTCTTAGACGGCACCGCCGAAGAAAGTGATGTTGATTTGTTGTGGGATATTCAAAGCAAAATTGAAGGAAAAACCATTTGTCCTTTGGGTGAAGCAGCAGCATGGCCTGTTGCAGCAGCCATTCGCCATTTTAAACATGAGTTTTTGGAAATTGCTAAAAAGAAAAAATTTGATGACGTGAGTCATTACAATCGTTTAAATAAAATTCACGCCTAATGAAAGTAACTATTGATGGAATAGAAATTGATGTGCCAAAGGGAACCACCATTTTACAGGCGGCCCGCATGATTGGCCCTCAAGTGGCACCACCTGCCATGTGTTATTATTCTAAATTAAAAACCAGCGGTGGATATTGTAGAACTTGCATTGTAAAAGTTACACAAGGCAGTACTGCAAATCCTACACCAATGCCTAAACCGGTGGCATCATGCCGCACCGAAGTAATGGATGGCATGGTGGTTCAAAATTATACCAGCCCCGAAATTATCGAAGCACGCAAAGGCATCGTTGAATTTTTATTGGTAAATCATCCGCTCGATTGTCCTGTTTGCGATCAAGCCGGCGAATGCAAATTACAAGATTTGGGTTACGAAAATGGTTCTGCCAATACACGCTATGAGTTTAAACGCCGCGAATATGAAGTAATTGACATTGGCGATAAAATTAAATTGCACATGAACCGTTGCATTTTGTGTTACCGTTGTGTTAAAACAGCCGAACAAATTACTAACGGTCGCGTACATGGCGTATTGCATCGTGGTGATGCTTCCGAAATTTCAACCTATATTGAACAAGCCATTAGCAATGATTTTTCTGGTAACGTTATTGATGTTTGTCCTGTTGGGGCTTTAACCGATAAAACTTTCCGATTCAAGCAACGTGTTTGGTTTACCAAGCCAGTTGAGGCACACCGTCATTGTACCAAGTGTTCGGGCAAAGCACGCGTTTGGTTAAAAGGTGAGGAGGTATTAAGGGTTACGGCGCGAAAAGACCAATGGGATGAAGTGGAAGAATTTATTTGCAACGATTGCCGTTTTGAAAACAAACGCACGAGTGATTGGGTAATTGAAGGGCCAACGCAAGTAAGCCGTCAATCGGTGATTTCGCAAAACCACTACAACCATTTAAATGAGTTAAAAGTTGAAGCCATGAAGCACCAAAAAGCTTTGGGTTTTATGCCATTAGATAAAAAACCATAAACATTATGTTTACATACATTATATATAAATCGATTTTTTGTGTTGTTATTTTTGCCATCTCTTTGGGTGTGGCAGCTTATTCAACATGGTGGGAAAGAAAATTTGCAGGCTTGCTGCAAGACCGTTGGGGGCCAAGTCGCGCCGGATGGGCTGGTTTATTGCAGCCATTGGCCGATGGCGGAAAAATGCTTTTCAAAGAAGAAATTATTCCCAATGTGGCCAACAAATTTTTATTTGTACTGGCACCGGGATTGTTTATTGTTACAGCCATCATGGCGGGAGTACTTATTCCTTGGGGCGCACCAATGACCATTGGCGGCGTGTCATATCCCTTGCAAGTGGCTGATGTAAATGTTGGTGTGATTTTTCTTTTGGCAGTAACTTCAATAGGTGTGTATGGTATCATGATTGGTGGTTGGTCGTCAAACAATAAGTATTCATTGTTGGGCGCCATTCGTTCTTCGGCACAAATGATTAGTTACGAATTGGCCATGGGCATTGCATTGATTGCATTGATTATTTCATCAGGAGGATCTTTGAGTTTTGGCGAAATGTTGGCCAAACAAGATGCCGGAGTAGCGAATGTTGTATGGCAACCTTTGGGTTTTATTATTTTCTTTGTTTGTGCCTTGGCCGAAACAAACCGTGCACCTTTCGATTTAGCAGAATGTGAAACTGAATTGGTTGGTGGATACCACACCGAATATTCTGCTTTTAAACTGGGTTTATTTTTGTTTGCCGAATACATCAACATGTTTGTGTCTTCAGCAGTAATGGCCGGGTTTTATTTTGGCGGATACAATTTCCCTTTTGCTCACGAAATTTATCAAGCCATCGGATTGCAAGAAGGCTCGTGGATGATTAGCATGATTGGCTTTGGCGTTTACTTTGTAAAGACCTTAATCTTTATTTCGGTGTTTATGTGGATTCGTTGGACCATCCCAAGATTCCGTTATGATCAATTGATGAATTTGGGTTGGAAAAGTTTATTGCCACTGTCGTTGTTGAACTTGGCAATTACAGTTGTAGTAGAATATTTTAGAGGAAACATTAAGTTTTAATAGAAAAAAGCAAACAAAATCACTGCGCATTTGAAAATAAGAATAGTGATTTTGTGAGTTTTGAAAATAATAATTGAAATATAAAATTTAGTTCATGCCATTAACAAACAGAAGTGTGGTAGTATCACACAAGGAACAAAGTTTTTCAGAGAAAATTTATTTTCCTGCCATTGTAAAGGGCATGGCTGTTACATTCAGCCATTTGTTCAAAAAACGCCCTACCATTATGTATCCCGAACAAAAGCGTGAATACGCTGCGGTATATCGTGGACAACATGTTTTAAAACGCGATGAAAATGGCGCCGAACGCTGTACAGCTTGTGGCATGTGTGCCGTAGCTTGTCCGGCCGAAGCCATCACCATGGAAAGCGCTGAACGCAAAAAGGGAGAAGAAAATTTGTACCGCGAAGAAAAATATGCAAAGACATATGAAATAAACATGTTGCGTTGCATCTTCTGTGGATTGTGCGAAGAGGCTTGCCCTAAAGAAGCCATTTTCTTAACCGATCGCATTGTTGCCTCAGAATATGAAAGAGATGTATTTGTTTACGGTAAAGATAAATTGGTAGAGAAAATTGGATTGCCAATTGATGTGAGCAAACGTCAAACACCGGAAGTGTTGGCTTTCAAAAAAATACCCGGTTTAAAACACAACCAATTGCACCAGGAAAAAATCAGCAAAGGAAAACACTAAACAGATTTAGAGAATAGATTTTATGTTAGGATATACAATTACACAATGGCTTTTCGGAA
>CANGGP010000036.1 GCA_947453445.1 Sphingobacteriaceae bacterium
TGCCACTTTAATCGGCGAACAGCCGAACCCTTGGGACCTTCTCCAGCCCCAGGATGTGACGAGCCGACATCGAGGTGCCAAACCCCCCCGTCGATATGAGCTCTTGGGAGGGATCAGCCTGTTATCCCCAGCGTACCTTTTATCCTATGAGCGATGGCCCTTCCATGCGGAACCACCGGATCACTATATCCTACTTTCGTACCTGCTTGGCTTGTCGGCCTCACAGTCAAGCTCGCTTATGCTATTGCACTCTACGTACGGTTACCAAGCGTACTGAGCGAACCTTTGAAAGCCTCCGATACCCTTTCGGAGGCGACCACCCCAGTCAAACTACCCACCAAACAATGTCCTCCCTGCGGAGTTAGACTTCTAGTAAGTAAAGGGTGGTATTTCAACATTGGCTCCACAACGGCTAGCGCCGCTGCTTCAAAGCCTCCCACCTATCCTACACATCACTTACCCGAAATCAATGTTAAGCTATAGTAAAGGTGCATGGGGTCTTTCCGTCCCGTTGCGGGTAATCAGCGTCTTCACTGATACCACAATTTCACCGAGCTCGTGGCTGAGACAGAGCGGAGATCGTTACACCATTCGTGCAGGTCGGAACTTACCCGACAAGGAATTTCGCTACCTTAGGACCGTTATAGTTACGGCCGCCGTTTACTGGGGCTTCGATTCAAAGCTTCTCTTGCGATGACCTCTCCTCTTAACCTTCCAGCACCGGGCAGGTGTCAGGCCTTATACTTCAACTTTCGTTTTTGCAAAGCCCTGTGTTTTTGTTAAACAGTCGCCACCGCCATTTCTCTGCGACCCTCATTGCTGAGGGTACCCCTTCTCCCGAAGTTACGGGGTTAATTTGCCTAGTTCCTTAGCCACGGATCACTCGAGCGCCTTAGTATATTCTACTTGTCTACCTGTGTCGGTTTGCGGTACGGGTAATACTCACCTGAAGCTTAGAAGTTTTTCTCGGAAACATACTTGGATGCTTATCCTCTTGTCTGACGACTCAAGGTACTTTCACCTTTCAGACACCTGGCGGATTTGCCTACCAAGTGTAACCCTACGGGCTTAAACGCGCACTTCCGTCCGCGCGTAGCATTTACGTTTTTTCGTCTCTCCATCGCAGTGGTATTAGTACTGGAATATTAACCAGTTGTCCATCGATTACGCCGTTCGGCTTCACCTTAGGACCCGACTAACCCTGAACCGATTATCGTTGTTCAGGAAACCTTAGACTATTGGCGAATAGGTTTCTCGCCTATTTTATCGTTACTTATGCCTACATTTGCTTTTCTAACCGCTCCAGTAGCGCTTACGCAACTCCTTCAACGCAGTTAGAATGCTCCCCTACCGATTACATTATTCATGCAATCCCAAAGCTTCGGTACTAGTCTTGATGCCCGAGTATCATCCACGCCCAATCGCTCGACCAGTGAGCTGTTACGCACTCTTTAAATGAATGGCTGCTTCCAAGCAAACATCCTGGCTGTCAATGCAATCGGACCACGTTATATCAACTTAGACTAGATTTTGGGACCTTAGCTGTTGGTCTGAGTTCTCCCTCTCTCGTCCATGGGCCTTAGCACCCATGGGCTCACTGCAGAGTATATCTTATAGCATTCGGAGTTTGTCAGGACTTGGTAGGAATCGCTTCCCCCGCATCCAATCAGTAGCTCTACCTCTATAAGACTCAATCTCTACGCTGCCCCTAAAGGCATTTCGGGGAGTACGAGCTATTTCCCAGTTTGATTAGCCTTTCACCCCTACCCACAGCTCATCCGGAAGCTTTTCAACGCTTATCGGTTCGGACCTCCATTCCGGGTTAACGGAACTTCATCCTGGCCATGGGTAGATCACAAGGTTTCGCGTCTGCCTCTACTGACTGTGCGCCCTATTCAGACTCGCTTTCGCTCCGGTTTACGTCCCTGAAGGACTTAACCTTGCCAGTAAAGAGCAACTCGTAGGCTCATTATGCAAAAGGCACGCCGTCACCCCACTTAAGGGCTCCGACCGCTTGTAAGCGTATGGTTTCAGGTTCTATTTCACTCCGCTGTTCGCGGTTCTTTTCACCTTTCCTTCACAGTACTAGTTCACTATCGGTCTCTTAGGAGTATTTAGCCTTACCGGATGGTGCCGGCAAATTCCTACAGGGCGTCTCCGACCCCGCAGTACTCAGGATACTACTAGGTATAAAAATCATTTCGTGTACGGGATTATCACCCTCTATGATCGGCCTTTCCAAACCTGTTCCACTATGACTTTTAAGTCCACATTGTAGTCCTATAACCCCAGGGTAACCGTAATTATCCTGGTTTGGGCTGTTGCGCGTTCGCTCGCCACTACTTGCGCAATCACTAAATTGTTTTCTTCTCCTCCGGTTACTTAGATGTTTCAGTTCACCGGGTTTGCATTCCTTGCGGAATGATATGTCTTCAACATATCGGGTTGCCCCATTCGGAAATCTTGGGATTAAATCGTATTTGCCAATACCCCAAGCTTATCGCAGCTTATCACGTCCTTCATCGCCTCTAAGAGCCAAGGCATCCTCCATACGCCCTTATTTACTTTCTTCTTTTCTACCAAATGTAATCTAATACCTCTGGCGGATTGGTATGCAGCTTTTGCTCCGCATACCTAAGAACTTCATTTTTTTACATGGTTTAGTTCCATCTTTTACTATAGTTAATATATAATTCGAAAATTATGCTATTATCTATCTGTTGTCCATTTCATCGTTAAATGAAAATGGCTCTTGTGTCTTTTTATCAATATGTCAATGAACGTATATGAAATGTTGAATGTTGAATGATAAATGTTGAATGTTGCCATTTAACATTTAAAATTTCTCATTTAGCATTTCATGCTGTGGAGAATAACGGATTCGAACCGTTGACCCCCTGCGTGCAAGGCAGGTGCTCTAGCCAGCTGAGCTAATCCCCCAAATTAAAAGCTTTTTCAGTTACAAAGTTTTAAAGTTTAGAAAGTTTAGAAAGTTGTTTAACCAACTTCTCAACTCTTGAACTCCTTAACTTTTTAACTGTTTGTAGTCCCGAGCGGATTTGAACCGCTGACCCCTACATTATCAGTGTAGTGCTCTAACCAACTGAGCTACGGGACTGTTTTTGATTTAAGATTTCTGATTCCAGATTTCAGATTCTATCTAAAATCTTAAATCTTTAATGCTTAAATCTAAAATCATCTCGATTTCAGTGGCCTTAGCCCTTCACCCAGCTCTTGTTTTGGGTATTTCTTCAATATTTAAAAAAAGATTGACAAACAAACAAATAATAAGTAACTCTTCAGTATATAAAATACACACCCTTAAAAGGATGGCTCCAGAAAGGAGGTGTTCCAGCCGCACCTTCCGGTACGGCTACCTTGTTACGACTTAACACCAGTTATCAGTTTTACCCTAGGCGGCGCCTTGCGGCTACCGACTTTAGATACCCCCAACTTCCATTGTTTGACGGGCGGTGTGTACAAGGCCCGGGAACGTATTCACCGCGCCATTGCTGATGCGCGATTACTAGCGAATCCAGCTTCATGGGGTCGAGTTGCAGACCCCAATCCGAACTGAGACCATTTTTGAAGATTAGCATCATGTTGCCATGTAGCTGCCCTCTGTAATGGCCATTGTAGCACGTGTGTAGCCCAGGACGTAAGGGCCGTGATGACTTGACGTCATCCCCACCTTCCTCTCCGCTTGCGCGGGCAGTTCCATTAGAGTCCCCGGCCGAACCGCTGGCAACTAATGGTAGGGGTTGCGCTCGTTGCGGGACTTAACCCAACACCTCACGGCACGAGCTGACGACAGCCATGCAGCACCTAGTTTCGTGTCATTGCTGAAAGACTCCTTTCAGAGTCGGTCACTAACTTTCAAGCCCTGGTAAGGTTCCTCGCGTATCATCGAATTAAACCACATGCTCCTCCGCTTGTGCGGGCCCCCGTCAATTCCTTTGAGTTTCACCGTTGCCGGCGTACTCCCCAGGTGGATTACTTATCGCTTTCGCTAAGCCACTGAAAGTTACCTCCCAGCAGCGAGTAATCATCGTTTACAGTGCGGACTACCAGGGTATCTAATCCTGTTTGATCCCCGCACTTTCGAGCCTCAGCGTCAGTTACAGTTTCGTTAGCTGCCTTCGCAATCGGTGTTCTATGACATCTCTATGTATTTCACCACTACATGTCATATTCCGCCAACGGCAACTGTACTCAAGCCCAACAGTATCAATGGCAATTTCCTAGTTAAGCCAGGAGATTTCACCACTGACTTATCGGGCCGCCTACGCTCCCTTTAAACCCAATGAATCCGGATAACGCTTGCATCCTTCGTCTTACCGCGGCTGCTGGCACGAAGTTAGCCGATGCTTATTCTCACCATACTATCAGCCCCCTACACGTAGGGGGGTTTTCTCCGGTGTAAAAGCAGTTTACGACCCATAGGGCTGTCTTCCTGCACGCGGCATGGCTGGATCACCCTTGCGGGCATTGTCCAATATTCCTTACTGCTGCCTCCCGTAGGAGTCGGATCCGTGTCTCAGTATCCGTGTGGGGGTTAATCCTCTCAGATCCCCTACTGATCGTCGCCATGGTGAGCCGTTACCTCACCATCTAGCTAATCAGACGCATACTCATCTTTAACCGCCGGAGCTTTCAACTTCTGTTAATGCTAACTAAAGTGTTATGGGGTATTAATCCGGATTTCTCCGGGCTATCCCCCTGTTAAAGGCAGATTGTATACGTGTTACGCACCCGTGCGCCGGTCGCCAACAGTTATTGCTAACCTTGCTGCCCCTCGACTTGCATGTATTAGGCCTGCCGCTAGCGTTCATCCTGAGCCAGGATCAAACTCTCCATAGTAAAAAAAAGTTTGTCCCTTAGATCTAATCCGTTATCAATTGCTCAATAACTTCATAAAACTTGCTAATTAGCTCATTTCATATTTTATATTATTTCTTAAGGACGTAATGTTGTCTGTATATGCAACATCCTCTTAAGGGCTAGTGCCCCGATTCGCATCGGGGACTTTAAAGCGTTGTGTGTATTCGTAAATACTGCTTATTCTAAATAAGCGAGTTACCTACTACTTGTTGTTTATCAATCTTTTCAATGAACGTCTTTATATAAAATGGTAAATTTTAAATGTTGAATCTTAAATTTACCTCTCAATATTTTAACTGAACGTATTCCCCTTTTTAACCTCTCTGCACTATTCTTTTCGTTTCGGGGTCGCAAAAGTACATATCTTTTTCTTCCCACGCAAATATTTTTTAATCTTTTTAAAAAAAAATCTAAAAAACATCTCCTTCTTCTCCTCTCTCACAATACATACTCAAAAAACGGGAGGGCAAAAGTACATAACCTTTTCAGTTATTGCAAATTTATTTACACAAAATCAGAAAAAATATTTTTTGCAAAAACAATAAGCATCAAGGTTTCAAAGACATACACCTTTAAAATTAAATATGATTTCGCCTCGCATTTATGTATTTTGAGTATATTTATACTTTTATAAAATGGAATATAACACTCAACTCGACCACCTCATCATTCCTGAATACGGCCGCAACATCCAGAAAATGATTGAATACTGCTGTACCATCGAAAACAGAGATGAACGCAACCTTTGCGCCAAAGCAATCATTCAAATTATGGGTCAATTAAACCCGCCATTGCGCGATGTAGCCGACTTTAACCACAAATTGTGGGATCACTTATTTATTATTTCAGGATTTAAATTGGATGTCGACAGCCCTTATGCAGTGCCAAACCCCGATTCATTTAAAGAAAAACCAAAAATTCTAGAATATCCTAAAGGCCGCATCAGATATAAACACTATGGCAAAACCATTGAAGAGATTATTAAAAAAGCCAAAGAATTTCCTGAAGGTCCTGAAAGGGCTGAATTAACAAGGCAAATAGCCAATCACTTAAAAAAATCGTATTACAACTGGAACAAAGACACCATTACCGACGATGTTATTTTTAAAAACTTAACTGAACTTTCAGGCGGTGCTTTAAAAATAGACGAAACCGTTCAACTCAGCTCACACCAAGAGCTTCGAACCGGCAACAACAACAGCAACAACAACAGCGGTAAGAAATTCTTCCACAAAAACAACAAGCATAAAAATAACCACAAGCATAAAAATAATAGAAAATTCTAAACTTACTTTATGGCAGTATTTGAAGTTTATGGCGGCAATAAACTAAAAGGCGATATCATTCCCCAAGGGGCAAAAAACGAAGCGTTACAAGTATTATGTGCGGTACTACTCACCGAAGAAAAGGTAACCATTAGCAATGTGCCGAACATTGTAGATATTATTAAACTTATTGAACTTCTTTCTGAACTGGGCGTAAAAGTTGAAAAACTTGGTCCTGAAGAATACAGCTTTCAAGCCGACAATGTAAATGTTGACTACCTCATTTCTCCTGAATTTAAAAAGAAAGGCGGCAGTTTACGCGGCAGCATGATGATTGTTGGTCCGATGCTTACACGATTTGGCAAGGCCTATATGCCTAAGCCGGGTGGTGATAAAATTGGCCGACGCCGTGTTGACACCCATTTTATTGGCTTCGAAGCATTGGGTGCAAAATTTAATTATCAGCAGGAGAACGAAATTTATGAAGTAGAAGGCAAAAACCTTCAAGGTGCTTATATGTTGCTGGATGAGGCCTCTGTTACAGGCACCGCAAACATTGTGATGGCAGCTGTTTTAGCCAAAGGCACCACCACTATTTACAATGCCGCTTGCGAACCCTATTTACAGCAACTTTGTAAAATGTTGAATAGCATGGGTGCCAAAATTAGTGGCGTTGGCTCTAATTTATTAACCATTGAAGGTGTTTCTTCACTGAAGGGCACACATCATCGCTTACTTCCCGACATGATTGAAATCGGCTCCTTTATTGGCATGGCAGCTGTAACACAATCGGAAATCACAATCAAAAATGTAAGCTATCCTAACCTCGGTATTATTCCTACAATTTTTGAAAGGTTAGGAATTAAAATTGAACGACGCGGTGATGATATTTTTATTCCTGAACAAGAAAGTTACGAAATAGAATCTTTTATTGATGGCTCTATTTTAACCATCAGTGATGCCATTTGGCCGGGCTTTACACCTGATTTAATTAGCATTGCATTGGTTACAGCCATTCAGGCGAGAGGCAATGTACTCATCCACCAAAAAATGTTCGAAAGCCGTTTGTTTTTTGTAGACAAACTCATTGACATGGGTGCCAAAATTATTTTGTGTGATCCACACCGTGCTACCGTCATGGGCCTTGATCGTAAAGTTCAATTACGCGCCATCCAAATGGCCAGTCCTGATATTAGAGCCGGCGTGGCTTTGCTCATTGCCGCCATGAGCGCTAAAGGCAAGAGCGTGATCTTTAACATCAACCAAATTGACCGTGGTTATCAAAACATCGACGGACGATTAAATGCCATCGGTGCGCAAATTATCCGTAAAGCCTGATGAAAAATTTTGCTTTCCTTTTTTTAATCGCTGTACCCTTTTTTGTTCCACAATTGAACAAGTTAATTTTTAACAGCGAAGGATTTTCAATCACAAAACCCTTGATGCAAACAAACGCTTCTGTTGGTCTTAACTTAGGTAACCAAGCCCCTGAAATAGCGATGGAGTCGATTGATGGCAAGGTTTTAAAATTATCTTCACTGCGTGGCAAAATGGTGTTAATTGATTTTTGGGCCAGTTGGTGCGGACCATGCCGTTATGAAAATCCCGCTGTGGTGAAGGCATACAACCAATTTAAAGATAAAAAATTTAAAAAAGGAGATGGATTTACTGTGTACAGCGTTTCATTGGATGCAAATAAAAGTGCTTGGCTTTACGCCATTGTAAAAGACGGCTTGGTGTGGCACAACCATGTTAGCGATTTACAAGGTTGGAGTAATAAAGCAGCCGAACTGTACAGTGTGTCAAGCATTCCAAACAATTACCTGATCAACGGCGATGGAATTATTATTCAAAAAAATTTAAAAGGTGAAGACTTGGTAAATTTTCTTGCAAAACAAAGCATCGAAAACTAAAGTAAAAACAGGTGCATTAACACCATGAACAAATTCTTTTTTTTCAAGCCAAATTTACACAGATAGCCAATTTCCAAGCTGCTTGAACTGACAATTTATCGCAAATTAGAGTATGGCAAAGTAATTGTAAAGTAAACAATAGAAATATATTTTTGACCGAAAGCCATGCAAAATCAAGACAACGAGACACCAGTAGAACAAAACAACACCAACCTTGAGGCCAATGAAACTGACAATAAGGCTGAGATGACAGAAAATACAGAGGAGAACATTGCAGTTGACCCTGCCAAAGAATTGGAAAACAAAGTGAGTGAATTAAACGATAAATACCTCCGACTCTATTCAGAATTTGACAATTTCAGACGACGCACCGTGAAGGAGAGGGCTGATTTAATTAAAACTGCATCAGAAGATGTTTTGAAGGCCATGTTACCAATTATTGATGACTTTGAAAGGGCCATTAAGGCCAATGAAACAGCCACAGACATAAATGCCATTAAAGAAGGCATCCAATTAATTTACAACAAACTAAAAAACACTACCAATCAAAAAGGCTTGAGTGCTTTTGAAAGTCTTGGCGAAACATTTAATCCGGATTTAATGGAAGCCATCACCCATATTCCTGCTACCTCTGAAGAGCAAAAAGGAAAAGTGATTGACGACCTTGAAAAGGGCTATAAATTGGGAGATAAGGTGATTCGTTTTGCAAAAGTAGTGATAGCACAATAAAATTATGTCGAAAAGAGATTATTACGAAATATTGGGTGTAGCCAAAAATGCCGGTGAAGATGAAATTAAAAAAGCTTACCGGAAGTTGGCCATTAAATACCATCCTGACAAAAACCCGAATGATAAAAGTTCGGAAGATAAATTTAAGGAAGCTGCCGAAGCCTATGAGATTTTGTCTAATCCTGAAAAAAAGCAACGTTATGATCAATTTGGTCATGCCGGTGTAAACGGCGCCGGTGGTGCCGGGGGATTTGGCGGTGGCGGCATGAACATGGACGATATCTTCAGTCAGTTTGGTGATATATTCGGTGGGGCATTTGGCGGTTTTGGCGGTGGCGGCAGAAGCGGTGGCAGAAGGGTTGCCAAAGGCACCAATTTGCGTGTGAAGGTGAAATTAAATTTAAAAGACATCGCCAACGGCGTTGAGAAAAAAATAAAAGTAAATAAACACGTTGCTTGCAAAACCTGCAGTGGCAGTGGCGCACGCAATGGTCAGTTTGACACTTGTAAAACATGTAATGGTACAGGCGCCATTACCCGCGTGCAACAAACCATTTTAGGCGCCATGCAAACCCAAAGCACTTGCGGTGTTTGCGGGGGCGAAGGCCGTGTGGTAAAAGACAAATGCAATACCTGTCATGGCGACGGCATTGTACGTGAAGAAGAAGTTATCAGCATTAATATTCCCGCCGGTGTGGCCGAAGGCATGCAACTGAGCATGAATGGTAAAGGCAATGCGGCACCTAGGGGAGGTATTAATGGCGATTTATTAATTGTAATTGAGGAAGAAGACCATCCGGAATTAAAACGTGAAGGCAATCACTTGATTTATTCATTGAGTATTAGTTTTCCTGATGCGGCCTTGGGCACTTCAGTTGAAATACCTACCATTGATGCAAAAGCAAAGATTAAAATTGAACCCGGCACACAAAGCGGCAAGGTGTTGCGATTAAAGGGCAAAGGATTGCCCGACATCAATTCATATGGTAGAGGCGATTTATTGGTGGAAATAAGTGTGTTTACACCCAGTCAATTGAGTGCTGAAGAGCGTAAAACCCTTGAAGACTTAAAACTGTCGAAAAATTTTGAGCCCAACCCCAATAAAAAGGAAAAAGGCTTTTTTGATCGGATGAAAGAGTATTTCGATTAAATTTTTTTTTTAGAAAAAACTTAAAAAAATGCATCAAAAGTTTGGTGCATTTTTTTTATTCCTAACAATTTAAAAGGAAGGAAATTTTGGGCAAAAAAAAACTGCCCTTCTAAAAGGGCAGTTCAAAAAACCATGATTAAATGGTAAATTATTTAATAGTAGCCACTTTCTTAGCCAATTTAGACTTAAGATTGCCTGCTTTTTTCTTATGAATAACGTTCTTTTTCGCTAATTTATCAATCATGCTTGATACTTTAGGTAACAAATCACTTGCTTCTTTTTTAGAAGTACTGCTGCGCAATTGTTTAATCGCTGTTCTGGTAGTTTTTGCGTAATATCTGTTTTCAGTACGTTTCGCGTCATTTGAGCGAATTCTCTTGATTGATGATTTATGATTTGCCATTGTATCTTTTTACTCGTTTTATTTTGGGAACGCAAATATACAGTTTTTTCTTAATATCCAAGTGTTAAAAACAAAATAGTGTAAAATTTTGACTTAAGTCTATTTTTGTAAGGAATGAAATTACATCAGGTCGGTATTATTCTTGGAATGCTTCTGGCCTTGGCCCTTGAAGGACAAAACAGCCAAGCGGCAGTAAAAAACTTAGTGCCCAATGGAAGTTTTGAAAATTATCGGAGAAAATCAAGCGATATCCGTAAAGCCATCCCTTGGCGGGGTATTGAAACCATTGATTATTACCACAATGCCCTTAGCAATGATACTACCAGGCAAAAAGGGGCTTACAGCGGTTACGCTTATACCGGGTTTAGATTCAGAAAAAAATACAAGGAATTTTTGCAAACCAAATTGGCCGAACCTCTGCACAGGGGCACTGTTTATGAGTTTACCATGCACATACGTTTGGCCTATTGGAGCAATGCTGTTTTAAAATCATTTGGTGTATTGTTTAGCAAGGCCGGTTATCGTGGACAAATGGACGCCGTTAAATCGAATATGTTTGATACTGTTTGCGTGCAAGGCGGTTTACACAATGCATACCATTGGATTACCGTGCGTGGCTACTACAAAGCAGATGGCGGTGAAAAATACATCACCATTGGCAACTTTGCCCCAAAAATTCGTAAAGATTTGATGCGCATTGAAATTTCAAAATTTGGCGCCCGTGAAGCCTATTATTTTGTGGATGATATCTCCTTGGTGAAAGCGCCACAATTTGAAGAAAAGGTAGCTGTTCAAATTGTAGGACCAACTTATAATTTTAACGAAGAAGATTCAACCTTAAAAGTGAAAGCCAATATTGATGTAGGTGAAAAAATCGCTTTAAACAATATCTTTTTCGAAAACGGTAAATATTATTTGTTGCCTGAATCTTATATCGAATTAAATAAGTTGGCAAAATACCTCATCAGTTGGCCTGCACTTGAAATTCAAATCAATGGTCATAGCGATAACACAGGAATGGCTTATAAAAATCAAAAAATTAGTGAGTTGCGGGCGCGTGAAGTATTTGAGTACCTCATCAAAAAAGGTGTGCAGAATAAAATGTACTTTAAAGGCTTTGGCGGCACTCAGCCCATAGCGGATAACAGCACTGATATTGGACGTGCGCAGAATCGTCGGGTTGAGTTTGAGATCATCAAAAAATAATTTAGATTTATGAGTTATTGCTCAGCATTTCTAAACTTTTAAAATTGTATTTAAACTACTTATGAATTTAATTGAGAAAGACAATCCCAAAGTAATTAGAGCTTGGACCTTTTATGATTGGGCCAATTCAGTATTCCCTTTGGTAATTACATCGGCTATTTTTCCAAATTTCTATGATTATGTAACCACCCATCAAGATAAAACTTACATTGGACACACGGTTACTTTTTTTGGACATTCCTTTGAAAACCAAAACATCTATTCTTTCGTTTATGCGTTTGCTTTATCAATTGTTGTAATAATTGCACCCATTTTAAGCGGCATTGCAGATTATTTGGGAAACAAAAAAAGATTTCTGCAGTTCTTTTGTTATTTGGGTTCGTTATCATGTATGTGTCTTTATTTTTTCAACCGCGAAAATTTAGAACTGAGTTTCATCCCATTTATTACGGCCACCATTGGCTTTTGGGGAAGTCTTGTCTATTACAACTCTTATCTTCCTGAAATTGCCAGTATAGAAAACCAAGACCGTGTAAGCGCCCGAGGTTTTGCCGTTGGATACTTCGGCAGTTCGCTTTTACTTATCATTTGTTTAATTGGCATCATGGTTTTTAAATATGAAGAAAAAATGGTGGATGGTGTGATGGTGACAAGCGGTTTTTTTAAAGTTAAATACTCCTTCTTATTAACCGGCCTTTGGTGGTTAGGCTTCGCGCAATACACCTTTGGTTATTTACCCAACAAAAACCACAATGCCCATGGCAACGATCAAAAAGGCTTGCTGTCAAAAGGATTTAAAGAATTGGGCGGCGTGTGGAATCAATTAAAAAATATCCCGACCCTTAAACGTTTTCTTGGGGCATATTTCTTTTATAACATGGGTGTGCAAACCGTGATGGTGGTAGCCGTGCTGTTTGCTCGCAACGAAATTTATTGGGGAGAAGGTGAAGTCGGTGAAAAAGCAAAAACAACTTCACTGATCATTAGCATACTGATTATTCAATTTGTTGGAATTGCCGGATCATTTCTGTTTTCCAAAATTTCCACTAAAATTGGCAATATCCGCTCGTTAATGATTGCAGTTTTAATTTGGGTGTTTATCTGTACCTACACTTACCTTATTGCTCACCTACCCATTCATTTTTACGTGGTGGCTTTTTTGGTAGGACTTGTGATGGGAGGCATTCAAGCCCTTTCACGCAGTACGTATAGTAAGTTGCTGCCCGCCACTGAAGACCATGCCAGTTTTTTTAGCTTCTACGATGTGATGGAAAAACTTGGGATGATTTTTGGAACAATTACTTTTGGCATTATCAGCGAAATTGTTGGTGGCATGCGACCTTCCATTTTATCCTTGGTTACCTATTTTATTATTGGATTTATGATTTTGTTTACCATGCGCCATCAAAAAGTTGATGAGGCAACAGTAATAAAATAAATTTTGCTTGATCTTTTCTACAAACATTGTTCACTGACATGCGGCAAATTGTTTTTCTTTTTATTTTTCTAAACCTAAGCGCTTGGTCGCAATTACAATTTAACGACTTAAATACCAATTTAGGCAACATCAGCGAAGCGGCAGAAATAAAAGGCGATGTGTTAATTAAAAATACATCTGATAAAAAAATATTTTTGTTGCGTGCCGATGCTGAACCCGGTTTAAAAGTGTTTGCCACCAAAAAAACTTTATTACCAAATGACACCTGCTTATTGATTATTTCGTTTTCACCTGAACGCAACGGTAAATTCAACAAAAAGATAAAATTGGTTACAGGTGACCAAGCCAATCCCTATGAACTAAGCATTTCCGGAACATTACTAAATTTTAAACCTGATAACAAACAGGCCTGCTTTTATTTCGGTAGTCGAAAACCAAGTGCTGTTGTCACTAATAACGATCCGATAGTTGTTCCGCAAGAGGAGAAACCAAAAGATAACAGCAATAAAATTCCTGATCCAGGCGCTTCGCCGAAGCCCGTTCAACCAAAAACAATAATCACACCAAAACAAAGCAACACTGTTACGGAATATTTTTCACGCGAAAATTACAAACCCAACAACCTTATTTTTCTTGTGGATGTCAGCAGTTCAATGCGCGATTCGCTTAAGTTACCCTTGATGAAAAACGCACTGCATACCTTAATCGACAAGGTTCGTGACATCGACAGCATTACTTTTATTACCTATGCCTCAAAAGTTACCGTTTTGAGTGAAGCGGTAAGCGGTGCAGACAAAAAAAAGCTTCACTTGTTGGTGGATAGTTTAAAGGCTAAAGGCATGACATCAGGCAATAAAGCCATTTTACTGAGCCAACAAATTGGGCAGAAACATTTTAATGCCGGCGCGAACAACCAAATATTTTTGGCAACCGATGGAGAATTCAAATTCTCGAAAGAAGATTATCAAAAGTGGAAAGAAAATCAAAAAGATAAGAAAATCATTATCAGCACAATTGCCTTTGGTAATGAAAAATTGGCCTTAAACAACCTTAAACACATTTCCGAAAAAGGAGAAGGAAGCTTTATATCCATCTCAAACAAAGGTGACAGCAATGAAAAATTAATCAATGAAATTAAGCTTAGAAGTCGCACAAGCGCAGACATTCATAAATGAATAATCGAAAGAAATAAGCATTGAATTAAATGGAAATCCTGTAATCAAATTATCAAAATAACATACTTGTTGAAGTTTATTCATACAGCCGTTAATTAATCTAAACAAATGCCCAAGTACAATTGTTGCTTTGTAAATTGCAATATGAAAAAAAGCGCATTTATTTTAATATTGGCAGTGTATTTTAATGCGGTATCATGTCAAACCTCAAGTGAAAAAAAATCAGAAACAAAAAAGCCGATGGAAACTTCTTATAACAAAAGCGATGCCGAGTGGCAAAAATTATTGAGTCCAGAACAATATGAAGTGCTCAGAAAGAAAGGTACTGAGCGACCGGGCACAGGTATATACAACAACCATTTTAAAAAAGGATTTTACACTTGCGCCGGTTGCGGCACGGAATTATTTTCGAGCGAACAAAAATTCGACAGCCATTGCGGATGGCCAAGCTTCGACGGTGAACTAGGAGGTGGAGATCGTGTGAGAAAAATTGCAGATTATTCACATGGCATGATTCGCACTGAAATCGTATGTGCCAAGTGCGGTGGTCACTTAGGACATATTTTTGATGATGGTCCAACCGCTACAGGACAACGTTATTGCGTGAATAGTTTGAGTTTAGGTTTTAAAGAAACCGTCAACGATTCGATTCAAAAATAAAGACCAATCAAGGTTTCCGCTTTAGCACAAAGAGCTCCTGATTACTGGCAGGGATCCATGTTTCAAGATGAATTGTTTTAATGGTTAAATAATTAGCCATTTTTACGGTGCTAATCATGTAATTGTTTTGATTCACCCACCACCAATTTCCTTGGTGGTTTTTATTGTAATTTTTATCGGAAGCCAAGTACCAAGCATTAAATTCAAATCCACCATCAATTTGATAAGGAGGAATTTTTTGGGTGTTGGTTAATTCATTGAGTGCTTGCCACTTTGCTTTATTAAACACAAAATAGTCGTGATTACTCATCACCACAAACATACACATGGGTAATAATGCCATAAAGAAACTTTGAAGATGAATTTGTTCGGTTAATCGTGTTGAAATCACAATTAAAATGAATGGCAATAAGAACCAAAGGTATCGGTCGTTGCAATAATTGAGGCAAAGCGGTAACAAGTATAGGGGGAAAATCATGAAGACCATCAATAATTCTTTTTTATGATTGGAAACGCGCCAAGCCTTTCGTGTTAACTGAAATAAAATTAAAAAACTCAATCCCCCTAATAAATTAAATAAACACCAAAGTCCTGTGGCCATTGCACCCAAGCCCGATTCGACATTACTATTAAAACCATTGATTAAAATAGGTCCCATGCCTAAGTGGTAAAAAATGTTTCCTGAAAATGGGAGGAGATGCTGTGATAAAATTATTTTGAGCAGAATGAGGCCAAAGAAAAAAAGCGAAGCCATCGTTTGAGATTTTGAGGGCTTTGTAAAAAACCATTTAAAATATTGCAAGCTTAGCGGGAGTAAAAACAATCCAAAACTTAAAAGGGCATTTATGGAGTAATACGCCAAATTTTTAAAAGTTTGAAGATTGATTGTGGTTAAACTATTCAGCAAATAAGCGTAAGAAGCATTGTAATTGGGTAAGTGTTGTTGTGTTAACTGGCACCATATTTGAAATAAAAGCAAAGCAAGTAAATTGAAACACAAAGGCAGAAAAAATAAAATCTTTCGGCTGTGTGCTTGCGTTTGACTAAAAGCAAAGAGTGCAAATACAAAAGGCAAAATCAATGCACTTTGTCGGCTTAAGGTGGCCAAGCACGAAAACAAGGAAATGAGCAACAAATGTTTTAACTGTTTACTTTTAAAATATTCTATCGCAACATAAATGCTTAATAATATGAAAGGCATTTGGTAAACATCCGACAGAAAAGAATTGGCTAGGTAAATGCTCAATGGATTACAAAGAAAAAGAAGCAGAATAAGCCCGCGCTTTGACACATCCACCAACAATTTGCGAAGGATGGCATTTAAAATGACAGCACTCAGCAATAATTGAACAATGCTAAGCAGACGCAATACATTGAATGAGAATCCGAAGAATTTACACATGAGGGTCCCAAAAATAAATTGGGGGATGCCGGGAAATCCTTGCCAAAAGGACAATTGAAGATGTGATGTATTCAAATAGTGACGAAGGTTTGATGCTAAAGCCCAATCATCATTAAGCGGAAAATCGCCGTAGGGTTGGATGATAAGTTCAAGCAGAATAAAAAATACAATTGTTAGCAGCAGATTGTATTTTGTCCATGCTTTTATCAAATGCGTATTGTAGGAGTTGAACCTCAACAAATATTTTTTTACTTTATAAACCCTGTGCAAGTTTTGGGCGCCCCCGCCTGCCTTTGCGAATGCTCTTGTTCGGCGGGCAGGTTAACGGGCCTTCACTTCAGCCTCATTTGCCAAATGCCAAATTTGTAGGTTTGCAGTGGCTTCTTTCCTTTCACACAAACTGGCTCAAAAGTTCACTGAACTTTTGCCCCGCTTCAGCCAACAAATTTTGGCATTTGGCCGCATGCGGGCTTTCATTCAGTCCCTGGCGCTCACGAAATTTAAACATTCATTTAATTCGTTTAATTTTAGCTTTTGTGAAATTAATATCTTCAGTTATTCGTATGATAAAGTAATTTTCCGACAAGCTATACAATCAGTTATTTCTGCGTTTTTTATTTAAGGGCTTCAAACCATAGGAGGCTTTAAGAATTAAAATAAAGGTTGCACCGGTTTATTTTGAAGGATGCCTTCAATTTTTTCGGTGACTTCGGGTGTGATTAATTTAACAACGTCGAGGGCTTGTAATGTTTCTTCGAGTTGTGAAATTTTGGTAGCGCCTAAAATGGCAGTACTTACATTTGGATTTTTGATACACCAGGCAATAGAAATTTTAGGTAAACTGGTGCCAAGTTCATTGGCCAATTTGCTAAGTTCCTTTGTTTTTTCAATTTTGCTATGGTCACCCAATGTGCGTTCTTTTAACCAATCCATGCCTTCGATGTGTAAGCGATTATCGGTAGGCATTTGATTGTTGTATTTACCTGTAAGGAGGCCGCTTGCCAAAGGGCTCCAAATAGTGGTCCCCAAACCAAAATCACGGAATAAAAGTAAAAAGTCTTTTTCGATTTTGGTGCGCTCAAACATATTGTATTGCGGTTGTTCCATGCTTGGCCCCATTAAATTATTTTTTGCCGCGAACAAAAACGCTTGTAAAATCTCCTCATTGCTCCATTCGCTGGTGCCCCAATATAGAATCTTACCCTGTTGAATGAGGGTGTTCATAGCCCAAACCGTTTCTTCGATGGGTGTATTTTTATCAGGACGGTGGCAGAAGAATAAATCGAGGTAATCGAGTTGTAAACGCTTTAAAGCAGCGTGACAGCCTTCAATGATGTGTTTGCGAGAGAGGCCGGTTTGGTTTGGTTTACCATCTTCGTATCCAAAATACACTTTACTGCTAATACAATATGAACTGCGGGGCCAGTTTTTCTTTTTCAAGATTTCACCCATAACGGTTTCCGACTTACCGCGTGCATAAATTTCGGCATTGTCGAAAAAATTAACCCCATTGTCGTATGCCAAGGTCATTAAGTCTTCGGCGGTGGTATCGCCAATTTGTTTACCGAATGTTACCCAACTGCCAAATGATAAAACTGACACTTGTAAACCTGATTTTCCTAATCTTCTGTATTCCATTGTGTATAATTATTATGGATTTTTAATTTTTATATAGTTTAAAACCAATTTTGGATTAAGTGTTGGATGGCCAAAGCCGGCCAGCACTACCCTATCGATGTAATTGTCGCGCAGAATGGTGTATCTAAAATCGGGGTTGGCCACTACCACATAAAAGCCATAATTCTTTTTCTTGCCCGATAAAATGGCTTGTGCGTGGCGAGCAATGTTAAACACATAACGCTTATTGTCTTTATCATAACCACCATCATATCGGGCGGCGTCGGTAGATGTCATTTGGTCAATCACATAATTCTCATTGCCAATTGAATCGCATGCGATGAGCGACAATTGCGTAGGGATATTGTAGCGAATGTTATCGGTAAGACCTGCATCATCGATTTTACCTTGATCAGGAAAATTGGCGAAATCAACATAAAGCGAAACTTCTGCCCTATTAACAGCCACATTAAACGAATCAGATAAATTTTTAAGTGTTGGAATATACAATCTGAGTTTTGAAGTTCCCATGCCTTTGAGAAATAAATTACCGGCGCCTGCAGATGTATCACCATCCATTTGATTTTTAAAATTGGTATTGGCATTGGTGTAGGCGTAATTCACTGTATTAAATTTCACGGCTGAGTTTCCGGTGAAGCTAAATCGGAAATATTGTGAGGAATCTTTTTTGTCCTTGTAACTGATAAAAAAACCACTATCATCATCTTCCATATCGCACTTAAAAATGGTGCCTTGGGTATTGGCAGCGGCCGATGTTTTTACATAAAAACCTTTATACTTGGCCAGAAAGGCATCATTGTCTTTTAAGGCCAGTGTATCGTGCATTATTTTTGCAGCAAAGGCGGTATCAACCGGTATACGCAAAACCAATTTCCCACTATTGAGAGATGAGAAGCGCAAGGCGGTTGTTCCGATTAAACCATTTTTATTGTGAAGGTTTTCGTTGTTGTTTAAATAAACACGGCTGGTGCTAAGCGCTGAATCAAGTGTAAAAACGCTATATGTATTGAGGGCGGTTTTATCGCCACAGAAGTCGACTGAATTGATGACCAAAATAATTTCACAGGTACTCACTTTGTTACCGGTTCCAAAATTCCAATTCGCTGAATTTAAATTGGCATTCATGCATAAGCCCACATTCATGTATCCCATGTAAGGATCGTTGTTACTGCCGATAAATTTATAACGACCGTTATAACAAGCCAATGAATTGTATTTTTTAGTGTATGCTCTAACAAGCAAAGTGTTAGTAATGCCTGCATTTAATATATCATCAGAAGGTTGAACATTATTGGCAACAATGCTGGTGTCTTTTTTACAAGCGGCAAAAAGGAGCAGCAAGGCTAAAAGGGGCAAAAGTATTTTTAGTTTTAACATAGCAGAAGCCAAAAGTAAGTATTAATCGTTTTCATTTATTGATTTAGTTTTTTTTGGCAAACAATAAAAAACCCCGTCAATTTATCATTAACGGGGTTCAATTCAATTATTTGATTTAGCTTAACACATTGGCTTCTTCTAACATTTCATCATAGAAATCATTAAAAGCATCCATGTATTCTAATTCATTTTTATAGCTTAAGAAAGGTTTGCCCAATTTTTTGATAAATTTTTCAATATCAGGATTGATTTTCTCTGAACCTTGAATGATACCGTCGGCAAATTCTACAGCTTGTTTAAGCATGTTTAAATGGCTGGCTTCATCTGTTAAGTGTTTAAGGTCTTTTTTGGTAAAACCGTCGAAATTTAGCTTCTCAACGAATTTTTTATTCAAATTCTTTGGAAATTCATCGTCATAAAGTGAAATCACAATTTTGGTATCAGCAAACAAAGGATCTTCTTGGTAATACTTTTTGATATACATTGGCATAAGGGCTGAGAACCAGCCGTGGCAATGGATAATATCCGGCTGCCAACCCAATTTTTTCACGGTTTCGGCTACGCCTCTCACGAAGAACATTGAACGTTCATCATTGTCGTCGAAGTACTTGCCGCTGGTTTTATCCGTAAGCATGGCTTTTCTTCCAAAATACTCCTCATTATCAATAAAGTACACTTGCATGCGGGCTGTAGGGATACTGGCCACTTTAATGATTAATGGATGATCCACGTCGTTGATGACCATGTTCATGCCTGATAATCGTATTACTTCGTGTAGTTGGTGCCTTCTTTCATTGATACTGCCATACTTTGGCATGAAGGTTCTGATCTCTTTTCCTCTTTCTTGTATTCCTTGTGGTAATCTTCTGGCAATTTTACCGATGTATGTTTCGTCTAAATACGGTGTTATGTCTTGAGAAACAAAAAGGACTCTGGCTTTCTTCATACGTAATAATCTTCCTTTTAAGTGTATTATACAAAAGTAATAAAAAATAATCCAATTTTCAAAGTAAATTGTAGCTTTATGGCCGATTAAGATGCTAATCTTCGCCAAAATAAAGGATTTGGAGGCTTTTTTGCTTGAACAAAAAGCAAAAGCACGCACTATTGGCTTTGTGCCAACCATGGGTGCCTTGCATCAAGGGCATTTATCGCTGATTGAAAGCGCCAAAAAAGCATGTGACATTTGTGTTTGTAGCATTTTTGTGAATCCCAATCAATTTAATGACAAAGAGGATTTAAAAAAATACCCGCGTACCCCTGAGGCAGATATCGCCCTTTTGGAAGGAGCCCAATGCGATGTGTTATTTATGCCTAGCGTTGATGAAGTATACCCTGAAGCCATTCATACAAAATACAATTTTGGTTATTTAGATTCGATTTTAGAAGGCGCACATAGGCCGGGGCACTTTAATGGTGTTGCGCAAGTGGTAAGGCGTTTATTTGAGATTGTACAACCGCACAAAGCTTTTTTTGGCAGTAAAGACTATCAGCAAGTGATGGTGGTAAAAAGTTTGGTTCAACAATTACAAATGCCCATCAACATCGTTGCTTGTCCGATTTTAAGAGAACCCGATGGCGTGGCCATGAGCTCGAGAAATACTTTGCTTTCGCCCAATGAGCGGAAATTGGCAGGGCATATTCCGGTTTGGATGAAGCATGCCGCTGCAATGATTCGTTCAGGTAAAAGCATCGCACAAACCAAGCAATACATCAATGCAGAAGTAATTAAACACAAGGACATGAATTTGGATTATTTTGAAATATGTAATGCCAATGATTTAAAAATATTGGATGATTCAAGCCCTTGTCATTCAAGGATTGCATTGATTGCCTTGTTTGTTGGTAAAATTCGCTTAATCGATAATATTAATATTGATGAATTTGAATCCCCTCAATTGAATTGATTATTTTTGTTCCCTTATTTTAATTTATGAGTCAGAAGCCTGAAGACATTTTTAAGAATGTGATTTCCCATAGCAAAGAGTATGGATTTATTTTTCAAAGCAGTGAAATTTATGATGGTTTAAGTGCCGTTTATGATTACGGGCAATTGGGCGCTGAGTTGAAGAAAAACATTCGTGATTATTGGTGGAAGGCCATGGTGCAAATGCATGAGAATATTGTGGGTATTGATGCTGCGATTTTTATGCACCCCACCACCTGGAAGGCTAGTGGTCATGTGGATGCCTTTAATGACCCTTTGATTGATAACAAAGACAGCAAGAAACGTTACCGCGCCGATGTGTTAATTGAAGAACATGTGGCCAAGTTAGAAGATAAAATAAACAAGGAGGTTGAAAAAGCAGCAAAGAAATTTGAAAATTTTGATGCTGCCTTGTTTAAATCAACCAATGGAAGGGTAAAGGAATACCAAGAAAAAATTGATGCCATTAACGCGCGATTTAAAACAGCCCTCAACGAAAACAATTTACAAGAAGTAAAACAAATTATTGTTGATTTAGAAATTGTTTGTCCGATCAGCGGCAGTCGCAACTGGACCGATGTTCGTCAATTTAATTTGATGTTTAGTACTTCGATTGGTTCGGTGAGTGATGAATCGAATACCATTTATTTACGACCTGAAACTGCGCAAGGAATTTTTGTGAATTATTTAAATGTTCAAAAAACCGGGCGCATGAAATTACCTTTTGGTATTGCACAAACCGGCAAGGCCTTTCGCAATGAAATTGTGGCCCGTCAGTTTATTTTCAGGATGCGTGAATTTGAACAAATGGAAATGCAGTTTTTTGTGAAGCCGGGTACTGAGATGCAATGGTATGAGCATTGGAAGCAAACCCGTTTAAAATGGCATTTGAGTTTAAATCTTGGGGCACAAAAATATAGGTTTCACGATCATTTAAAATTGGCGCATTATGCCAATGCTGCTTGTGATATTGAGTTTGAATTTCCTTTTGGCTTTAAAGAATTGGAAGGCATTCATTCGCGAACAGATTTTGATTTAAAGCAGCACGAGCAATTTTCAGGGAAAAAATTACAATATTTTGATTCAGAATTAAACCAAAGTTATGTGCCTTATGTGGTAGAAACTTCTGTAGGATTAGACCGTTTATTTTTAGCGGTTTTATCAAGTGCCTTAAAAGAAGAACAATTGGAAAATGATACGCGTACAGTGTTGCAACTACCTGCGGCCATTGCGCCTTATAAAGCCGCTATATTTCCATTGATTAAAAAAGACGGATTACCGGAGTTAGCAGAAAAAATCATGCAAAATTTGAAGTTTGATTTTAATGTGGCATACGATGAAAAGGATACTGTGGGCAAGCGCTATAGAAGGCAAGATGCCATCGGTACGCCTTTTTGTATTACAGTTGATCATCAAAGTTTAGAAGACCAAACTGTGACCATTCGTTACAGAGATAGCATGCAACAAGAGCGTATGCCGATTGCAAACCTTTCAGTGTTTTTGGCTGAGAACGTGGGCATTAAAACTTTGTTACAAACGTTATAATAAAACGCAATTATTTTTTGAGATGAGCGGTGATTAATTTTGCCGTGTTTTCGAATTCCTCTTTTGAGAATTTAATTTTTTGGTTGGCAAAATTACAATCGTTGGTTGTATTGATTGGAATCAAATGAATGTGTGCGTGCGGCACTTCGAGTCCGATCACGTGCATTGAAACGCGGTTGCAAGGGATACTTGATTCGATGGCCGCAGAAACTTTTTTTGCGAAGCCGAACAAACCTAAATATAAATCTAAATTTAAATCGCTCAGTTTATCTACTTCCAATTTAGGAATGACCAAGGTATGGCCTTTCACCAAAGGAAATGCATCTAAAATGGCAATATAATGCTCGCTTTCAGCAATTCTATAGGCGGGAATTTCTTGATTAATTATTTTAGTGAAGATGCTTGGCATTAAATACTAATTTCGGCCACTTCAAAAGTTACTTTACCGGCGGGCACTTGCACATCCACTTTATCGCCTACTTTTTTTCCTAATAAGGCTTTACCGATGGGTGAATCGACGGAAATTTTACCGGCTTTTAAGTCGGCTTCATTTTCTGCCACCAAGGTATATTTCATCATCATACCGTTGCCGGTATTTTTTATTTTAACGGTGGTTAAGATACTTGCCTTTGACAAATCGAGTTTTGTTTCATCAACTATGCGGGCGTTGGCAATTACTTCTTCAAGTTTAGCAATTCTTAATTCAAGTAAAGCTTGGGCTTCGCGTGCTGCGTCGTATTCGGCATTTTCGCTTAAATCACCTTTGTCTCGTGCCTCCACAATTGCTTGTGTAGCGGCTCTACGTTCAACGGTTCTTAATTGCGTTAACTCATCTTTCAATTTCGTTAATCCTTCTTCGGTGTAATATCCAATAGTTTGTGCCATGTCCCTTCCTAATTTAAACAAAGAATCCCGATAAAAACCGGGACCCTTTAAAAGCAAATATAATCAATTTATTACAAATTAACTCTAAATCCGAAGGTATGAACGCCGCCAAATGGATTGGTAAAACGGTAAGCATAATCCAGTCCGATGGTTGATTTTTTTTCTTGGTTAAAAGGAACTTCGAAAGTTAAACCGGCGCTTGGTCCTGTGAAAACAGTTAAACGCTTATCGTTTGTGAAAATACCTTTTTCAAGAAATAAACCGGTTCTAAACATCAACATTTCTTTCCAAGCATATTCTACACCGAACAAGCCATTATCATAATTAAATGAGTTTGATGTAAAGGTGCCGTTTAAAGAGAGGCGGTGTTTTTTATTAGCTGTTCCGGCGGTATCTTTCAACAAATACAAATCGTAAGAAGCACCGATGTTTACAGAAGTTGGTAATTCGAATGAACCTGAGCGGTTGTTCACGGTTAATTCGTAGCTATTACTCACAGAATTAACGGTTGCTTGGCGACTTAAACCATCCCCTACATAACGCATTTTTGGTCCCCAGTTTCTCAAAGCGATACCGATGTGAATTTGTTTGTGCTTACCGGTATGGTATTGAACACCTGCATCAATTGCAAAGCCTCTGGCGGAAGCATTTGGAATTTGCTCGCTGATAATTTTACAGTTGATACCACCATAGATATCATCTGAAAACATTTTAGCGTATGAAAGGCTAATGTTGTAGAAAGTAGGATTATAAGTTCCCAAGCCACCTTCAGGTTGATCTTCGGTAGTGATATCAATTTTACCTGCATTGATGGCCACAACACCAAAACCCAAAGTACCTGTTTCACCAACTCCTTGTGTTAAACCAAAGCTATTGATAAAAATATCGGTGCCTTGTAACCAGTTTGAGCGGTTAAAGATTAATTCGGTTTTGCGTGTGAAAGCTGTACCGGCAACATTGAGAAATTGTGCTTCTAAACCACTTGCTTTTGCAGAGTTAGAGCCCACCATACCTGAATTTCTGGCATAGGGATTAATCAACAATTGACTGGCGCCGGCCTGACCAATTCGTTCAGGATTTCCTGCGAATGAAATGGCGGAGGCAAAAAGGCTTAAGGCGATTCCGTAATTTCTATATTTCATCATCATACTCATCTTATTCGATTAATAATTTTGAACATCGAGTGGACGCATAATGCCGAACCACTTCACTATTTTTTCACCAATACCCGGTGCATCAATATGGAAAATGTATAAACCACTTGCCACAGAAATGTTGTTTTGATTTTTTAAATCCCATTCAATGTAAGGAATACGTTTTGACTTGCGAATATCATCACCTGTACCACTTGAGGTGCCGGAATAAATATCTTCTTGTCCACTTACATCACGTTTAATTGTACGAACCAAAGTTCCGTTCATGGTGTAAATTTTAATGGTACACTTGTTTGGCACATTGGTAATACGAACGATATTTTCAACACGTTTGGTTTCGTAAGCCGATGATCCATAATATGGATTCGGTACTACCCGAATCAAATCGAGTGCGTTTTTCGACACGTTTGCTTGTTGGTACAAGGTTGCAATATCACTTGTATTAAATGTATACATCGGGAAATTGTTATTCAAAGGTGTTTTGCTGGTATCAGCAGTTGACAATGAAGGATTGTTAACGCTGATAAGTTGATTGGTATTGATGTAAGGCTGGTTATCGGTAATGTTTGCAACCCCTGAATAACCGTAACGGTAAGGTTTTGCCACGTTTATTTGAATACGTACATCAGAAGGCATGTTTTCAGGCTTGGTGAAAGAATAACCTGATTTTAACATTGGAACATTTACCCACATGATATCACGTTCAATGGCATTTAAAGGTGCTAAACCACCACCATTCATTTCATCAGAAGCACTAATTACTTTTGTGGTAAAATAAGTACTTAAAATATCGATGATGTTTTTACCATAATCGTATCTACCAACACCATATTTTTTACCAACAAAATCATCTTTCCAAACATAAACGGTTGAACTGTTTGACCAGAATTTAGAAGTCACAGAATTACCTCCAAACACATAGATAAAATGTTTTCCACCCATGGCGTATGTGTAAGGTGAATTCATGTTACTGGTAGGATTCCAAATCATGTCGTTACCGTTGTTTTCTTTTTGATAACTATCTTCACCGAAAGCCATGTTTAAGCGTTCGCCGGTTTCCAAATTAATGGCATATCCAGGGAACCAACCCATGCCGTATGCAGAAACGAAGTTGGCATCCTCAAATTTATCACTAGCCACAGTTGCTGCCGTAGTATCGCCATCTTTGTTCACTGATTTATGTTTACGCGGTGAGAAGAACAATGCGTTGCCTTGGCTTAAGCTTGATTTTTCTTGCATTTCAAGAACAGCGCAGCGTGTCCATTTTGCTTTGTCGCGGGTAAATACAACCAATACACTACCAATTTTTCTTAAATCGGTATTTCCTGCATCAGGTGCACTGATGGTTTTTTGTGTGGCATTGTATTTTGTGAAGATGTAATCATCTTGTTCCCATGCTTTACCGTTAAAACCAGGACCGCAGAAAATGCGTGCAGGTAATTGGCCCGGAGGACCGGCTGAAACAGAATAATAAGAAGCACAAAGCGGATAAGGTGCCCATGTACCGTTTAAGATTTTACCAAATTGTTTATCGGGATCATAAAATGCTTGCACTTTTAAATCGTTTCCTTTCCAATAATAAGCATCTTCGAAACCTACAGTTTTGTTGCTGCCTGCACGAATCCAATTCATTGGTGTTTCACCATCTTGATCTGCCAATGAATTCAACCAATTGGCTTCGCCATTCACATAATTGATGCTTGCACCAATAAATGACCCGGTTAATGGACCTTTGGCAGAATCTGATTCAACCGTTTTGAAATCGGTGTATTTGTTTATTGATTCACCCGGATCAGGCATTTGTCTGATTAATAATGAGAAACCTAAATCTGGGAAATAATATTCATTACCCACTCTTATTGGTTGATATAAGGTATCGGCAGCTGAAACACCCTTGATTTCGTTAGGGTAATATGTTTTACCACCCGGACTTAAATCTTTTAATTCCCAACTGGTTGTGTTAACATTTAAAGTAGCAATGTTGCCTGTAAATGTTTTAGCAGCACCGCTTACTGTTGATGTAGAAGGAATCATTAAGTTGTTGCCTTTGGTTGGCTCAATACTTTTTGGTTTAGCAGCAGAATTTATTCTGCTATTAATGAATCTAAAACTAAAGTCAGCATTTTTTACGTTAAGCGGATCAACCACTTTAATGTTTAAAGGGCCTTGTGCATTTTCGTAAGTGATTTTATCCTTAAAGAAATTAGTTACGATTTCATCTTCACTTTGTTTGGTTAAAGTTAGGATGTGACCGCCGTTTCCTTGACCTTCTACCCTTGTGATTTTAGGACCGAATCCATAAAATGACTGTGATAAAGTACCATCTTTTTCGGTATCAACAATGTGCGGTGTACCCGCAGCACGTTTAATTTTTCTACCTTCCAAATAAGGACGTTTTTGACCCAACGAATTGGCTGATTGACTAACTGATGGCGGAACATCCGGCGCATAAGTTAAATACTCATTGTAGGCATAAGCAACTGCCACATAATAATAAGTTTTGTTGTTGATTAACTTTCTGTCGGTTGAAGTAGAGAATGCATCTTCAGAAATTTTAAAAGTATTTGAAATACCTCTGTCAGTACCTTCAACTTTAATTTTAGGCACAAAACTTCCGATTGAATTATCGGCTTCGTAGTTCACCAAACGACCTTTGCCATTGATAACGTCACACTGAAAAACAGGCACTGCTTTTGTTCTATCTGACAAGTCGGTTGAACTTACGTTATCAGATTTAACTTGATAAACAATGTATCCTTCGAATCTGTAGAATTTATCTGGCTTTGATAATCTAGGATTGCTAGATGTAGGATCACTGATGATTGAAATATCTTCTTCTGCGTAGTCGTTGTTAAACAACTTGTAATTATTTGATTTACCTTTTTCGTTGGTTAAATAAAATATCAATTCATTGTTGATTTCTTGAATGGTCATGCTTGGTGCTTCAGGACCATCCAATAATTTAAAGCAATTATCAAACAAAGCTTGTGCTTTATCATCGGCATTAAATAACAATTCCAATGATTGAATATTTCCGCCTTTACTAGGGCTTTGGGCCCAAGGCATACCAAATGTAATTTCATTCACGGCACCCGGCTTTAAGGTAAAAGGACCGGCAGATTGTAAGAAACGTCTATCGCCCGGTAAGTTACCTGAACCTTTTTCTGTCCAACCTGTACCTGTTACCGGATTTCCATCATAAACAAAAACAGAAGGCAGGGTACCGCCATAGGCATTACCTCCACTTGTAAACGATGAACCATCTTTCCATTTACCTGTCATGTAGTTGTAGTAATGGATGGCAATTTCGGGATTGGTAGTTTGTGCTGGGAATGCACCGATGTTATTGTTGTAGTATGTGAAACGGCTCATTTGGATGGTTTCGCCAATCTCGTCAATGATACCATCTTGATCATTATCAATACCATCTCCTTTTCCGGTAACAGCATCGTAATCGGCCAAGGGACCTTTAAAGAAGTCGCAACCCAATGAAGGCGGGTTATCGAGATAACCGTTTACACCGGCTGCTGTTTCATCGTATGAATCGGCATTGTAGATATAACCTAAACCACGTTTTACGTCACAACCAACATAATCATCCAAATAGTAACCTAAATCGGCATCATTCCAAATAGTGAAATAAGTATTATTTAATTGGAAAGAAGAACGGTTGTGCACTTCATAACTATAGAAGGTCATGTTATTAATTTCGTCGTTGGTTTTAAAACCAAAAGCTTGGGCTCTCACTTCAATACCAATAGGAACACCTTGGGTTTCGGTATGGATACCGCCATTGTCGTTAAACACCCAGAACAATGTGTAATCACCAAATAATTTTGTTTTACAAAATCCTAAATTATCTTTTTCAGCTTTATTGTCTACATCATAAGCAGGGTAATCACCTGTTGCAGGATCGTAGAAACCATCACCATTGGCATCAACATAAGGTGCTAAGCGACGGCCTTGATTTTTACTGATATCGCCATTACCCGGCCAGTTCACCATGTTAGATGTTGGGCTGCTGCTTCCGCTGTTTACGAAATTGTCGACTTCAGCGCGGGTGATTTGATAAATGTTATCGAATTTCGCACATTGTTCAGGATCAGCTGAAGCATTGATTGTATCTAGAGGTCCGGGCCAAAAGTCAATACCATTTTGACGGTAAGTCATGGCTGCTACTTTTAATTGTCCACCTGCATCTAAACCGCCTAACCAGATTGATCCGGCGAAACTTGAAGATACACCAGTATTTCTGTTTTGAACAGCAGGCACCATGTAATAGGCGTTGTTGTTACCGAATAAATCCCACCACATATCGCCACCACTAAAAATGATGGTACGAACATTATTCATCCACAACTCCTTACTGGCCTTGGGTGCTGAACAGTTAGCCAATACACGCTGAGCCATGTTTCCATTGGTACCGCTTGGCTTTTCAGAAGCTGCTTTTTCTTTGGCATCTATTTGATAAGATACTAGAAGTGCTGCAAAAATTATGATTAGTTTCTTCATGGTCGATATCGGGTATTAAAATGTAAATAAAAGTCCTAAACGAATTTGACGTGGTAAATTATAGTTAGAAGGCACATTCATGCGAATGGTGTATAAATCTTTAAATGCCACAGCGCTGTTGGCCAATGCCAATGCAGCTTGTGCTTGGGCAGACGACAAATAACCATCATCATCAGGAGAACCTGTAAAATTGTAAACGCCTAAAACATTTCTATTATTGAATAAATTCAACACTTGTAAGTAAACGTTAACGGTGTATTCTTTTGCGTTATCTGAATCATCTTTTTTACCCGGACTAACAGTAAAGTTTTTGTCAACACGTAAGCTGGTTCTGAAGGTCCATGGTTTAGAAGAACCGTTGATTTGACCGGAGATATTTGATTTACCGCCACCGATAGGTACTGCATTAGACCAACGGGTGTATGGTGTACCAGAACCCAACAAGAACGATAAGTTAAATCCTGCATTTTCGAAAAGGTTAACTGTTTTTTGAGATTTTGTTTTGAAGCTAGGCCCTTTGTAATCTTTTTTCTCACCAAAGCGGTAATCGTAATTCACAGCGAATGTATGACGTTGATCGATATCGAGTGGTTGTAAAACCCTTAAGTTAGGCTGACCTGATGAAGCTAAATTGGCACCTGAATTGGAGTTAGAACCTGAACCTTCGGCGAATTGTAAGGTATAGTTGAAATTAATTCTTGAGCCACCTGTTCTTCTTAAATCGAATTCGGCAGTAATCCCTTTTACTGTACCAAAATCGATGTTATCGTAAATGATATAGTTTCTAGGGTATGCACCAACAATTGTTTTTTGATTGATCCAGTTTCTGAATTCTTTGTAGAAGGATCTGATTTTTAACACTGCATTTTTTCTTTCATTCAATACTTGTTCGTAGCCTAATTCGTAATCAACTGTTTGTTGCGGTTTTTGATTAGGGTTGTTTAACAATGGCGTTGTACTACCTGCAATGAGGTAATAATAATCCAATGGATTGATTGCGCTATTAAAAGGACGTTGTGTTAAGATGTCGTAGTGTGCTACAAAGTTCGACACATCTGAAATTGGGAAAGAGAATGCGATACGTGGCATGGCATTGATGGCAGCTACATAATTTGTAAAAGCACCGCTTGACATATTTACACCATAATTGGCATTGTCTTTATACAAAGGCACCGGTTTTGAATCAGAAGAAGCGATTAAGTTTGGATCTGATATTTCGTTTCCTTCAGAGTTGTACCATTTGTCGCCCACGCGGTAACCTTTGATAGCGATTGGTGAACGTCCGCCACTAGGATTTTGCGCCACATACACAGCGGCATCTTTAGGAATACTAGATGGAATGTTTTCAGTAAACCCACTAGGTAAGCCGCTCATTGAGTTTAGGTCGCCTACTTTTGCTAATTCATGTAAAGCATATCTGTCTTTTAACACAGGTTGATTTGCATCATAACGGTCAACCCTTAAACCGATCATCATTTTAATGTCTTTAAAGTCGAATTTATCCATGATGTAAACCGAAGAATAAATAGGCTTGAAAGAGCCGATTGGGAAAGTGTGACGGCCATTGGCGTCTTTTGCATTTAAGAAATCGTTGATAACGGTTGAACCACCTGTTTTTACGCCATCATGCGAGTAGCCTCTATAAGTAATTAAGTTAGCAGCATCGGTAGAGCCTAATAAATCTTCAGCGCTGAACATGCTTAAACTTAATTGGTTTGGATTTAAGGCATCAGTATTAACGAAACCTGTGTAGTTTCTAGGCAAGCCTAATTTATCTAACAATTGTTCTGAGAATTGTGATTGTTTGTCTTGCTCATACAAGTAGTTGTAATAATAATAAGGAACCAAACCTGAAAGTTCTTCGTTTTTAATTGGGTTCGATTTATCCAATTGTGTGGTGTGTTGGTTGGCAATTTGACGCATCCTTGTCCATAAAGCACCTGCATTAATTGAGTAGAAGCTGCTATTTCTTTGGTCGAACTCTAAACCAAAAGAAAGCGCGTGATCTTTAATATCTGTATTGAAACTCGCAGTAACCCTGAATTGATCTTGGTTAGTTACCGAACGACCAAAAGGAACTGCGCCGAAGTTGTTATACAAACTGTAAACACTTAGTGGCGAGCCGCCATTTACAAGGCCGTTATTCCCTTGAATATAATTTAGACTTAGATTTTGTGGATTGGTGTTGGCAACCAAGTAATTTGTATAAGCTGCGGCATCCGGATTTTGGGTACCAGGCGTATATACCAATGGCAATTGGGTGCGTCCGGTGTAGGTGTATGAATTTATGGTTTGGTTGTTGAGTTGATAATCAGGCGTAAATTGGTAATTGTATGCCCAATTTTGCTCTAAGAATCTCAAATCGAATTTACCGATATAACCATAATCGAATAAATTATCCTTGTGTTGCGCGCTTTCGTTAGTTGATGTGTTGTGCTCATAACTAGCCAAAAACTTAAAGTACGAATTGGTTAATAGGGATTGTGTTTTGTTTTTATCGGTATTGGCATTCCCAAACTTTTGGGTTAAGGAAATGTTACCGCGGTAAATTTTTGTGGTTGTTTTTGAATTGTTTTGGTAGTTGAACAATTGGTTGCCTAATGAAGCGTTCATTTGGTCGCTTAATTCAACTACACCACTTAAGGTGATGTTTGTATTTGGTGTTGGTGCGTAATCCAATTTTCCTGTTAAGGCCAACAAACGGTTTACAGCGTTTGGTCTGAAACGTTGGGTGTGCATATCGTTTTTGGTAACAAATTCAGAGTTACGGATAAAACCGGTGCCTGAAGGAGAAACGCGTAAAGGCGCATCTTTTAAATCTTGTAATTTATCGTCATTCACAACATAAATAGGCACAAATGAAGGGCTAGGTTCTTTGATGTAATTACCTTGTCCTGAAATGAAGTAACCTAAGATTGTTCTTCTGGTTGAATCACGCTTTTTGTAGATTGGTCCACCCATACTAAAACCGAGTGAGTTGTAACCAAATTTATCTAAACTAACCCCATAAAAAGGGAATTGAGAAGAAATTAATTCAACACTTCCGAAAGATTTTGATTGAGGACCACGGGTAGAGATAGAGATGGCACCTGATGACAAGTCACCAAAGTTAGCAGGGATACCGCCAGTTAAAACACTCAATTGGTCGATGGCTTGCTGAGGTAAATTTGGTTTACCAAAAATTTTCACACCGTCGATGAAGTAAGTGGTATTTTCAGAACGACCACCGCCAATGTTAACAGCGGCACCTTCATCGGCTTGAAATACCCCGGCGCCCATGGCTACTGCAGAGTTAATATCTTTGGTTGCCATGTGATCATAATCCTCTTTGGTAAGTGTACTACCTGAAGTGGTGTTTGGATCGATTAAAGGCACTTGGTAAGTGATAACTTCAACAACATCTAATGCAACGCCGTCGCCATTGGATAAAGGAATTACAACGTATGCAGTTTTGTTTTCACCTACAACCACATCTTTCACTTCGGCAGGCTGATAGCCTACGAATACCCCTTTTACAGTGTATTTACCGGGTGAGAGTGGTTTAATGAAGGCTTCACCATCCATATTGGTTGTAGAAACCCCAACCTGCACACCATCTTTGTACGCCACCACGTTTGCGAATGGGATGGCTTCTTTGGTAGACTTGTCTTGCAAAGTTATCTTAATCGCCCCATTTCCGGATTGTGCTTTAAGCCCGATATTTGCCAATACTACTACAAACAGTACTAAATAAATTTTCTTCATATAGTGTTAAATTACCTTAATTTCGATATTTGTAAAGCCTTAAATTTATAAACCATAGTTATATCTAACAAAAAAAATATCTGCCTTTTTATTAATACTTTGGCTTTCAATCATTTAAACTTCCCTTCATTATTAACATCGGTTTATTTTAGTTTAAAGTTAAGAACAGAATTTTAATCAAAATTAACAAATTAAAAACTGGTTAAACGAACTTGATAAGTGGTAAAATGGCGAGGCTATTTGGTTTTTTTTGAGACGCGTTTTGTGGTATTGCGTTTTTGGAACCAGCGTTTTAGAAATGGGCTTCGTTTATGATCGTGGTTTCGTAGTGCGGTTTTGCGGCTTGCGCGCATGCGTTTGCGTACTTCTTTGGTTTGAATGCGTTTGTGGTATTTTTTTATTGCCTTTCGTTCAGCTCTTTCTTGGCGGCGCTTTTCGCGTTTTTCGATGCGTAATTGTTTATCGCTTTTAAGTTCTTCTTTAAAACTTTTTTCGGCAGGACCACCTTTTTTTTGGGGGGTATTTTTTTTGGTGGCGTTATTTTTTTTGGCGGGGCTATTTTTTTGCTGTGAAGTGCATAAAAGGGGTGTTAAGCTCAACAGCAGCAGCAATAAAAAGCGGGAGAAATAACTATGAGGTATACTGCACAACTTCAACGCCAAATTTTCTTAAGAAATCGACACCTTCGTCGTTTGGTAATTTTTTGAAGGCAGCGTAGCTATTTTTATAAAAAACCTTTTTTATGCCAATGGTATAAATTACACGGGCGCATGCAATACAAGGTGAGAGTGTAACGTACAAAGTGGCACCTTCCATACTGACATTATTTTTGGTTGCGTAAAGAATTGCATTTTGCTCGGCGTGAAGTGCCAAAGAGCAAGAGCCTTTGCTATCGCGCGGACAGCCATGTTCGGGCCATTCGAGGTCGCAGTTGTGTGTACCGGCGGGAGGGCCGTTATAACCCAATGAAACTATCCGTGTATCTTTGGTAAGAACAGCGCCCACTTGTGCTTTAACGCAATGTGAGCGTTTGGCTAATTTCTCGGCCAGGTCCATGTATATTTCGTCGAAAGTTGGTTTCATCTTTTATACTGCTTCGCTAATCACTTCTTTTACGTCGTTTGGTAACAGGCGCTTTAACAAGGCTTCTATGCCGGCTTTTAGGGTGATGGTGCTGCTAGGGCAACCGCTGCAACTACCGCGCATTTGAACGGTTACAACCCCATCGTTAAGTTCTTTAAAGGTGATTAAACCCCCATCTTGTTCTACAGCAGGGCGGATGTATTGTTCAAGTACTTCAATGATTTTATTTTCAACATCGCTGCTTGGTGCGGCGTGTTGAGTATTGATTGAAATGGTTTCTTTAAATGAAGAATCTTTTGCCACTTCTTTCACCGGCAATTGGGTGATGATGGCGTTGCCTTGGTTTAAGTAATTTGTAAGAAACACCCTGAGTTCATCCCTAATTTCTTCCCATTCAACGGCATCAATTTTGGTCACAGTGATATAATTGGATGATAAAAAAACACTTTTCACAAAAGGAAACATAAACAATTGTTTGGCAATTGGTGCGCCTGTAGTTTCGCCGGCACTTTGATACTCGGCGGTAGCGCCGCTTACCAGTAAAAGTTTATTGGCTACAAATTTTAAACTGGCGGGATTTGGTGTTTCTTCGGCGTAAATGATATAAGGGATGTCGTTGATATTGGTCATAAGCTTTACAAAAGTAAGTAAAAAGGCTTTGATTGTGATGTTGAACCTTGGATTCTTTTGATTTTATCCTTTGTTGTATTTTGTCTTTCGGAATTTTTATCTCAAGGCATTTGCTGTGCTGATTTTCCGGCCATGGTGAATTTGATATCGGCGTAGGTAATATCATCTGGCAACTGACTTTTGATGAAGGTTAAACCATCTTCTTTTTTAAAATTTTCGAGTGCTTTGAGAATCACCTTTTGTTTTTTTTCATCGACCAATTTAGCAAGGTTGATTTCGTTGTTTGCAACATAGGGTAACAGATGATTCTGTATAGTGTTAACCGTTAGTTTACGACTTTCAGCAATTTCTTGAATACTAAAATCCTGCTTAAACATGTTAAAGGTGGCTTCTTTGGTATTGATTTTTTTGGATGAATTAAAACGCTCCACATCTATTTCAACATCCTCTACTCTATTTGCTTTTTTTGTGCTAGTTTTCTTTTTCTTTTTATCAGGCATTGACAACATGTTGCTTTCGAGATTATTTTCGAGTAAATATGTTTTAATGCGTTTTAAGAAACGTTCTCCAAAAGCCTCTACTTTAGCTGGTCCGAAGCCTGTAATTTTTTCGAGTTCGGTTTCGTTGATGGGTAGGTATTGGCATAATTCGATGAGTGTTTTGTTGGCAGCCACCAAATAAATTGGTTTCATTTCATCGTTGCAAATTTCATCGCGTAACAAA
>CANGGP010000037.1 GCA_947453445.1 Sphingobacteriaceae bacterium
GCTGATAGTGTTATGTTTAACTTTTTATCACCACTGTTATCGGTATGACCACTGATTTCAATTTTGATGGATGCATTTTTTTGCAAAAAAGCTTGCAATTTTTTTAATTCCGCAATACTCTCTGCTTTTAAATCCGATTTATTCACATCAAAAAAGATATTCTTCAACTCCACAATTCTGCCTGTATCAATAGGCTCAAGCGGGATATCCAATAAAAATGGTTTATTAAAATCAGTCACCTTACCTTTTAAACTAAAATTATCTGAGTAAAATAAAAACCCCTCTTTGTTTACATTCACCAAATAATTTTTGTTACTGTTCAGCGTTAAGAAAAACTCTCCATTTTGTTGAGAATAAGATTTGGTCAATAAAGTTTGACTGTCTAAATCATACAATTCAAAATTCGCTTCCAAAGGATCTTTGCTGCGGGCATTGTAAACTTTGCCTTTGACATAGGTGATTTTTTCGGGACGCAATTCTTCAGGCAATTCAAACTGATAAACATCCAAACCACCGAATCCACCTTTCCTATCACTTGAAAAAAATGCTAAACGACCACTAGGTTCAACCAGTAAACTATTATCATCAACACTGCTGTTTATAGGATATCCCAAATTAACAGGCTCGCCCCATTCACCCGTTGGTGTTCGTTTACTTACAAAAATATCCAAACCGCCTAATCCGGGATGCCCATCGCTACTAAAGTATAGCGTTTGATTATCGGGGTGGATAAAAACAGATTCTTCTTTCATTGCTGAATTAACAGGTCCAGGTACCTTTTGTGCTGGCGTAAACCGACCATCTTCACCAATGGTACTAAAATAAATATCTTGGTCCTTTACACCACCACGCCCTCTCAATCCGCGGATAAAATACAAAGTCTTGCCATCACTGCTAAAACTGGGTTGTGTTTCCCAATGGTTGGTGTTAATTGCCGGACCCGCATTACGAGGCTTGGTCCACCTGCCGTTTATTTTCTGAGAATAAAAAATATCACAGCTGCCATATCCCTTGCGATCGGCTGAACCATAATCACCCATATCATCTGCGCAGGAAGCAAAAAACATAATGTTTCCGTCAACCGACAAGGCCGGTGCACCTTCGTTGCCCATACTGTTTACTTCGCGAATAGGCACTGCTGTTTGCCACACACCGTTTCGTTTTTGACTGATAAAAAAGTCTTCATTGATGATGTCTTTGTGATCAGGATGATGCAATTCTCGCGTAAATAAAAACTGATTACCATCACCGGTAATCGCCGGAAAATACTCATTCGATTCGGTATTAATACCTTCACCTACATTCACCGGATTATAAGGCTTTGGATTTTTCACTGCATTGGCCGCAAAAATCGCATTCTTGAGCAAACGCTCAGCCTCCTCTTTTGTATTTGGATTGATGCGCTCAAATTTTAAATAACTTTCGAGTGCCGTTTTCGAGTCCTCATAATTTGCCAATACAAAGTACGACTGAGCGAGAAAAAAATATGATGCCGGAAAAAATCTCGGATTAATTTCAATGGCTTTTTTAAAATAGGTCACTGCCTCATTTTGACGATTGGTCACTTGGTATAAATTCGCCAAACCCAAGGCCGCTTCCACAAAATTTTTATCTTCCTCCAAAGCTTTCAAAAAATATTTTTCCGATTGCTCATCCATTTTATTCTCAAATGCACGGCGACCCTCTTCCAGATTTTTTATCGCCCTTTTATTCGTACTCGTGTATTGCCCTGGCGGCAAGCTTTGTGCAATAAACACAACTTGCAACAATAAAAAAATAGATAAAAGAAAATTGCGTTTCATTCTGAATTGATTTCTAAGCATTGGTCCAACGTCGTAATGTGAGTTTTTGTAAATCCGTTAAATCTTTCATCAAAGTAATTTGATTTTTGCGTACCACCGACACCTTTTTGGCATTGGCTTTTAGTATTTTTAATTTATAATGTCCTTTAAAAAATTTCGGACGGTATACAGCCACCGCTACCTCATCCCCTTCTCTTAAATTGTTATAATAGTTTGAAATAACTTCTCTGATTTTATCTGTGGTTAATTCTACCCCATTAATGGCAAACAATTCATCTTGCTTTTTAAATCCAAGCATCTTACCAAACTCATCCAAGCCCTTAATATCATCTATTACCAAGCGTTGCGTTTTTGCATTAAAACTCAAATCAGGATTACCCAATGAAAACTCTTGGGTAAAACTTTCTTTTGTAAAAGCAATGCCAACCTTTGCAAATATGGACTGCAATGGCAATGGCTCATGGCCACCCACATAACGACGTAAAAACTCTCCCACTTCAGGATAAGTAAATTTTTCAATGTCGTTAAACAAATCCTTGTCGTTAAACGAAACATGCTTACCATACTTGCTGGCCAAATCCTTCATCAAATTTTGTGTACCATATTCGCCCTTACTTTTTTCGCGCAACAAAATATCCAAACACATGCCAATCACCGCACCTTTCTCATAAACATTGGTATACTGCGTATGAATTTTTTCCTCCAATACATGCTTGCTCATGTAAGTAAAACTCATGGTATCATTGTAACTCTCTAAACTGTTTTGATACTTTTGCATCATGGTATTCAAAAACTGTTCCAAGTTAATGATGCCGCCTTTTAATTGGGCATGATGTGCGGCATACTCTGTCATGCCTTCATACAGCCATAAGTGCTCACTCATTTGCGGACGGTTAAAATCAAACTCACCAATTTCTTTTGCATGAATGTTGAGCGGCGTGATGATGTGAAAAAACTCATGCGCTGTGACATCCCGCAAGGTTTGCTCCAAACTTAAACTATCATATTCCGGCAACACATAAAACGATGAATACGAATGCTCCAATGCGCCGCTTGCACCCGATTGCGTTGGTTTATCACTAAAATAAAATAAAAATGCATACTTACTCACAGGCAAGTCACCGCCCAAATAATCTTTTTGCGCATTCAACATGGTGTTTAATGTACGGGCAATAAAGCCTGAATTAATTAATTTGTTTGGTGAATAACACGACACCAAAACTTTGGTATTGGCCACTTGTATGGTGGCAGTATCGGGTTTAAAATACATGATGGGTGCATCTGCCAAATCGTGGTATCCGCTCACCTTAATTACATCTTGCGCTTCACCAAGCGTTATATCCGACAAGCCTGTTGAAGGATAAAAGCCCGCTGCCTTTTGAAAGGTTAATTCAAAATTTTGATTCATGTAACCACTAAAATAACCGAACATGCTGTGCGAATTCATGGCAAAATTTTTACCGACTTCAAAATTGCTACCACCCGGCTCAAAAATGATGTTCTCCTTGGTCTTCGGTAAATCACATTTATCAAAGGTATCATCCACCTGATATTGTATCGATTCAATTTGATTGGCCGGCGATAAATGATAAGTGTTTACATCGGTTTTGCTCACTTTAATTTCAACTCCATTTTTACCGCTCACTTTTAAGTTCGACACAAAACGACCAAAATCATACACCGCATAGGTACCTGGCACCATGGCCGGAAAACGAAAATCAATTTCATTTTCTTTGATATCAGGTGGATTTAAAACCACTGTTACTTTATCATTCACCACATTCACCAAATCGATGCGGTAGCGGTAAGGCGCATCTGCCATTGCCAACATCGATGCCAGCACCAAAAACAAAGTGATTCTATTTTTTTTCATCATTATCGTAATATTAAATTAAAATTTTTCCAGGCGTATTTCTTTTTGAAAATCAAAAAAACCAAAGTGGCAAATATCAACCAAATCAATAACTCAAATGTTGGCTCACCTTTCGACTCAGTAAAAATTGAATACGTTTTAATCACCGAATGATCCGAACAAACCATTACACTGGCCATCATGTTATTCGCCAAATGTATGCCCATGGCCAATTCTAAGCCTTCATCCAACAAAGTCATGCCGCCCATAAACAAAGCAAATAAAACATAATACGTCAACATCATGGGCCAACCATACTCGCCAACTTCCGGATTACTCATGTGTGCCATGCCAAAAAGTATTGAGGTAATGATCAATGCCATCCATCCATTCTTAAACCACAAAGCAAAACCTTGCATCAAATAACCCCTAAACACTGCTTCCTCAAAGCCCGATTGTATAGGCATGAAAATCAACATGAGTAAAACCGACAACAATAATCCCTTCATATCCAAACTCAAAGTGTATTGATTCGGATATATAATATAAGTAATGATGGTGGTTACAACAATTACAAGCGCCCAAACAAAAAACGCAAAGAAAAACCGCTTGTAACGAAATGTATCGTAAGCCGTAATCACACTTAACAAAGTTTTTTGTTGAAATTTCCGCAAGGCAAAACGAAAGCCCAATAATGCCACCACAAAAATACCGAACAAAGCAATCAAAATTAAATTCCTGTCAACGCCCAACCAATGATAATCATATAACAAATTGGGATTTTCCTTTATTGCCTCTAAACTTAAATTCTTACGAATGGCTGCCAGTATCAAATGAATCGAAGTAATAGACGGTGCCAGTAAATAACACAATACCGTAAACGAAAGTGTACTCAAATACATGTACCATTTATTTTCGCCGTTTACAAACCCTGCATTTAAAAACAAATTATTAAAAGGGAGCTGCTTTGTTGGTACTTCGCTGTTTTCAGAATCCATAGATGGATGAATATTTGGGCTATTTTTGCTAATTTAGTCTTTTATAAATGTATACTTTTTTACCAAAATACTTTCTTACAATTCATTAAAAAAATAAAAATGATATGAACGCCCTTCAACACAGTAACAAAATATTGTTCTATAGCGCAACAGCCTTGGTTACCTTGCTCCTTGCCCTTCAATCGTGCGGTACCGAACCCGAAAAAATTGTTTACTCAGATGTACAACTGGGTGAAAAACTTTTCTTCGATCCCATTCTTTCGCGCGACAGCACCGTAAGTTGCGCCTCTTGCCACAAACCCGAGTTTGCATTTGCCGATAATTCACCAACCAGCAAAGGCGTTAAAAACCGTTTGGGCGGTCGCAACACACCAAGTGCCATGAACCAAGTTGACCGCAATTTTTATTTTTGGGATGGTCGTGCCGAAAGTCTCGAAGATCAAGCCCTTGGCCCAATCGAAAATCCGGTTGAAATGGATTTACCAATCTCAATCGCCATCCGCCGTTTAAAACAAAATAGCTTTTACCAAAAATCTTTCGTTGCTGTTTACGGCCAACAAATCAATCAAAATCTTTTGGCACAAGCCATCTCCGCTTACGAACGAAGCCTCGAAACCAGCAACACACCCTTCGATGATTATGTGAGCGGAAAAGACACCGGCAGCATGAGCGCCTCCGCCAAACGTGGCCTCACCATTTTTAATAACAAAGGCAAATGCTTCGACTGCCACTTTGGTCCTGATTTTACCGGCAACGACAAGTTTCGCAACATCGGCATCTATAACGGAAAAGATTTAAACGATGTAGGCCGTTATCAAGTAACACACAACACAAAAGATTTGGGCGCCTTTAAAATTCCGGGCTTACGCAACATTGCACAAACCGCACCATACATGCACAACGGCATGCACAAAACATTGCGCCAAGTAATCGATTATTACAACGAACCCGATAAATTTATTCCCAACAGCATCAACCGCGATTCACTCCTCAAAAAACCTTTGGGTTTAACTGAAGACGAGAAAAAAGACCTCGAAAATTTCTTGTTGAGTTTAAGCGATCGACGTTTTACAAAAACCAATTAATCCTTTCAAATTACGATTTTTTTTGGGCGCATCAGTTTCCACAAAACCTAAAACACCACCTGTGTTTTGTGGAAACTGAACGGGCTTTCCGTGCCGGCAGGCTTGTCTTTGTCTTTGCCTGTAAGGCTGCGGGGTCTGCGCATGGCTTTGCAGCCTCCTCGCCCAACAGGCATTACGCCAAGCCGTCGCCTGCCTCCACTGCAATCCCTTGCGCAAATAGGCTCTTAATTTCAGCGAACACAAAGTATTTAAAATACCATCGCCGTTTGCCACATCAAAAAAAATTGTGACCTGAAAATTTTACATTTTTTTAATTAAAATGCCTTGTATAATATAGGCTTACTCGGACTCGCATCATTTTCAAAGGCGGCAATTTGCAAATTCAATAAATATGTACCGTCGTTAATCTCATTCGGTACATAAATCATTTCAGTAATTGTTTTGTCAAACTGAGTATCGTTAGGATATTGCCAAAAAGCATGGTGGGCTTCCAACTTGCCGCCATCCACTTCTTTATCAATGCTGGGCATATCAATCAACAAATGCCGCACACCAAGTGTATTTAAATAATCGATGGCTTCCTTTAAAATATACGGTGGATTAGTATTACTATACTGCTGATGCATTTTCGCCGCACTATTACCCAAAGTACGAATCACAATGGCCTCGGTATTTTCGGCATCTTGCAAACACATTTGCAATTGTTTTTTAGTGATCACAAAATCACCCGACTCTAACTGTTGCGGCAGTACCGACACCACTTCAGCAATAAACAAAAAACGCTTCAAATGCTGATTAATGGTTTCAAATTCTTTACTGATATGTCCCACACATTCAGTATGCGTGCCATTACCATGCGGATTAAAAGTCACCGTTCTAAAATTCACGCTGCCGCCCTGGTTTATATCACCCACCCAATCACCCATTCTTACAGGTGCCAATTGCATTGGCGCCACATACCATGCGCTCACGCATTGCGCTGAGGCACTTAAAGGAATTGAAATATCAATGGGCTTAAAAAAATCTACCTTGTATTCTTTGCCGGCATGAAATATTGTTGCAATCATATTATACGGCCACAGGGGCTTTTATGTGTGGATGCGGATCGTAATTCACCAATTCAAAATCACTGAACTTAAAATCAAAAATCGATTTTACATCTGGATTAATTTTCATTTGCGGTAGGGGCCTAAATTCTCTACTCAATTGTAAATTGGCTTGTTCAATGTGATTACTGTATAAATGGGCATCACCCAAAGTGTGCACAAATTCACCGGGTTTTAATCCGCATACCTGCGCCACCATATAAGTCAACAAAGCATAAGAGGCAATGTTGAATGGAACCCCCAAAAATATGTCAGCACTGCGCTGATACAGCTGACAACTTAATTTTCCGTCGGCAACATAAAATTGAAAAAAGGCATGACATGGCGGCAACTTCATTTGATTAATATCAGCCACATTCCATGCACTAACAATCAATCGTCTTGAATCAGGATTTTTCTTGATCATCTCAATCACCTGGGTAATTTGATCAATGTGCTCACCACTTGCTGTTGGCCAGCTGCGCCATTGGTAGCCGTAAACCGGACCCAAATTACCATTGGCATCAGCCCATTCATCCCAAATACTTACGCCGTTTTCTTTCAAATAAGCAATATTGGTTTCGCCTTTTAAAAACCACAACAATTCATGAATAATACTTTTTGTGTGTAGTTTTTTTGTCGTTAACAAGGGAAATCCTTCATTTAAATCAAATCGCATTTGATAACCAAATACACTCACTGTGCCCGTGCCGGTTCTGTCTGTTTTTTTGGCACCGTGTTCAAGCACATGCTTCATCAAATCATGATACTGCTTCATTCATTTTTGTTTTAGATTGGCCTAAAATAAAAAATCCCTTCCAAGCTTTGAAAGGGATTTATTAAAAGTTATTTGCTTTTATTTCATCAGGGTTACATGGCCCACAAATTCTTTTCGGCCTTCACCATTCATACCCACTGCCCTTATTCGGTATATATAATTACCCAGTTCAGCATTTAAACCGTTCACGCGACCATCCCATCCTGCTGTAATATCTGCGCTGCTATAAACAGTGTTACCCCAACGGTCTTTTATCTCCATCGAAAAACCTTCTGTTTTCATACCACTGCCTTTCACCAAAAATAAATCATTCAAGCCATCTCCGTTCGGCGTAAAGCTATTCGGAATGTAAACCTTAAAATCATCGGTCACAGTCATATATCTGGCAATGGTATCAATACAACCCACTTCGGTTTGTTGTATCAACATAATCGGGTATTTACCAATTTCATTGTATTTACGAACTGGATTCATCACGTTACTGGTATCGGTACCCGGACCAATTTTAATTGAAGTATCCGTTTCTGCAGGTGCACCGCCCGAAAACATCCAAAAACGTTTAACAATTGGACCGTTTAAATAAGAAGGATAAAAGGTAATCTGATCATTTGTGGTTGGTGCTTCCGGATTCCAAGAAATATCCGAACCCGGTTTTGGATCTACAACAATAGGATACGGATACTGATAAACACCGGTACATCCACCCAATTCCTTTTTACCTTTTGAATAAACAGTTAAGGTATAAATACCTGCTTCAGTCAAAGGAATCACCAATTTACCGGTCGTATCATTTGTTTGGTATTTCTTTAAGCCACCAAAGTCAAAAGTTGTTACAAAGGCTTCATTTTTAGTTTGTGGATCATACATCTGAATCAAAGGCTGACAAGCCCTGGTATTGGCCAATTCCAACTTTGGCTTAGGTGGCTGATTCACATTTAATGAAAAAGATGTTAGAATAGTGTAATTAGGGCAAGCAATGTCGTATGCAGTAATGTTATAATAAATGGTGCTGCTTGGGATGATGGTCTTCTTAGGTCCTCTTTGATCATCTGTAAAATAAATCGAAGGATTCCAATCGTAAGCGTAATTTTGACTGCCACCTGTGATACCAACCTCAGCATAAGTGGTATCACCACTACAAACAGTTCTGCTTAAAGGATTTAAAGTATATGCAATTGGGGTTAAAATATCAATGGTCGTACTGCCGGAAGTAATACAAGGACCCAAATTGACATTTAAGGTGTAAGTTCCAGAATTTTTTGGTTGAATCGAGGCAAAATAAATGTCCTTGGTATTGGCCATAAAACCGTTCGAACTGGTCCATGTATATGAAGTAGCGCCAACCGGACCGGTAATGGTGAGTGAAGTATTATAACAAGCTTGTTGTCTTGGATTTAAACTAAAGGTTAAAATTGGATTTACAGTCAATGACACCACATTGGTATTCGTGCAAATAATATTGCCACCACTAAAATAAGCTGTTACTGTATAATTTCCTGAAGCACTCGGTGTAGGATAATACACAATGGGATTTGAAGCAGGTGAACTAAAATTATTCGGACCTACCCAAGAATATTGATATGCACCGATTGCACTAGCTTGCAAATAACCGTTGCCCGGCATACAAACAGGTGCAGGTGGAATGACAGATACACTATTAACAGGAACCACGTTCAACTGAACAGAATTGGAAGCTGAACATATATAAGGACTAAAACCAAATTTAGCAGTAACATAATAAACACCTGCCGCATTGGGTTGTGGATTAGGAACACAACTAGCTTGCGCTGCAGTTGAATAGTTGTTCGGTCCTGTCCACATCCATGTATTAGCACCCGCAGCCGATGCGCTAAAACAAGCTGCAGCACCTTGACAAACACTGTTAGGCATTGTGATTGCAGGCTGATTCACCGCAATAACCGTTACATTCACATTGGTACTCGTATTACAAGTAATCACATTGTTTGTGAAATATGCCGTCACAATATATTGTCCGGTATTACTCGGCTTTGCCGGATTAATCACCGGATTGGCAACTGAAGAAGAAAAACTATTCGGCCCAGACCACGACCAGCCAAAAGCACCGGAAGCACCCGCATTAAAATTAATTTTATCGTTTTCACAAACAATACCGGCTGGTGAGGCAGTGGCTGAAATAGGACTTGTAACTACAACACTTACACTTGTAACACCAACTCTTGGGCATGTTGTACCTGTACCCGGACCAGCCGTAAAAGGTTCTTCAACAGTTACTGAATAAGTGCCATTGTCGGTTGCTTGGGCCGATGCAAGTGTTGCTGAAGGCGCAGTTGCATACTGAAAACCCAAAGGATGATACCATTGATAATTTTGCCCGTTTGGAATGTTGGCGGTTAAATTCACCACGGCACCACGGCAAACATTGCTCGGCGAATTAATCGTAACCGGCGTGTTTGGCGCAATGTTCAAAGAATAGGTCCCCCTCGAAGTACAAGTACCAATTGAAGTAACAAGATAGGTACCATTGTGAACGGAAGATAAATTACAAATGGTGATTATATTACTGGTGAAAACTTGGTTAAAACCATTTGAACTGCTCACTGCATATGAAAAGGCACCAGGTGTTGCAACCATGGTGGCACATGAGCCCGCGCAATAATCGTATTGCGGATTGGCAAAAGACACATTGGGAGGTGGATTGATGACAAGATTTACCAAAACACTACCGGTGGTTGGTCCGCTTCCCGCTGTACCACTAGCATATAAAGTATAAGTAACCGTAACTGCCGTAGGACTTGGATGTGCCATTGTAAAAGTATTCACCGGCCCTAAAGAACCAGAGGCCGGAAGACCTCCGTTTGGTGAAGCCAAGGTCATTGAATTGATTGTTACATTCGGCCAAGTAGCAGTAACAGTAACCGCCTGATTCGGACAAGCCGTATAAGAAGGATTAACAGTCAGTTGAGAGAATGCCCCAAAACCCAAAAAAACCAAGAGCGTTGAAAGAAGCCCCTTATATAAGTTCATATTCAATTTCATCCAATAAGTCGATTCATTTTTGGCAGCCCTTAAAGCAATGGCCTTTAAATGAATAGCGGTAAATATAGGATTATTTTTAGATATTTTAAACATATAATGCCCTAAGTTTTAAAGTTTTAATTGTGAAATAAAATGCAATTAAATCTCCTTTTACAAAAATATCAATTCCATTGCGAATCCAAGCCTTTTTTAATCATTGAACTTCCCCTTCTACTCAATATTTGAGGTATTCCTTCATAAATCGAAGCTGATTTGTTTAAAAACATCTTTTTCAGTTAAAAATTTCGAAATTAATCACGTTTATAATCTGAGGTAATCTGGAAAGGAATCTAAAGCTCATAAAAATTAAATCCGCCGGTAATTCAATACAGCCATCACTATAATATTATCCGGTGAAACCAACTTAATTTTTAGCTTTCACCATAAATTACCCATATTTGCATCACAATTATTTTACAAAAGCTACACCCAAACACATGAAAGGAATAATTTTAGCCGGCGGTTCCGGCACCCGCCTACACCCGCTTACACTTGCCATGAGCAAGCAAATGATGCCAATTTACGATAAGCCCATGATTTATTATCCTCTATCAGTGTTAATGATGGCAGGCATTAAAGAAATTTTGATTATTTCAACACCACAAGATTTACCCAATTTTGAAAAACTTTTGGGTAATGGCGAAAGTTTGGGTTGTAAGTTCGAATATGCAGTGCAAGAAGTGCCCAATGGTTTAGCCCAAGCTTTTGTAATCGGCGAAAAATTTATTGGCAACGATAAAGTGGCCTTAATTTTGGGTGATAATATTTTTTATGGTGTTGGTCTTGGATCTGCCCTTAAAACCATTAACGATCCGAATGGCGGTGTGGTTTTTGCGTATCATGTGAGTGACCCTGAGCGTTATGGTGTGGTTGAGTTCGATGACCACCACAATGTATTATCCATCGAAGAGAAACCAAAACAACCCAAATCAAATTACGCTGTACCCGGCTTATATTTTTACGACAACAATGTAGTAAACATTGCCAAAAATTTAAAGCCGAGTCCCCGCGGTGAATACGAAATTACAGATGTAAACAAAGAATATTTAAAACAAGGCAAGTTAAAAGTGTCCATTATGGATCGCGGCACCGCTTGGTTAGATACAGGTACACATGCCTCTTTGATGCAAGCCGGCCAATTTGTTCAAGTAATTGAAGAACGTCAAGGCTTAAAAATTGGATGCATCGAAGAAGTGGCCTTTAATATGGGTTACATCAATAAAGACCAGTTGATTAAAATTGCCCAACCACTCACCAAAAGCGGATATGGGAATTATTTATTAGAGCTCGCTGCCAACGCTTAAAACATAATTTCGTGCAAGATTACTCGCCATTTTTAAATCTGTTTTCAAAACATTTAGAAGACTATTCTCGTGCATTAAACAAAGCCGAACCAAAAGAATTATACCAACCGGGTGCATACATACTATCATTGGGCGGCAAAAGGGTTCGACCTTTATTGGCTTTAATTGCGGCTGATTTGTTGGAACAAAATCCGCAAAAGGCATTACCTGCTGCATTGGCAGTGGAGTTATTTCATAACTTTTCTTTGATTCACGACGATATTTTAGACAATGCACCAAAACGTCGCAACAAAGCAACAGTGCACATAAAATGGTCGAATAACATCGCCATTTTATCGGGTGATATTTTATTGGTAAAGGCCATTCAGGCTTTGCAACAAGGCAATCATAAATTAGAACAAGCACAACTGGATGTATTTTTGCGCACTGCCGCCAAAGTTTGCGAAGGTCAACAAATGGACATGAACTTCGAAACCCAAAAAAAAGTAACAGTTGAGGATTACATCCATATGATTACTCTAAAAACAGCTGTACTTTTGGCCTGCAGTTTACAAATGGGTGCCATTGCCGCGAAAGCAAACAAATCGGTGCAACAAAATTTATATGCATTCGGTAAACATTTGGGCATTGCCTTTCAATTAATGGATGATTACTTGGATGTGTACGCTTTAAAAAACCAAGCTTTCGGAAAACAAATTGGCGGCGACATCCTATCTAATAAAAAAACATTTTTGTTATTACGTGCTTTTGAATTGGCCGACAAAAAAGGCAAACAACGTTTGAACGCTGCATTAAAAATGAATGATCAGCCGAAAGAAAAAATAAAAATTGTAAAATCAATTTATTCTGAATTAAAAATCGATCAACTTTGCATCACTGAAGCTGATAAGCACACACAAATTGCACTTAAAAGTTTACAAAACATTAAAGCCGATAATGCAAAAAAAGAAGTGCTAAAAAACTTCGCTCTGCAATTATTGTCTCGCACAAAATGAGTGAACTAATTAAATACAATCACCAAATTCCTATTCAAATTCGCTTTGTGGATGTTGATCGATTAAACCACGTGAACAATTCGTGTTACTTAAGTTATTTTGAATTGGCGCGCGTTTGTTATTTTAATGACGTTTTTAAAGGTATCATTGAATGGGATAAAAAAGGTTTCGTCTTGGCACGCACCGAAATTGATCACTTGATTCCCATTTATTTAAACGATGAAATTCACTGTTTCACCAAGGTAATTAAACTTGGTAATAAAAGTTTAACCATCGAAAACAGCCTCATTAAAAAAACGAATGGCGCTGAATTGCTATGTGCAAAAGGCATTGGTGTACTCGTTGCCTTTGATTATGTTTCACAAGGCAGCATTGACATACCTGATGTTTGGAGAAAAAGAATAAGCGATTTCGAATCGAGCTCAAGGGTGTAATTGATAAATTGCATTAATGGTATTGTTATCCGCTACCACTTCATGTATTAAAGTATATGCTTGATAATCTTCGGGATGACCTCTGAAATTGGTGATAAAGTACTTTGCTTCTTCTTTCTTAACCAAGCGTATTCGTTGCTTTTCATTTTGCGTTAATAAATTGGTATTAAAGGCGCAAGGATCATTTTCGTAAGCTATAAATAACAGTTCTGATTTGTCGTAGCGCAAAAGGTATTGCAATGATTGTAGGTACGACAAACCCCAATAATCCATTTCATAATTTTTACGGATGTAATTTTTTTCCTTTTTACGCACGAGGGCATTAAAATATACATTTTCGAAAGGATGCAGCTGAACCATACGCATGGTGATGTAGATAAAAAACACCACTACAATCACCCAAATTGTTTTACCAAATTTGCTGTTGATTAAAGTGTTTAAAGCATAAATAAATAGCATGATAAATGGCGCATAAATGAAATACACATGTCGCCAGGTGTCGTATAAAACAGAATGAAAATAAACAACCGCAATTAAGGGGAGAAAAAAGCAAGCAAGAAAAATGAAGTTGTTTCTTATGAGTGGCTCCTTTAACGTTTTAATCGGATGGATGATTGCCGTTACCATGATCAAAACAATACCAATAGCCCCCAATACCAAATACAACAATGGCACTGTAATAACGAACCATTTAGGGATATAAGTCCATGGCAGCTCATTTGATGGGATTTGAACACCATCCAATAAATTATTGCCAATCCATCTGAACTTCGACATGTTTGTGAATGCCTTCACAAAATTTTCGACAGGATTCATCCACAAGTATGGCCAAGCCACAAAGGTTGTGCATATCACCAAGCCTACTAAAGCCAATATTTTTAGCATGTTTATTTTTATTCGCTTGTGAATAATGATATCCATGGTGATAAAACCTATACTAACGGCCAGCAACATCACACCCATAATTCTCAGCGCAATTAATAATCCCAAACTAATACCAAAATAAACGGTCCTTTTTATTTGATCACTTTCTAAGGCATTCACCATGTAATAAAAACAAACAAAAAACATACCCATGAAGGGAATATCCTTGGTGTTTACAAATGACTCTTCATACATTCTTGGATTTAACATTAGCAACAAAAAGCCACAAAGGGCCAGGCCTTTGTTTTTGTATAATTTTAAAATGAGCTTATAACAATATAAAGCGGTGATGAGAAAAAACAAATGCGTTAAAAAATGCCGTAATAAAAATTTCTCTCGGCTATTTTCAAAGTCAAACAACCTATCAATGATTACCAAGGGAAGTTCAATCACTACACCATAATCTTTTCCAAAAAAATCTTGAATACCCTTGTCGTTTAAAAAAACATAATTGTAACTCACTTCGCCAATTCTTATTTGGGCATCTTCATCCCAAGCTATACCAAATTGAAAAAGGTTATAAGTGCCCAAAAGCAGAAATACCGCAAAAAGTAAGGTGCCTAAATGCTTTAAAATGAAGGTTTGTATTTTAAAAATTTTGCTCATTTTAAAGGAAGGTTTATGTCCTGAAATTAATTCAAAGAATTAATCTTACCAACCTAAAATCCAAGCGAAAATAAGCGGCGCAACAATGGTTGCATCACTTTCTACAATAAATTTAGGTGTATGAATGTCTAATTTGCCCCAAGTAATTTTTTCGTTTGGCACAGCCCCTGAATAAGAACCATATGAGGTGGTAGAATCTGATATCTGACAGAAATATGACCAAAATGGAATGTTCTCCATTTCCATATCTTGGTACAACATTGGCACAACACAAATTGGAAAATCGCCGGCAATACCGCCGCCAATTTGGAAAAAACCTAGGCCTTTTCCTTCGCTGTTTTTCACGTACCAGTCAGCCAACCAAGCCATATATTCAATACCACTTTTCATGGTACTTGCCTTAATTTGTCCTTTAATAACATAAGAGGCAAAAATATTCCCCATGGTGCTGTCTTCCCATCCCGGCACAACAATCGGCAAATTGCGTTCTGCAGCAGCCAACATCCAACTGTCTTTTGGGTCTATTTCATAGTATTGTTGTAATTCACCACTCAATAATATCTTGTACATGTATTCATGCGGAAAATAGCGTTCACCTGCAGTATCGGCATCTTTCCATATTTTATGAATGTGTTTTTGTAAACGTCTAAAAGCTTCCTCTTCAGGAATACAAGTATCTGTTACACGGTTGTAATGGTTTTCTAATAAATCCCATTCATCTTGGGGCGATAAATCACGGTAATTTGGCACACGTTTGTAATGACTGTGGGCCACCAAATTCATAATGTCTTCTTCTAAGTTGGCACCTGTACATGAAATAATATCAATTTTACCGGCTCTAATCATTTCTGCCAACGATTTTCCCAATTCTGCAGTACTCATGGCACCTGCCAATGTCAACATCATTTTACCACCCTCAGTTAAATGGGTTTCGTATCCTTTTGCCGCATCAACCAAAGCTGCTGCATTAAAATGTTTATAATGGTTTAAAATAAAATTTGAAATTGGGCCTTTTTGAATGCTCTCAATGTTTGACATGCTCGTTTTTTTTGGTCTGCAAATATAGAGTTTTTTGCTATTTACAGCTTATTCAATATTAAGCCTTCTTTAATTTTTGCATGGCCTTTCTGTATTTAGGCCTTTGAAATCCATAAAATTTGGTATCACGCAGCACTTGGCGAAAGTCAAGCCATACACCAATTGAATAATACATCCCGTTAAAATTTAACCCTCTTTCATTTTCCTGAACAAATCGATAACCTGTTAAGAAAGTCACCCCTACCCATTTAATGGGCTTAAAAATCGCTTGCAAACCAGCCCCTAAAGGAAAAATTGTCAAGTCTCGATTGGCAATTAATTCTCCGCTCAAGGCGTCTTGCATCAAAACGTTTGCTTTTCCAAAACCAAATTCTACCGGCAAATCAATTTCAAAAAATCTTTTATCCAAAAGCATGTATTGGTAAAAAACGGTGCCATAATTTAGGGTGAGTTTTTCGTTGATCTGCCGACTGTTTAAATCCCTTCTGCGAATTGCCCTGCTCGAACTTTGTGTTATTCTGTATCCGCCAAATCCCACTGTATGCTTGTCTTTATAACTCACACCCAATTGCATACCATAAAAATTAACGGGTTCGTTTTTAATAAAAGAATTTCTACTGTCGTATGCCACAATCAGCCTAAAGTTTTTTGGTCGGTATGTATGCGACGAATCTTTTTGGAACTTTTTGCGCAATGAATCCATTCCGTGATTTTCAGTATCTAAATGCTGGGCATTCAAAGAATAGTAAAAAACAGAGAGCAGTAAAATTAAAATGAAGCGCATAAAAATTAAAATTAGACAAGAATTTTTGCGCAGAGTTTAATCCCTCGATCAAACAAGTTAGGTTTGATACTCACTTTTACTTTGCCCTTAAGCATTTTACAAAAATTTATTTTCAAACATTGCAAAGTATCAGTCATATCATAAACATGGGTGCTAAATTACTAAACAACTGCATGGCAATAGCAGCTTATCGGCATCCGGCAGATTAAATGCGGTGAGATTTGATTAATTCACACAAATTTTCACAAGCCTTTAAAGTTAATTGAAAAACATTCTCAAAATGGGCTTCAGCCCCATAATAAGGATCGGGCATTTCATGTTCACTTGTATTACCGGTGAATTCAAGAAATAAGTGCACTTTTTCTGCTTGTTGTTTACCTTCTGCCAGGCGCATTAAATCGCGGTAATTGTTTTTATCCATCACAAAAATCATGTCAAATTGATCAAAATCTTTTATGTCAAACTGCCGCGCACGCAAAGCACTTAAATCGAATCCGTGTTTTTTTGCGTTTTTTACAGTTCGCGCATCCGGTGCCTCACCCACATGATAGTTAGCGGTTCCTGCCGAATCAACAAAAACATCCAATCCATTTTCACGTACCAAACGCAACATCAATCCTTCAGCCAAAGGCGAACGACAAATATTACCCAAACAAACAAATAGTATACGCTTTGCCATAAAAAAAGGCGAACCAAATGATTCGCCTTCAAAGAAACAAAATTTATCGATTACAAAGGAAAACTATAAGAGGCCCGCATGCCATTTGGATAAACCCCTTCAATCAGCACAATACCGCTTTTACTCTCCAACATACTTTTTACATCTTGTATGCTGTTTACTTTTTTCTTATCAATTTGTGTAATGATAAACCCGGCTTGTAATCCCACTTGCGACAATTTACCTGAATTTAATTTTGCAATTTTTACACCATTGCTTAGGTTTAAACCCGAAAGTTGTGAATCATCTACAGCTGTGAATTCTGCCCCTAATACTTTCACACTTAAATTGGCCATATCACTTTTTTTAACCAAACGTGTTGAGTTATCGAAAGTTTTTAAAACCACGGCAATGTTATTCTCTTTGTTTTTTCTATTCACGGTAACAATTACCTTGTCACCCGGTCTGTAGCGACTAATTTGCTCTTGTAATTCACTCATTGATGTTACATCAACATCTTGAATTTTTGTAATCACATCACCTTCTTCAATACCTGCATCTTGTGCACTACCCCCTTGTGTGAGACCATTTACATAAACACCTTTTAATTGCTTGATATTTTTCTCGGCTGCGAATTTTGCATCAATGTCTTGAATACTAACACCGATGTATGCGCGTTGTACTGCACCAAATTCAATCAAATCACTCACAACTTTTTTTACAATATTTACCGGCACAGCAAATGAGTAACCTTGAAAGGCACCATTATTGGATGCAATGGCGGTGTTAATGCCGATCAATTCACCATTTGTGTTTACCAAGGCACCGCCACTGTTTCCGGGATTAACCGCGGCATCAGTTTGAATAAATGATTCAATGGGTTTGTTATTGGTGTTTAAAATATTGTTTCTCCCCTTTGCACTAATAATGCCTGCAGTTACGGTACTGTTTAAGTTAAAAGGATTACCCACTGCCAATGCCCATTCGCCAATTTTCACAAAATCGCTGTTACCATAATTTAGGAAACTCAAGCCTTTTTCATTAATTTTTATCAAGGCTAAATCAGTGCTTGCATCTGTACCAATTACTTCAGCTTCATAGGTTCTTTTGTCGTTTAACACCACTTCAATTTTATTCGATCCATTCACCACATGGTTGTTGGTAACAATATAACCTTCTTCACTGATGATCACACCACTACCACTACCCTGCTGAATAAAACTTTGTTGTTTTTGATGCCCAAAAAATAACTCTGCAAATGGATCATAACTAAGGTTGTTGACCTGTTCGCTGGTAGTTTTAATATGCACCACTGCTTGAAGGGACTTTTCTGCGGCATAAGTAAAGTCCATATTACCTGCTGATTCACTTTTTGAATTAACCATTCGAATCGGTAAATTTTTACTTTCTGCACCAAGCAATTGATTGTTTTTGCTTGAAGAATAAAAATAATGCATGCCTGCCATCGCACTCAAGCCGCCTAAAGCAGCAATAAACACATTCGAAATTAACTTTTTCATAGTCTGTTGTTTTTTTCTCTTTCACAAAATTACAAAGCGGAAAAAAATTTCAATTCCCTTTTAACAATACTTAACCGGCTTAAAAGGATGTTAAAAAGTCGAAAAACTTCAATTATTTTGCCTCATTAATTTGTTTAAATTTACCTCGCATTGATGCAGTTTAGAAAAAAAATACCCACCTTCATTTTCGGTGTATCCATAGGTTTACTGGTTGGCGTTGCATTTTTTGTTTTTAAAATCAACGATGTTTTTAACCGCTTAAAAGATGCAACCAAAGAACAAATCACTGTTATTGAACAACCAATAAAAAACGTTAATCCTGACGAAAACAAAAACAACAAAAACGATTCACGTTACAAAATCAATTTGGGTCAAACAAAAAAAATTAATTACAAAGAAGTTGATAGTTTAATCAAAGCCGACTCTGACATTAATATTGCCACCGATGAATTATTATCTGTAAAAAGCTTAAAAGTAATTCGTATCGGCCGACATGAAACCGCCGACACTTCTGCCCAAAATCTAGCCAACATCAACGAAAGCACCGGCGATTTGTATTTTATTGAATTTTGGAAAACACCGCTTAATTCTAAAGGATATCGCTTTACCAAAAACAAAATTCTATTATACGGTTTTATGGATTTTAACAATGTATTATTGTATGAATTAGACAATTCATTTTATATCAAATCTGCCGATCAGGTTTACCGTATTTTTTATGATGCTGATTTTAAGCCGCTCGAACGTGTGATCGATAACGACCTTCTTGCAAAGATGAACTAAGCATGACGCTTCCTTTTTTTAAATACCAAGGTACCGGCAACGATTTTATTTTAATCGATAACCGACACAACCAAATTTCATTACAAAGTGAACAAGTTGCTTACTTGTGTAACCGCCATTTTGGAATTGGTGCCGACGGCTTGATGTTACTGCAGCTTGAACCGGGTCTTGATTTTAAAATGGTTTATTTTAACAGCGATGGTAACGAAAGCAGCATGTGTGGCAACGGTGGCAGATGCATTACAGCCTTCGCAAAACAACTTGGCATCGTTAACGAATCAGCCAAGTTCATGGCCATCGACGGTATCCATGAATCCATCATTCATGAAAACGGTGAAGTGTCATTAAAAATGAAAGATGTAAAAAGCATTGAACAAAACACCAATCATTTTTTTCTCGATACCGGCTCACCACACTATGTAACTTTGGTAGATGATGTTGAAAATTTTGATGTTTACCAAAATGGTCATGCCATCAGAAACAATGCCCGATTTGCAGAGCAAGGTACCAATGTGAATTTCATGGAGAAAAAAGACGATGGCATTTTTGTCAGAACATACGAAAGAGGCGTTGAAAACGAAACACTATCATGCGGCACAGGCGTAACGGCAGCCGCCTTGGTTGCGGCTTTAATGGGTATTTCGAGTCACAAAAACCATTGCTGCATTCAAACAAAAGGCGGAAAACTGGAAGTGCGTTTCGAAAAAGTACTCGAAAATACCTTCTACAATATTTGGTTAAAAGGCGCCGCCAATATCGTGTTTGAAGGCAAGGTGCAATTGCCCCACGACTTACTTTAAACTTCTCGAAATCATTCTCTATATTAGCACAAACATTGTCAAACATTCATTACATGTTTATTAAAGGATCAGATATTGCCCTCAGAGCCATGGAACCAAATGATGCCTCTATCCTTTATGAATGGGAAAACAATACCGATTTATGGCCCGTTAGTAATTCACAAATTCCCTTTAGTCACTTTGTGCTCGAAGAATTTGTAAATGCCAGCCACCAAGATATTTACACCAATAAACAACTACGTTTAATGGTGACTAGTTTAGCCGATCAAAAAACAATTGGCGTAATTGATTTATACGAATTCGATCCCCAACATTCGCGCGCCGGTATCGGCATATACATTCAAGAAGGTTATAGAGGGAAAGGTTATGCCAAACAAAGCATCGAATTAATAAAAGATTATGCTTTCAACTTTTTGCATTTAAAACAAATTTACACGCATGTGAATGAATCAAATGTAGCCAGCCTCACCTTATTTGATGCTTCAGGATTTGAAAAAAGCGGTCTGCTGAAACATTGGCATAAAACCGGATTAAATACTTTCGACAATGTTTGGTTTTTGCAGTGTTACAATGCCAACTAAATTTCCTCAAATAAACCACCTTCTTTTTGTCCTCATTGTTTTGGGTTTATTGGCATGTGATTTCAACAACAAAAACACATCGGTAAGCACAGCAACAAACAGCTCAAAGTATTTAAACCACCACGACTCTGCCAAGTATGTTGGTATTCAAACCTGCAAACTTTGCCACCAAAATATTTACAACACCTTTATTCAAACCGGTATGGGGCAATCGTTTGATTCTGCCACTTCATCAAAGTCAAAAGCCGTGTTTAATCACGATGTCATCTACGACAAAAACAACAACATGCATTATTCTGCAAGCTTTCAGAATAATTTCATGTTTATCCATGAATTCAGACTTTCAAACAAAGACACGGTATATCAGCGTAACGAACAAGTAAATTATATCGTTGGATCAGGTCAACACACCAATTCGCACATTCAAAATGTGAACGGCTACCTGAACCAAATGCCAATGACCTTTTACACGCAAAAGAAAAAATGGGATTTACCCCCAGGTTTTGAAAACGGCAATAATACACGCTTTAGCCGCAAAATTGGTTTAGAATGTATGTCATGCCACAATGCCTATCCGCAATTTGTGGAAGGTTCGGAAAATAAATACAAAGCCGTACCGCATGGCATCGATTGTGAACGGTGTCATGGTCCGGGCAGTATTCACGTGGTACAAAAACAAAGCGGCCAAATTGTAGACACATCAAAATACATTGACTATTCAATCGTTAATCCGGCCAAACTCAGCATTGATGCGCAATTTGATGTTTGTCAACGCTGCCATTTGCAAGGCAATACCATTTTAAAAGAAGGAAAATCTTTTTTTGATTTTAAGCCGGGTCAAAAATTAAGCGACTATATGTCGGTTTTCTTGCCTAAATACGCGAATGCCGACAAAGACTTTATCATGGCTTCGCACGCCGACCGCTTAAAACAAAGCGCATGTTTTATCAAGTCGAGTAAAAATGCCGATTCAAAAAAACTAAAACCATATCAGGGTGCACTCACCTGCGTTACATGTCATAATCCACATATCAGTGTTAGAGAAACCAATAAAAACGTGTTCAACAATGCTTGTTTAGATTGTCATCCTAACATTAGTTCGTCAGCAACACATACATCCAACAAAAACAAACAATTCGACAACTGTGTTTCATGTCACATGCCAACTTCAGGATCGATTGACATACCGCACGTTTCGGTGCACGATCATTACATTCGCAAACCAATTACAGAAAAAGAAAAATCACAAATCAAACAATTCTTAGGTTTGTTTTCGATAAACGAAAAAAATCCTAATGCAATTACAAAGGCTGCCGCCTACCTCAACCAATATGAAAAATTCGATGCTAAATTGTTTTACTTAGACTCGGCCGATCTCTTATTAAATAAATTAGATGGTGCCTCCGCGCTTTCGTTAAAAATTCAATTGTACTTTATCAAGAAAGATTTTTTAAAAGTATTGGTCGTGCTTGAAAAAGAAATTTCAAACTCATCCAACAAAGTATTGTTCAACCAAAAAAGCCTCGATAATCGCGATGCCTGGACATGTTATCGAATTGCGGAATCATTCACCTACTTGAACCAAACGAACAAAGCCCTCAATTGGATTGAACAAGCGGTTCAATTGGCACCCTACAATTTAGAGTTCAGAAATAAACTGGCCACTGTATATGCATCTGTTAATCAAGTTCAAAAAGCTGAAAAAGAATGGGAATTTATACTCAACGAAAACCCTAAATTTTTGGCTGCTTACACCAATTTGGGATATATAAAACTTCAAAAAAACCAAACAGCAGAGGCCTTACAATTATTTTCAAAAGGACTTCAACTCGACCCCGACAATGAAAGTCTTTTATTAAATTTGGTCTCCTATTATTTAAGCAACAATAACCGAAACATGGCCATTTTTTACCTAAAACAATTGCTAAGTTTACATCCCAACAACATAAAGGCCAAACAAGCGCTCATACAATTAAACCAACATGGCTAAAAAAAAAGGCGGAATATATAAAATATTTTGGCTGCTCATCTTTGTTGTGCTTGGCGCCATCGCTTTCGTTTACTTGAACAAGTTTGTATTTAAATCGCATTTAAAAGATAAAAACTACACCTATATTTTTGTTTCATCCAATGACAGTTTCGACGATGTGATGCAAAACATTTCATCTGCCGAAATATTTTCAGAGCCCAAAGCCTTTGAATGGCTTGCAAAAAGTATGGGTTTAAACAATAAAATTCAAGCAGGTAAGTACAAAATTTTAAATGGCATGAGCATGCGCCAAGTGGTGAATCTGTTTAAGTACAACAAGCAAGAAAAAGTAAAACTTGTATACAATTATCAAATTCACAATCTGGAAGAATTTATTGCCTATACCGATGATAAATTGGAAATAAGTGCCGATGAATTGGAAGACTTGGTAAGCGACGAAAAAGTACTGGCCGATAATTTTAATTTAGATCCTGACAATTGTTTTGGCATGATTGTTCCCGGAACCTACGAAGTTAGTTGGGCCATTTCCTTTAATGATTTTATAAAACTATTGAAAGAAAAATACCAAAGCGTATGGACAGATGCCAGAAAAAAACAAGCCCAAAAAATTGGACTAACGGTTCCCGATGTCATTACCTTGGCATCTATTGTTCAATCTGAAAGCAGCATTGCCGCCGAACAAGAAAAAATTGCCGGGGTATATTTAAACCGCCTCAACCACAACATGCCATTGCAGGCCGACCCAACACTGAAGTTCGCGAATAAAAATTTCGATGCCCAAAGGGTACTCAATGAAGATAAACGCATTGCATCACCATACAACACTTATAAAAATAAAGGATTGCCGCCCGGACCGATTTGTTTAGCCGGTGTGCAAGCCATTGATGCCACTTTAAATTATATGCGACACAAGTATTTGTTTTTTTGCGCCAAACCACAATTAAATGGTTATTCAGATTATTCGGTTACCTACGAGCAACACCGAAAATATGCCAACGCCTATCAACAAACACTCAGTAAAAAAGGGATCAACAGATAAAACCATGGAAAAAACAATTGCAGAAAAAATACAACTGCTTGAAGATAAATACGCACAAACAGGACAAGATTTAAATGCTTATTTAGAAGGACTATTGCTTTCAAATTATTTAACCTATTGGGATTATACCAGGGTTGAAACCCTGTTAACGCTGCAAAATCCAAAAACAGATTATCCTGATGAAGTCATCTTTATCATGTACCATCAAATCACCGAACTGTATTTTAAATTGGCCTTGCACGAATTTGAGCAAATTGCAAACAACGGTCTTAAAATTCAAAGCAACGGTAAAAAAGGAAATTGGAACGAACAAATTGAGGCTACTTTTTTAATTGAGAGGGTAAACCGCATCAACCGTTACTTTGAAGCATTAACCAAATCATTCGAAATTATGATTGATGGCATGGAAAAAGATCAATTCTTGAAGTACCGCATGGCATTGCTTCCTGCAAGTGGTTTTCAAAGTGCGCAATACCGAATGATTGAGATTTGCAGTACCGATTTTATTCAATTGGTGGATAAAGACATGCGTGCCATGCATGCATCAAAAAACGCAAGTATCGAAGAAATGTTTGAACACATTTATTGGAACAAAGGCGCAACGGAATTGGCCAGCGGCAAAAAAACCTTAACACTCATTCAATTCGAAGAAAAGTATGGTAAAACCTTTTTGAACCTTGCCAATGATTATAAACATAAAAACATTTGGCAAAAATACCTGTCATTGCCATTGGCTGATCAACAAAATCCTAAACTCATCAATGCCCTTAAACAATTGGATGTAAACGTAAATGTGAATTGGCCATTGGTGCATTATAAAAGCGCCGTACGCTACCTACAACAAAACAGTGGCGATATTGCTGCCACCGGTGGTACAAACTGGCAAAAGTATTTACCCCCACGCTTCCAAAAACGCATTTTTTATCCCAAACTTTGGTCAACTGAAGAAATGGATAATTGGGGAAAAGCCTGGGTTGAGACCAATGTTTTTAAAATATAGCTAATAATTTATCTTACTTTCACACATGTCAATTATCGTTACAAATATTACTAAAAAATACGGTGAGCAATTGGCGCTCAACAATGTATCGTTTGAGGTTGGCGACAATCAAATTGTTGGCTTTTTAGGTCCGAATGGCGCCGGTAAAAGTACAATGATGAAAATTCTCACTTGTTACCTTCCGCCTACTGCCGGATCGGCAAGCGTTTGCGGATTCGACATCAGCCAAGATAGTCTTAAGGTGCGTCAACAAATTGGTTATTTGCCCGAACACAATCCGCTTTACCACGACATGTATGTCAAAGAATTTTTAGCATTTGTGGCGGGTATTTATAAAATTAAAAACATCAATAGCCGTGTGAATGAAATGATTGATATCACCGGATTGCAAAAGGAACAATCGAAAAAAATTGGGGCACTCAGCAAAGGTTATCGACAAAGGGTTGGCTTGGCTCAGGCCATGATTCACGATCCAAAGGTTTTAATCATGGATGAACCCACAACTGGTTTAGATCCAAATCAATTAGAAGAAATAAGAAACCTCATTAAAAATCTCGGCAAACACAAAACCGTGATGTTGAGCACCCATATTATGCAAGAAGTAGAAGCCATTTGCGACAGGGTGATCATCATTAACAAAGGTGAAATTGTTGCCAACGACGAAACCAAAAACTTACAATCGAGCAGCACCAAACAAATTATCACCGTTGAATTCGATAAAGAAATCAGCATCGCCTTAATAAAACAAATTGCGCATGTTGATTCCGTTTTGGAAATTAGTCCGCTTAAATGGCACATTATTAGTTCATCACCCGACGACATCCGAAAGGCCATATTTGATTTTGCCATTGCCAATCAGTTAGGCGTATTAACCCTGCAAAAAGAGGAACAAAGCATGGAAACAGTGTTTAAATCCCTTACCAAAGGTTAATTCAATACAATCAAGAATTTTTTCTCGTTTTCGTAAAATTTGTTAAGTCTCAACAAATGGAACAATTATTGGATTTAAGCGACTAACAAAACAAAATTGCGTTTAAAATCAAAAAAAATGCCCATAAAATTTTGAATTTCAAATCAAATACTATCTTTGTGAGATTAGTTAAACGTCTGAAGTCCCTTAACACATATCTATTACTCCTACTTTGCTTGATTTCCTTGCGTTTTCAGCAAGGCCCTTCAAGTTTTGATGCGGTATCCAAAAACAAGGCCATATTTATTTATGGTTTTACCAAATACTTTGAATGGCCTGAAGATAAAAAAACGACCAACTTCATTATTTATGTTGTTGGAAAGAACGACAATTTAGTGGCTGAGTTAAAAAAATTGGCATCACTTAAAAAAGTGGGTGATCAGGAAATTGAAATCAAAAACACCACTTTAATCGACAACAACATCAATCCCCACATTACAGTATTCACCCCTGAAAACGACATTAAAAACATCTCTGAAATGGCGGGTAAAATGAAATCAAAAGGTTCATTATTAATTGCAGAAACGCCCGGAGCCTGCAAGGGCGGTGGTGCCGGCATTAATTTCTTATATATTGATTCTAAATTAAAATTTGAATACAAAGAAGATGCTGCTAAAAAGGCAGGTTTAAAAACAAAAGAAGATTTTAAAAAATTGGCCGTTGAAAATTATTGATTAATTTAACTTCGTATAAGATGTGCAGGTTATGTAAAATATTAAAAAAACTACTTCTAAGTATCTCCATACTTATGAGTGCAACCATGCTTGCACAAGAAGATAAGTTAAGCAGAGCGCAGGGTTTAATGACCTCTGACCCTGCACAAGCTTTGCAGATAATGGATACGGTAATCCAACATCCGCAAACCAAAAACGACTTCTATACATGGACCATTCGCGCTTATATATACTATGAACTATACAAGAAAACTGAAAAGTTAAAATTACACTCTGCCATTCGTGATTCCATCCTTTCTTCAATGAAAACCTCAACAGAATTAAAACCCGATTCGGAGGCCGTGCAAAATATCAATCGCATGTATAAATCATTAGCGATAGGTTATAAAAAGATTGTAAAAGTGCTGTTGGAAGATTCTTTAAACTATGAAGGCAGCTTGGAAGCTTTTAATAATTACAAAAAACTATTACTTAAAATTGAACCAAAGCACAATTTTGAAGCCGACGATATCGAGTACAATTTAACAGTAGGAAGTTTCTTTTCTAACATCTTTAATGAAGACAATAAAAAGACCCGTGCCGGAGAAATTGCCAAAGTGGCTTTGTTAAAGGTTCTCGAATTGCAACCCACCAATTCAAGTGCCAACCTAAACTTGGGCCTCATGTACTATAACCAGGCAGCCAATTTGAGTAAGTCATTAGAATATGGCGCCGATTTCACCGAAATTGATGCCATTCAAGACAACATGATTAAACTCGCTAAACAAAGTGAGAAACTAATCCGTACCGTTTACGATAATGACAATAAAAACACCAAATCTATTTTGGCACTGTATTATATTTATCGCATGTTGGTCGACACACCTAAGTTTGAAGACTTTAAAAAGAAGTGTAAGGAAATGAATCTCGACATCGGCGAGAACAAACCTGCTGCTACTGAAGAAAATCAAAATAATCCGCAAAACAAAGACAAATGAAAATCAGATTCACCATCGGAAGAAGAATTGGTTTAGGTTTTGCCACATTCATTATTTTAACTTCCATCGCATTTATTTTAACGGTTGTAATTTCATCCGATAGTAAATCCAAAACCAGTGTAATGGTTGAAGAAGTTTCACCCAGCGTTGCTGAGTTGAAAGAGCTGAATTTAATGCTTCAGCGATCGCATACCGATATCGCCAAATGGTATTATAATCCAAGTTTTAATGATTTAGATTTTAGAAAAGAGTTGAAATCAATTATTAATGAGGAATATAAACTCAGAAAAAATCGCTTGTTGAAATATGCTTCTAAATGGGATAATAAAGAAGAAATTGACCAATTACATGTAATTTTTAATAGAATTGAATCTTTGTTTAGAGTATACAAAGAAGAAATTATAGAACAATTAAATACACCTGAAGCATACGAGGATGCAAATATCAAAATTTTAGCCATCGACCCTTATGAGAGCTCTGAAAGCAACATCAAAATTATTTACAAAGACCTTGATAAGCTGATTAAATTAAAGGATGATTATGCCTTGAGTGTAAAGGACAATATGTTCGATTCATTGGATAATTTGATTCGAATCGTTATTTTATTGGGTATCATTTTAGCGGTAGGTGGAGTTGTGATTGGCGTGTTTACCACCCGATCAATTACTGTACCAATACAAGTGCTCAAGAAAATGCTCTTATCAATGGGCTTGGGTATTCTCCCGAAAGAACGTGTGAGTGCCCGCGAGGATGAGGTTGGTGAAATGGGCAATGCCTTAAACGATTTAATTCGTTCGATGGAACACACCACCGATTTTGCAAAAGAAACCGGTGCCGGAAATTTTGATGCCAAATACACACCTTTAAGTAAAGACGATACCCTCGGTTTGGCATTGATTAAAATGCGTGATGATTTGGCCGAAAACGAAAGATCACTCGAACAAAAAGTAATTGAAAGAACCGAAGAAGTGGTTCGCCAAAAGTCAGAAATTGAAAGTAAAAACGAAGAATTAGAAATACTCTATAAACAGGTAACCGATAGTATCCATTACGCCAAACGTATTCAAGATACCATTTTACCGGCTAACAGTAAAGTAAAAAACCTATTGCCTGATTCTTTTATTCTCTTCAAACCAAAAGACATTGTAAGTGGTGACTTTTATTGGATTGAGAAGAAAGAAGATTTGGTTTACTTTGCTGCCGTTGATTGCACAGGACATGGCGTGCCGGGTGCGTTTATGAGCTTGGTGGGATACAATGTATTAAAAGACATTATTAAGAATAGCAAAGTCACAAAACCATCCGAAATATTAGATGCCATGCGTGAAGGTGTAATTAGCACCATGACCGTTGATGAATCGAAACAAGCCAAAGATGGTATGGACATGACCTTGTGTGCCATCAATTATGAAAAAATGGAATTACAATATGCCGCCGCATTTAATCCATTAATCATTGTTCGAAATGGCGAATTAATCATGTACCAAGCCAATAAATTTCCAATTGGTGCATTTATCGGCGAAAAAACAAACTTCGACAACCATGTGATTCCACTTCAAAAAGGTGATCAAATCTTTATCTTTAGTGATGGTTATGCCGATCAATTTGGCGGACCAAACGGTAAAAAATTCATGGTGGGTAACTTCAGGAAATTATTGGCCAATATCGCCAGTCTATCGTCTCCGGCACAAAAGGAAAAACTGGATGAAACCTTGTTAACTTGGCAAGGTGGTCAAGAACAAGTAGACGACGTTTTAGTAATTGGGGTGAAGGTTTAAAACCGAAATTTATGGATGAAATTAAATGTGCAGGGCTGTTTTTTTAGCCAATAACTGCGCTTCAGTTTCAACATTGTCATCGTCCTTAATACAACAATCTACCGGACAAACAGCAGCGCATTGTGGTTCATCGTGAAACCCAACGCATTCGGTACATTTATCGCTAACAATAAAATACACATCCATATTTTTAGGCACTTGTGGTGCATCCACATCAACTTCAATACCGCTGTTATGCCCTTTAAAAACACCTTTTACGCCGGTACCATCCGAAAATCGCCATTCAGCGCCACCTTCGTAGATTGCATTGTTCGGACATTCAGGTTCACAAGCCCCACAATTGATGCACTCATCTGTAATTTTAATTGCCATTTTTTTAACTTAGTTTTGTTCTCGAAAATAGTTTGCAAATATACGACCTAAATCATGATTTTAAAACAACGAATTAACGGATTTGTTCAAATTGCCGCCTTCATTCACCGTCATCTTAACAAACAATACATTGCGTCTGAAACACCCCTGCACCAAGGATTAGACCAACTAATTGAAACGGCAGGGATTTATAATCATTGGTTTAATCGCCAAAATATTGAACTTTCACTTAAAAATTTAACAATTCTTCTTGAAAAAGAGGCCCTTGACGATTTTAGCGAAGAAATTAAAGAATGTCCTGAAAAAACCATTGCCCTTGTTTGTGCAGGCAATATCCCTTTGGTTTGTTTTCACGACGTATTGTGCTGCCTTCTTTGCGGCCATAAAGTGCTTTTAAAAATGTCATCCGACGACAATGTTTTATTGCCATTTATGCTTAAACTTTTGGTGCATTATGAAAAAGATTTTGAATCAAAAATCTTATTTGCCGAAGGAAAATTGGCCAACTTTGACGCCATCATAGCTACAGGCAGCAACAATACAGCCAATCATTTGCATTATTATTTCTCTAAATACCCAAACATCATTCGCAAAAGCAGAACCTCAATTGCCATTTTAAACGGCGATGAAAGCAGTGAAGACTTGAAAGCATTAGGACATGATTTATTTGACTACTTTGGCCTGGGCTGCCGCAACGTGAGTAAATTACTTGTACCGGAAAATTACAACTTTAATCATTTTTTTGAATCAATCGTCGATTTCGGTGAAGTGGTGAACAATAAAAAATATGGCAATAATTACGATTACAACCGCGCCATTTATTTACTTGAAAGCGAAAAATTCCTCGACAACAATTTCCTAATAGTAAAAGAAAGTCAAGCTTTGTTTTCACCCGTTTCAGTGCTCTTTTACGAAACCTATGGTGGGCAAACTGAAATTCAAAAATTTATTAAACAGCACGAAAACGAGATACAGTGCATAGTTGGTAAAAATCACATCCCTTTTGGTTATTCACAATGCCCTGTTATTACTGAGTTCGCAGACAATATTAACACCCTTCATTTTTTGTTAAATTTATGACGAATTGCGTAAACTCGTCGTCTTAAATATTTGGGTGCTCTGCCTATTGGCTACTTTTGCCGATGGGCAAAACTTTTTGACCGTAAAAATATTTCCCACAACTAAATACAATTGCATCAACACACCCATTTCTTTTGGTTCAATTGTAAACGACGCGCAACCCGGAACGCCTGAAACTTTATTTCCTACTACCTATACCTGGTCTGTGGTTTCATCAAACGGCATGAGTTTTATTTCAAACGTAAACAGTCCCACCATCAGCTTTTCTTTTTCAAGTGCCGTTACCTTTAGCTTGTTCTTAAAAGTAGATAAAGGCGAATCATCGGCCTTAACTTACACTGTAATTTCGCTAGGAAACGTTCCAAAAGCATCATTCAACGCCACTTTTTTAAATGTTGGTTATCCAAATCAATTACAATTAACCAGTTTTTCAACCAATAGCTTGGTAAACCATTGGATGTATAGTGATACGCCTTTGATAGATTCTACAGCCAACACCATTAAATCTTACACAGCCAGTGGACAGTATTCTGTAACATTGGTCACCATTGGTCGCACCGGCTGTCGTGATACCGCCAGATACCAATTTTATTTGGTTGATTCATCCGGTATTACCTTGCCAAATGTATTTACACCCAACGGTGATGGCGCCAACGATGTTTACAAACCAATTGCCAGAGGCATTAGTAAATTAAGCGCAAAAGTTTACAACCGATATGCGGTGTTAATACAAAGTTGGGATACCGTGAATGGCTTTTGGGATGGCTATACCAATAGCGGCGAGCCTGTTTCAGACGGTGAGTATTTTATTATTTTAAATGCCACAGGATTCGACGGAAAAACCTATCAAATGCAAAGTCACATCACTTTAATTCGATAAATTATCTTACAACTCAAAAACATATCTTTTAATTATCCCAATCAAAAAAATTTTAAAGGCCTTGTTCAACTCAACCTTAAATTAAAAGCCGGCGAAATATTGGCCCTCATTGGTAAAAGCGGGAGCGGAAAATCTACCTTGGTAAAATGTATTTATGGCCTCGAAGACCTTCATGCAGGCGAAATTCTATTCAACAATGAACCGGTTTTAGGGCCGGCCTATAATTTAATTCCCGGTCATGCAGAAATGAATTTAGTGAGTCAGGAATTTTATGTGCTCGAAAACCATACGGTTGAAGAAAATATTTGGGATAAATTGATTGGCTATACCAACGAGGCCAAACAAAAAAGGAGCAACACCCTTTTAAAACTTTTGGAACTTGAAAAACTTCGACACACAAGAACAAAAAATTTATCCAGCGGTCAAAAACAACGCGTGGCCATTGCCCGCTCTTTGGCCATTATTCCTAAATTGTTATTGTTGGATGAGCCTTTCAATAATCTCGACAGATTGCTCAGCGCCAA
>CANGGP010000038.1 GCA_947453445.1 Sphingobacteriaceae bacterium
GCCGGTGCCATCGCCGATTTATGCTACCGCAAGGTATTGTATGGCAACGACGATATAATGGGGATAGTTGCAAATGGCAATGCCGAAACCGTTAGCGGTATAAGTTTAGACGATGTAAAAAATTATTATGCCCAATTAAATGCCACCAATTTAAGCATCGCTGTTGGCGGTGATATTAAAAAAGAAGAAGTGACATTAAAATTGACTTTCCTCAATAAATTAAAAGCAGGCGCCAAGGTGCCTGAGGCCGATAACAGCTTGGTGAAAGCTGCTGAACCAACAAAACTTTATTTTATCGATAAAAAGGGTGCAGCACAAAGCGAAATTCGCATTGGTTATCTGGCCTTGCCTTATGATGCCCTTGGCGAAATTTATAAAGCCACCATCATGAATTTTTGTTTTGCCGGCTCTTTTAATAGCCATATCAATTATTTATTGCGTGAAATTAAAGGATGGACCTACGGTACCCGCGGCGGTTTTTATGGCAGCAAATACACCGGTCCGTATACCATCAGCGGCGGATTTAAAGCCAATACAACCGATAGTACTTTGGTAGAATTAGCCAAGGAATTAAAAAAATACTACGATAACGGAATCACCGATGAAGAATTGGCTTTTACCAAAAATGCCATGTTGCAAAGCGATGCCTTAAAATATGAGTCTCCATTGCAAAAATTGTATTTCATTAAACGTGTTTTGGATTATAATTTGCCAAGGGATTTTGTGGCCAAACAAACACAAATACTCAATGGCATCACCAAAAACGAAATCAATGAATTGGCCAAAAAATATTTGCCTTACAACAAAATGGCCATCATTGTGGTGGGCGACAAAGCCTCTAACTTGGATAAAGTGAAAGCTTTGGGTTACGAAGTGGTTGAATTGGATAGCAATGGAAAAAAAATCAATTAAAAAAGAACTGAGAGTAAAAACAAATTTTTACTTTCGTTCGAGCAAATAAAGATTATGAATTACGATATTATTGTTATAGGCAGCGGTCCCGGTGGATACGTTACAGCCATTAGAGCAGCACAATTGGGTTTTAAAACCGCAGTGATTGAAAAAGAAAGTTTGGGCGGTATTTGCTTGAATTGGGGCTGTATTCCAACCAAAGCATTGTTAAAGAGTGCGCAGGTTTTCGAATATTTAAACCACTCAAAAGATTATGGTATTAGTGCCGATAACATTCAAGCCGATTTTTCGGGTGTGATTAAACGTAGCCGCGATGTGGCCGATGGCATGAGCAAGGGCATTCAATTTTTAATGAAAAAAAATAAAATTGATGTCATCATGGGCACGGGCAAAGTAAAACCGGGTAAGAAAATTGATGTAACAGGTGCCGACGGAAAAGTAAGTACATACAGCGCTTCTCACATCATTATCGCCACCGGCGCACGTTCGCGTCAATTGCCAAATTTACCGCAGGATGGTAAAAAAATTATCGGTTACCGCGAAGCCATGACTCTACCGAAACAACCTAAATCATTGGTGGTGGTTGGTAGTGGCGCTATTGGCGTTGAGTTTGCCTATTTTTATGCCACCATGGGCACCAAAGTAACCGTGGTTGAATTTTTACCAAATGTAGTGCCGGTTGAAGACGAAGAAGTAAGTAAACAACTCGAAAAATCATTCAAAAAACAAGGCATCGAAGTAATGACCAATGCCTCGGTTGAAAGTGTTGATACCAAAGGCGAAGGTTGTAAAGTAAACATCAAAACCAAAACAGGAAATATGACCATTGATGCCGACATCGTATTATCGGCAGTAGGCATTGAAGCAAACATTACAGGATTAGGTTTAGAAGAAACAGGCATTAAAACCGATAAAGGCAAAATAGTGGTGGATAAATATTATGCCACAAACGTACAGGGTTATTATGCCATTGGCGATTGTGTACCCGGACAAGCATTGGCCCATGTGGCAAGTGCAGAAGGCATTACTTGTGTTGAGAAAATTAAAGGTATGCATGTTGATGCCATTGATTATAACAATGTACCGGGCTGTACTTATTGTCAGCCTGAAATTGCCAGTGTTGGATACACAGAAGCCAAAGCCAAAGAAGCCGGTTACACTTTAAAAGTTGGTAAATTTCCATTTTCGGCATCAGGTAAAGCCAAGGCAGCCGGTGCATCTGATGGGTTTATTAAATTGATTTTTGATGCCAAATACGGAGAGTTATTAGGGGCACACATGATTGGTGCCAACGTTACTGAAATGATTGCCGAATGTGTGGCCTTGCGGAAATTAGAAACAACAGGACACGAAATTATCAAAACCATTCACCCGCATCCAACCATGAGCGAAGCCATTATGGAAGCTGCAGCAGCAGCTTATGGTGAGGTAATACACTTGTAAATTTTGTTTTAAACTTTTTGAAACGCTTGTCTGAAAAGGCGGGCGTTTTTTGTTTCATGTAATTTTTACCACTAAGTCACTTAGGTCACAAAGAAACACTAAGAATAATGTTGTGCTTTTGCAAATATTCACTTCCAACTTGGTAGCTAAAAAAGTCTTACTTAATCCTTAGTGTTCTTAGTGCCTTAGTGGTGAAAAAAATCAATATCTTTGCATCCATGTCTTTTCAAGGTAAAACCGTTGCATTTCACACCCTTGGCTGTAAGTTGAATTTCTCTGAAACATCAACCATTGCCCGTTTGTTTGCTGAAAAAGGTTTTGTAAAAAAGAAGTTTGATGAAGTAGCGGATGTATACGTTATCAATACATGCTCAGTGACCGAAAATGCCGATAAAGAATGCAAGAGCATCGTAAAATCGGCCATGAATCTTAATCCCGAAGCTTTTATTGCGGTGGTTGGTTGTTATGCCCAGTTAAAACCTGAAGAAATTTCGAACATTGATGGGGTGGATGTAGTATTGGGTGCCACCGAAAAATTCAAATTATTAAATTACATCAATCTTAGCCATAAATCGTCACACGCCGTAATTCACAATTGCGAAATAGCGGAGGCTGATTTTTTTGTGGATGCCTACAGCGTTGGTGACCGCACACGTTCTTTTTTAAAAGTACAAGATGGTTGTGATTATTCATGCACCTTTTGTACCATTCCCTTGGCGCGTGGAAAGAGTAGGAGCGATACCATTGAAAACGTTGTTGCCAATGCCAATAAAATTGCCGAAAGTGGTGTAAAAGAAATTGTGTTAACCGGCGTAAACATTGGCGATTTTGGCTATGGTAGAGACATTGATGGAGATACCAAAAAGAGAAAAGAATACAATTTCTTCGACTTGATTAAAGCTTTAGATGAAGTAGAAAACATTGAGCGTTTTCGCATTTCTTCCATCGAACCCAATTTGTTAAAGGATGAGATCATTGAATTTGTTGCCAATTCAAAACGTTTTGTGCCGCATTTTCACATACCACTTCAAAGCGGCAGCAATGTGCTGTTAAAGGCCATGAAACGCCGCTACCAGCGTGAATTGTATGCCGACCGTGTAACGAAAATTAAATCCCTCATGCCGGATTGTTGTATCGGCGTAGATGTAATCGTTGGTTTTCCAGGCGAAACGGAGGAATTGTTTTTAGAGACTTATCATTTCCTCAATCAATTAAACATTTCTTATTTACACGTGTTTACTTACAGCGAACGCGAAAATACCGAGGCCATCAGTATGGCAGGTAAGGTGCCCATGGCTGAGCGCAAACGCCGTAACAAAATGCTACGTGTGCTTTCTGCTAAAAAACTACGTGCTTTTTATGCCACACAAAAAGGTAAAACAGCCGAAGTATTGTTCGAACATGAACAAAAAAATGAATTTATGTATGGTTTTACCCAAAACTATGTAAAGGTTAAGATGCCATTCGATCAAACACTTTGCAATCAAAAAATGGAAGTCATGCTTCAGGATTTTGATGAGGATGGAAACATGTTGGCTAGCATGACTAACAAAGCATTTTCATTACGTTAATATTCAGTCGAGCATCAAAATTTGTTTTATCATTTGGGCGCCCGAGCGGGCTGTTTCAGGCTTCGCTAACGCTCCGGCTTTTTTGAGGCGAGAAGAGAGGCCTCGCCTCAAAAAGAGCTAAACCCTGCCTGCCGTCACAATGGCTAGGCGATGGCAGGCAGACTTTCACATCCCTGGCGCTAAATCACGAATTTTTGAAATTTTCATTTTTCATTAAACTTTAACTTCTCAACTATTAATTATGCGCCGAGAATAATTACTTTTTAAGAATATCCGGTAAATTATTTTATTTTGGTTTTACCCAAAACTACGTCAATGTAAAAGTGCCATACGATCAAAATTTGCGCAACCAAAAAGTTGAAGTAATGCTTCAGGATTTTGATGAGGATGGAAACATGTTGGCTAGCCTGACTAACAAAGCGTTAACAATCCATTAATATTCTTCAATTCACTATTATTCTGCACAAGTGGTGGCTTTTTCCTTACAGATGAGCTAGTTTTGGTTCAATTTATCTTTTACTTTTGATTTAGTTCTTTTTCGGATTTAATAATCACTTCCTAAATTCTAAATCATGAAACAGCATTACGCATTTAATTCAATTGCCCTTTTTTACTTTTTGTTTTTTTGTTTTTTTACATCTTCGATATTGGCTTCAAATCCAAATCTAACTTTTCAAGAAAACAAGGGGCAAGTAGCTGACCAATACTCTCATCCCCGTCACGACATTTTATTCAGCGGTCAAAGTGCCGATTTGGTTTACCACTTTAAGCAAGACGGCATATCGTATCAGTTATTAAAGGTGGATTCGTGGAAAAAGTCGGAAACACGGGTAAAATTTGCCATTCCAAAAAAAGTATTCACCGAACAAGAACCTGATCAAATTTCTGTTTATCGCATCGATATTGATTGGTTGGGATGCAATGCCAATGCGCAAATCGACAAGGGGGAAGCTTTACAAGACTATGATAATTATTATTCTGAAGTTTGTCCAAATGGTGCCTTAAACGTTAAACGATTTACCAGTTTAACCTATCGCCAATTATACAAAGGCATAGATTTAAAATGGTACAATCATAATGGCCAATTAAAATACGATTATGTTGTTGCAGCAGGTGCCGATTTTTCTGTCATCAAATGGCGAATTATTGGCGCTAATAACATCAGTTTGAATCAAGATGGCCAACTCATCATTGAAACGCCAATTGGTCAAATAGTTGAAGACAAACCGGTATTGTTGCAGGATGGCAAACGCATAACAGCGGCATGGAAAATTAACGGTTCGGAAATTTCATTTGAAATTAAAAACATTGATGCAGCCAAGGCTTTTACCATCGATCCACTCGTTCGGTTGTGGGGAACATATTACGGCGGTACATTAAGTGATGAATCCTTTTATACATGTGTAGATTACTCTTCCAATGTATACATCAGTGGATTGAGTCGTTCACCTTCTACACTAAATATTGCCACAATTGGAGCACATCAAACTGTTTTTGCAGGTGCAGGTGCGGGTAATTTTAAAGGCGATGCTTTTGTTGCGAAATTTAACGCTAACGGTCAGCGGCTATGGGGTACTTATTATGGTGGCAATGGCTCCGATTTTGCTAACACTTGTTTAGCGGATGCCAATGGTGATGTTTATTTTGTTGGCGGTACAACTTCTACAGCCTCAAATGTGATTGGCACACCTGGCTGCTTTCAAGCGAACATGGGCGGGGGAAGCGGCATTGGCGATGCTTTAATAGTAAAATTAAATTCATCCGGTACCCGAATCTGGGCCACTTATTATGGCGATATATCTGATGATTGGGCCATAGGGGCTTGTGTAGATCAAACAGGTAATTTATATGTTACGGGTGGCACTTGGTTGGATACGACTTCAACAGTTTTTGCCACATCAGGTGCTCATAAAGCCACTCATTCAAGTGGTACCATGAACGTGGATGCTTATTTGGTAAAATTTTCCACCAACGGTAGCCGACTCTGGAGTACATACTATGGAACAGTGGAACATGACAACGGCATTAGTTGTGCTGTGGATTTACTTGGTAATGTTTATATGGCGGCTGAAACAAGTTCGAGTATAACAGCAATCATGACTACGCCCGGTGCACACCAAGTGCAGTTTGGCGGGGGTTCAAGTGCTTGGTCGGATGCCTTGCTGATTAAATTTTCAAATTCAGGGAATAGACTTTGGGCCACTTATTATGGCGGTGCAAACAATGATTATCCACTGTCGGTGAAAACCGATAAGTTCAATAATGTCTACATCAGCGGTGTAACCGCAAGTACGCAGGGTACCATAATCGCTTCAAACAATGCCTTTCAAACACTTTATGGTGGCGGAAACAATGACGCTTTTTTAGCAAAGTTCAATCAAAATGGACAACGTTTATTTGGTACTTATTATGGTGGCGCAGGGGATGAAGATGCTTCTTGTTTTGTTGATAGTTATGATCAGGTTTACATTGCCGGTAACACATCCAGTTCAAACGGTACAACCATTGCCAGCTCTTGTGCTTATCAATCTATTTATGGTGGCGGAAGCACCGATGCATATTTAGTTAAACTTGATAATTCAGGTCAACGCATTTGGGGCACATATTATGGTGGCATTGGTAATGAAACAGGTGGAGAACCAAGTGCAGACATGAGTTCAAATGTTTACCTTCAAGGATCTGTAAACGCCCCAACGGGTTCATTGGTGATTGCAAGTGCCAACGCCCAGCAATCATCTTTTGGCGGTGGAATCGACGATGCTTTTTTGGTTAAATTTGATCATTGCAGTCCCCAAGCGCCTGCTGCAATCAGCAACAGTATTGCTTGTAAAGGTCAGCCTGCCATTTTAAACGGAAGCCAACAATGTGGCTTGCAGTGGTTCGCAGATTCATTACTAACCAATTTATTGTTCAGTGGGGGAAGTTATACAACATCTTCATTATTACAAGATACCAGTTTTTGGTTGCGCGATGTTTCGTGTGGACAAGCATCTGCGCCGGGTAAAATAAAACTTACAATCATTCCTTCACCAAGCATTAACATTTCAGCATCGTCGAATACAATTTGTTACGGCGAAACACTTACACTCACTGTTTCAGGCGCATCTACTTATACTTGGTTGACTGTTAATTCAAATCAAACCAGTGTGGTGATAACTGCAACCAATTCGATGGTGCATGGTGTGGATGGAACCGCCGCTAATGGATGCAAGGCTTCCAAAACCATTAATATCATCGTTGACATGTGTTTGGGACTCCAATCAAATGGTTCGGCATTAAAACAAATATTAAATGTTTATCCAAATCCTAGCACCGAAAGCTTTACTTTAAGTAGCGATCAATTCACCGCTATTCGCATCTACAATGAATTGGGTCAATTCATAAAAGATGTGGACTTAAATATGGATAATCAATTTCAAATGAACCTATTCCTACCCAAAAAAGGTTTATACTTCGTCACTGCAAAGCAAAATGATTCCATAATAACACGCAAACTTCTCATTCAATAATATTTTCACCATAAACAATTGTACCATGACAAACATCGACTTTAAAACACTCACAATACTTGCTTTCATGAGTTTTCAAGGAAACTTTTCGGCAAGTGAAAACCCTAACACCTTACATCACATGAAGGGTTTTCAAGAAAACAAAGGCCAAATTACGGATCAAAACCAAAAAGCCCGTCCCGATGTATTATTCAGTGGCAACGATGGACAAATGGTTTACCACATGCGAACAACAGGCATGTCGTACCAATTGAATAAAGCCATGAGCCGCAATGGCGAAAATTTAAAAAACAACGAATCCAAGCCGATCATTAAGGCTGGGGATAAAATGTCGGCCATGGATGTGACTTATAACATTTACCGTTTGGATGTGAATTGGCTGAATGCCTCTTTTACAACTATTGAAAAAGGCAGCAAACAAAATGCATTCGATAATTTTTATACCGAAGCCGCGCCAAGCGGAATTATGGAAGTTTGCAGTTATGATGACATCACCTATAAAAATATTTATCCGGGTATTGATTTAAAGTGGTTTCAAAAAGAGGGGCACTTAAAGTATGACTTTATCTTGAGCCCCGGTGCCGATTATCATCGCATTCAATTGTCGTACCAAGGGGCACAAAAATTAAGTATAAATACAAATGGTGAACTCATCATCAAAACGCCTTTTGGCGATTTAAAAGAGCAGGCGCCTTTGGTTTATCAAAATGGTAAATCATTGCCTGCTAAATGGCGCATTCAAAACAATGTGGTGTCGTTTCAAATTGAAGGTGTAGATGATTCAAAGGCTTTGGTGATTGATCCTTTGGTGCGATCGTGGGGCACTTATTATGGTGGCAGCGGTTACGACTGGGTGGGTACAACATATACCGACGCTAACGGAAACCTCTATGTTGCAGGTGGCAGTAGTTCGGGCAATTTACAGAGTATCGCCACTATCGGCGCTTTTCAAACCACTTATGCCGGCGGCGCTACTTATGGTGATGCCTATTTGGTAAAATTTAATGCAGCCGGTCAACGCCAATGGGGTACTTATTTTGGTGGTTCTGGAACCGATTTCGCTTATTGCTGTTTGGTGGATGGGGCAGGTGATGTTTACATTGCAGGAGGCACCACCAGTACCAATTCGGCAGTAATGACCACAAGCGGTTGCCAACAAAACTTATACAGCTCGGGCACAAACACAACGGGTGATGCTTATGTGGCAAAGTTTAATAATTCAGGTGCCAGACTTTGGTCTACCTACTACGGTGAAAACAATTGTGCCAGCGGTATTACCTGCGATGCGCAAAACAATGTGTATGTAACCGGTTGGACCGGGGCTATAACCGGCAGCAACGTGAATGTGGTTGCCAGTGTGGGTGCCCATCAAACTTCTTACGGTGGTGGCGCCTTAGATGGCTTCCTGGTAAAATTAAACAGCAATGGTCTGCGTCAGTGGGGCACATATTTTGGCGGAAGCGGTGACGAACAATCTTACAATTGCATCAGCGATGCTGCAGGAAATGTTTACATAGGCGGTGTAACTTCCTCTAGTTCAGCCATTGCCAGTGTTGGTGCATTTCAAACAAATTATGGCGGTAGTAATGGCGGTTTTAATTTTGGTGTAGGTGATGCCTATATCGCAAAATTTAATACTAACGGTATTCGTCAATGGGGCACTTACTATGGTGGTTCAGGCGATGAATGCATTTACTACTGCGCCATGGATGCCACAGGAAATGTATATTTTTCAGGTTCAACAACCAGTAGCACAGGTAATGCCATTGCCACAGCAGGTGGCCATCAGTCAACTTACGGTGGTGGCGCCGATGATGCCATGCTTGTAAAATTTGATGCAACGGGTCAAAGACTTTGGGGAACATATTATGGCGGAGCCGGATTAGAAGAATGGTGTTGCTGTTTTGTGGAGAAAGGAAATGGGAATGTTTACCTTTCAGGTATCAGCAGTTCGGGTGGCACAAACATAGCTACTCCATGTGCCTATCAAAATAACATAGGTGGATCAAAGGATGCCTTCTTAGCGAAATTTAATTTACAAGGCAGCCGCTTGTGGGGCACCTATTATGGAAGTACCGGTATAGAAGATTGGTCGGCACTAACGGTTGATGCTTTGGGTGCTGTTTACCTGGCCGGAGAAACCACCAGTCAGAATGCGGCGGTGATGAGCAGCAGCGGCGCACACCAAACAACTTATGGCGGCGGCAGTTACGATGCCTTTGTGGCAAAATTCGATGGTTGCATTACTGTTACACCAAGCGGTTCATTACAAGCTTGCCGTGGTCAAAATGCTTATTTAAGTTTACCGCAGTCATGTAACATCAAATGGTACAGCGACTCATTGGCCACCAATTTTTTATACCAAGGCGCTACCTTTACCACCAATCCCTTAAATAACGACACCATTTTTTGGGCAAGGGATGCCTCTTGCGGAGGAACTTCATTTTCTGGTAAGGTGAAAATCACCACAGTTACTTCACCTACCATTAACATCACAACGGCTTCCACCTTGGTGTGTTACGGCGATTCATATACCTTAACTGCTTCAGGCGCCAACACTTATACTTGGGCCAGTGTTACTTCCACTAACCAATCGGTTGTGATTACCGCCACCAATTCAATCACACATGGGGTGGATGGTTCATTGAGCAATGGCTGCAAAGCTTCAAAAACAATTTACATTCAAGTGAACCAATGTACTGGATTGAGAAATCAGGAACTTAATAATGCCAAGGCAATTATGGTTTATCCCAATCCAAACAATGGGTATTTTACTTTAAGTAGCACTTTAAGTACGCGTGTTATTCTAATAAATCAACTTGGTGAGTTAATGCAAACCTTTGATTTATCTGAAGGAAATCAATTTCAAGAACAGGTAAAACAATTGCCGGCCGGATTGTATTTTATTCATTCAAATAACGCCAATGGCAATTACAGTCAAAAAATGATAGTGATTGATTAATTATTGCGACATTTATATTATTCATTAAATCTGATCTTATGAATATTAAGCAAAAAGCAGTTTTAGGTTTTTTCCTTTTGAGTGGATTAAGTAGGGCAGAAGTGCCGGAATCAAAAGTTATAAGGTTTCAAGAAAATAAAGGACAAATAAGCAATCAATTTTATCAAGCAAGGCCTGATGTTTTATTTTCAGGTAACGATGCTGCTTTGGTATTCCATTTATTGCAGGATGGTATTTCATATCAACTATACAAAACGGAGGCCGGCGCTAAAGCTTCAGCCAATGAAGAGAAAAAAAAATTGAAGCCTTTTCAAAGAAATGCTCTTTCATCCAAATCTCAAGTAAGCATTTATCGATTAGATCTTAAATGGTTGAATTGCAATACAAAAGCTAATGTGGTCAAAGGCGATGCTTTTAGTGATGTCGACAATTTTTACTTGGAGTCTTGTCCACTCGGTGCGCTGAATGTAAAGAGTTATCAAAGTGTGACCTATCAAAATCTTTACGAGGGCGTTGATTTAAAATGGTACTCAAACAATGGTCATTTAAAATATGATTACCTGGTGTCAGCAGGTGCCGATTACAAAAAAATTCAATTGGCGGTAAATGGGGCCGAGCGTTTAAGCATTAATGCCAAAGGACAATTGTGCATGCAAACACCATTTGGCGAATTAATTGAAGATGCACCCATTGTGATGCAAAATGGAAGGGTATTAAAAGCTACTTGGGAAATTCATCAGAATGTTGCCGGTTTTAACATCAGCAATTTAGATCATTCTAAAGCATTTGTCATCGATCCCATGGTTCGCCTTTGGGCCACTTATTATGGAGGTAGCGGATTCGATTGGATTGGTACAGCTTATACCGATCACTTGGGTAATGTTTTCACCTGTGGCGGCAGTACTTCTATTAATTTTAACATGATTGCCACGGTTGGGGCTTTTCAAGCCAGTTTTGGCGGTGGTTCAAATTATGGCGACAGCTATTTGGCGAAGTTTAATTCCGCTGGCGTTCGCCAATGGGGCACTTATTTTGGCGGCAACGGTTCTGATTTTGCTAACGCTTGTTTGGTTGACGCAAATGGAGATGTGTACATGACCGGTGGCACAACCAGCACCAATTCGGCGGTGATGACTACACCGGGATGTCAACAGCCGAATTATACAGGTGGGGCAATGAATGTGCAGGATGCTTTTTTAGCCAAGTTTAATACACAAGGCCAAAGACTTTGGTCGACGTATTTTGGTGAAGTAGGAACCGAAATAACTTATGCTATTACTGCTGATTTTCAGAATGATGTGTACATAGTTGGTATGACCGGTTCAACCACAAATACCTATGTTGCCAGTTCGGCGGCACATCAAAGCACTAACGGTGGCGGTTATGATGCATTTTTGGCCAAGTACAATTCGGCAGGTACTAAACTATGGAGCACCTTTTATGGCGGAAGCGGAGATGAATATGGTGTAGGTTGTATCACCGATCCTTCAGGAAATGTTTATATGGGCGGCATCACATCCTCTTCTACAAATATTGCCACAGCAGCTTCACATCAATCGCTTTATGCAGGTGGAATTGGCTCCTCGGTTTATGGCACCGGTGATGCATTTTTGGCAAAATTTAATTCAGCCGGTGTTCGCCAATGGGGGACCTATTATGGCGGCAGCGGTGATGAGTATATTTATTATCTGGCTGCAGATCAATCATCTAATATTTATTTTGCAGGTACCAGTTCTAGCAGCAGCGCAAATGTTATTAGCACCGCTTCGGTGCATCAAACAAATTTTGGCGGTGGCGCATGCGATGGTATGATTGGCAAATTTAATTCAGCAGGCGTGAGGCAATGGTCTACTTATTACGGTGGTATAGGTGACGAAGATTTTACCTGTTGTTTTATGGATGTGAACAACAGTGCCTTGTTTGTTTCCGGCACAACTTCGTCGGTTGGCGGTACCGTTATCGCTTCAGCTTGCGCTTACCAAAGTAATTTTGGCGGCGGAAGCAAAGATTCGTATTTGGCAAAATTTAATTTAACGGGACAAAGGTTATGGGGCACTTATTATGGTGGCACAGGCATTGAAGATTGGACCGGTTTAACGGTGGATGCCCTTGGCAATGTTTACCTTACAGCCGAAACCACCAGCAGTACAGGTAGCATCATCACCAGCAGCGGCGCCCACCAAACCTCTTACGGCGGCGGCACATACGATGGTTTATTGGTAAAATTTGATGCTTGTACACCCATCAATCTTGCTTCTATTAGCACAACAGCGGCTTGCAAAGGCCAATCAACAGTATTAAGTAGCGCCCAATCTTGTGCCCTTAAATGGTACAGCGATTCTACCTTAACCAATTTGTTATACAGTGGTGCAAATTTTACCACCAATGTATTGACACATGATACCAGCTTTTATTTTGTCGACGTGGCTTGTGGCATCGCTTCTTCTGTTGCTGTAGCCCATGTAAGTTTGGTCAGCGGTCCCAGCATTTCGGTGCAGGCCACTCCATCAATGGTTTGCAAAGGCGAAAGTTATACTTTAACACCTTCGGGCGCCAATAGTTTTACATGGACCAATTTAGCGCCCCACTACAGCGTGGTTGTTACACCCTCAGCACTAACGGTTTACACAGTTACAGGCACCATGTTTAATGGGGGCTGTGCCGGCAGTTCAACAGTGACTCTAACTGTGAATGAGTGCTTGGGTATTGACAATAATTTTATTGAGAACAATTTAGAATTTAAAATATACCCAAATCCATCCAATGGAAGTGTTACTTTAAGTGGAAGCAAAAATACCTTCATTTTATTTTATAATGAATTGGGGCAGGAAATGGCGCAATATGAAATATCTGAATTGAATCGCTTTGTAACTGAAATCAAGGGTTTAAGTTCAGGACTTTATTCCGTTTATATTCGAACAGGAAGCAGCGTGATTGCAAAAAAATTAATCGTCATAAATTAGTTTAACTAAGCAAAATTTGAAATGATCAATTTACAGAAAAATATTCGCTTGATCCTTTTTCTCTTCTGCCTTCATATTAAAGGTGTGGCTTCATTAAATAGTCCATCGCCTTTAAACACACTGCGGTTTCAAGAGAACAAAGGACAAATCGCTGATCAAAATTTCAGAGCACGTCCGGATATATTATTCTCGGGCTGTGATGGCAATTTAGTTTTTCATTTAATGAAGGATGGTATACAATACCAAATCACAAAAATTAAATCCCTCACAAAAGCGAATAAAATTTCGGGCGCTTCATTGTTGGCGGCCAGAAAATTTGAATTTCCAGATGAAGTGTTGATGAATAGAATCGAACTTAAATGGTTGAATTGCAGTTCGAATGCGAATGTACTTAAGGGAACAGTTTGCCAAGGCTTTGATAATTATTATATGGAATCTTGTTCAAATGGCGCCTTGGAAGTAAAAAGTTTCAAATCCATCACATACCAAAACATTTACAAAGGCATAGATTTAATTTGGTATGAAAAAAACGGTCATCTAAAATATGACTACAATCTGGCACCCGGGGCCGATTATCACCAAATTGAAATTGAGGTGAAGGGAACCGAAACAATTCGTATAAATGAATTTGGTCAATTGATATTAAAAACTGCAATAGGCGAAATTATCGAAGAAGCGCCGCTTATAGTGCAAGAAGGAAAAGTTTTAAAAGCATCATGGCATATTAATGGTAATGTACTTAGCTTCCAAATCAAAGATCTAAATCCTTTGAAAGCCTGTACAATCGATCCGCTTATTCGTTTATGGGGAACTTATTATGGTGGCAATGGATATGATTGGGTGGGAACAAGTTACACCGATAATAAAGGGAATTTATTTGCTTGTGGTGCGACTACTTCGAGTAATTTTAGTACAATGGCTACAGTAGGTGCTTATCAAACTAGTTTTGGGGGAGGTGCTACTTGGGGCGATAATTATATTGTAAAATTTAATGCATCAGGGCAACGCTTATGGGGCACTTATTTTGGCGGTTCAGGCACCGATTTTTCTAACTGTTGTGTGGTTGACGCAAATGGTGACGTTTACATAAGTGGAGGAACGAGTAGTTCAAATACAGCAGTGATGAGCACTCCCGGATGCCAACAAAGCATTTATGGTGGCGGTTCAGGTACACTTGGTGATGCCTTCTTGGCAAAATTCAATACCCAAGGTGCCCGATTATGGTCAACTTATATAGGAGGTACCGGTGATGAATGGACGTATGGTATTGCCAACGACTTTCAAAACAATATTTTCATTACAGGTCATACCGGTTCTCCCACATCTTCATCTATTGCTTCGGCTGCTTGTCATCAAGCTAATTTTGGGGGTGGCTTTGATTCTTTTTTAATGAAATTCAATCCACAAGGTTTAAGATTATGGGGCACATATTATGGGGGAACAAACAATGACGAAGCCTGTGGATGCATCACCGACGCCCAAGGCAATGTTTATATTGGCGGTATTACATCATCTACCAACGCAATTGCAACACCGGCTTCTTATCAATTTAATTATAGCGGTGGTGTTGGAAATAGTGTGTACGGTATAGGTGATGCCTTTATGGTTAAATTTAATTCTGCCGGAGTTCGTCAATGGGGCACTTATTATGGTGGAAGCGGGGATGAATACATTTATTATTGTGCCGTGGATGCTGTTGGTGACATTTATTTTTCAGGCTCAACTTCAAGTTCCACTGGAACCAATATTGTAACCGCAGGAAGTCATCAAACCACTTATGGAGGCGGACCAAGTGATGCTTTGATACTCAAGTTTAATAATTCAGGTCAGCGAATATGGGGCACCTATTATGGTGGTTTAGGCATTGAAGATTGGGTGTGTTGTGTGTGTGATAACAACGCCGGAAAACTATATATTTCCGGTATTACTAGCTCAGGTACTAGTACCAATATAGCTAGCTCCTGCGCTTATCAAGGTATTTTTGGCGGCGGCACAAAGGATGCTTTTTTGGCAAAATTTACCCTACAAGGTTTGAGAGAGTATGGTACCTATTATGGTGGACTAGGAACTGAAGATTGGTCGGGTGTGGTGATTGATGGTTTGTCATCGGTGTATCTTACCGGTGAAACAACTGCAGCTTCCGCTTCGGTGATTTCAAGTGCAGGCGCCCATCAAACAATTTATGGTGGAGGAACTTATGATGGCTTTATTGCCAAGTTTGATGCTTGTTTTCCAATCACTCCTTCAGCCACCACAAATACTGTTTATTGCAAATCTTGGCCCGCTGTTTTAAATGCTTCCCAAAATTGTGGATTAAATTGGTACAGTGATTCCACGCTTAATAATTTAATTTACAGTGGTGGCTCATTTACAAGTAACCCCTTGTTTCATGATACAGTGTTTTATCTTGTGGATGTCTCTTGCGGTATTCATTCAAACAAAGCAGTGGCACATGTGAGTCTGGTAGCAGGACCAACAATAAGCGTCAGCGCTACACCATCGATTATTTGTAAGGGTGAACACTCAGTTTTAATGCCAAACGGTGCTATTTATTACAATTGGTCGAATGCTTCTGGTCAATACAGTATTAGTGTGAGTCCGAGCGTAAGCACGGTATTTTCTGTATCCGGCAGTATGTCGAATGGTGGTTGTGCAGGTAGATCAACAGTGACGGTAACAGTGAATGAGTGCTTGGGTATTGACAACAACACCTTATTTGATAATTTTGATTTTTTAATTTACCCTAACCCATCCAATGGAAGTGTTACTTTAAGTGGAACCCAATCTTTTTCATGGCATATCATCAACGAATTGGGTGAAGAAATGGCTTCGCAGCGGTTGACTGATCAATTAAAAAGTGAAGTAACATTGAAATTACCTCCCGGTGTTTATCTCGCGATGGCTTACAATAACCGTACATGCATCGTAAAGAAATTGATAATAAGCGGAAACAACTAAACCAAACCTTTAGTTAAAGATTAATTCAAAAAAAAATCCCTCAAGCGAGGGATTCTTTTTTTATTGTCCTTTGTAATATTTTTTGGCTTCAGGCATATAAGCTTTTAAATCTTGTATGCGTTTTGCATCATTGGGATGGGTGCTTAAAAACTGTGGTGGTTTTGTTCCCCCTGTTGCGCTCATTCTTTCCCAAAAGGTGATGGCCACTTCAGGATTATATCCGGCCATGGCGGCAAATATCAACCCCATTTTATCGGCTTCGGTTTCGTGGTTACGACTGTACTTTAAGGAAGCCAAGCCTGTTGTTAATCCATACACTTGTCCCCACATGCTTTGTGTTTGTGCACCACCAAATAAGGCCATGCCAACACCACTTACTGCCATTTGTTCGCTCATGCGCTGGTTGCCATGGTGGGCTATGGCATGGGCAATTTCGTGACCCAATACAATGGCCAAGCTGGCTTCATCTTGGGTTACAGGTAACAAACCGGTGTAAACAACTATTTTTCCGCCGGGCATACACCAAGCGTTTACGGTATTTTCATCCACCACGTTAAAAGTCCATTTGTAATCCTTTAATTCATTGCTGGCGTTTTTATCTGCAAAAAACTGTTCAACCGCTTTTTGAATTTTACCGGCGCAACGTTTTACCATGATGGTTCTTTCATCAGCATCACTCAAGGGTGGATGTTCGGCAATAAATTTATCGTACTCGCTAGTACTCATCGAAATCATTTGACTTTCGGGAATTAGTGAGAAAGTGTGTTTGCCGGTTACCACGTTTTTTTGGCAAGCGAAAAATAATAAAGCTGTTAAGCCGGTAGTGATGTATAATTTTTTCATATGATTTTAATCCTCAATCCTTGCACTTAAACCTCTTTCTAACAAGGCTTCGCAAAGGGGTTTTAGTTTTTTAAAAGTGCCATTTTTTACCACACATTTACCTGTGTAATGCACCAAATAAGTGCATTGCTCTGCTTGTACGGCATCGTGTTTACATACCTTAATCAGCGATTCAGTTACAAAATCAAAAGTATTAAAATCATCATTGTACAGAAGCAAAGCCTTCACAGCTTCGTCTTTCACAACGGTTTCAACTACTTCTTGCTCAAGCACCTCCGGAGCGGTGTAATTCCTCATGGTTTTTAAAATTTGCGGCAAAAATATAAAAAAAAACGTCCCGATTCACAATCGAGACGTTTTGCTATTTATGCCTTGTCTTCTTTTTTGTTCTTTTTGCCTTTTGGCTTGTGGGCACTTACAATTATTTCTTCCTTCTCTTTGTCATAATCTACCTCAATTTCATCGCCTTCGGCCAAATTGTTTTTAATGATTTCTTCTGCCATCGGATCTTCCAAATACTTTTGAATGGCACGTTTTAAAGGACGGGCACCATAATTGGCATCGTAACCTTTCTCCACAATATAATCCTTGGCTGCATCCGAAATTTTGATGAGGAATCCTAATCCATTCACACGACCAAATAAATTCATCAACTCAATATCAATGATTTTATGGATGTCGGCTCTATCCAACGAATTAAACATAATCACATCATCAATACGGTTCAAAAACTCAGGGGCAAAAGCTTTTTTCAAAGCGCTTTCAATCACTCCTTTCGAAATTTCATCTTCGTTGTCTTTTCTGGCTGAGGTTCCAAAACCTACACCGGTACCAAAGTCTTTTAACTGACGGGCACCAATGTTAGAGGTCATGATGATAATGGTGTTTTTAAAATCGATTTTACGTCCCAAACTATCGGTTAACATACCATCGTCTAATACTTGCAACAACATGTTAAACACATCCGGATGGGCTTTTTCAATTTCATCTAACAAAATAACGGCATAAGGACGGCGACGTACTTTTTCAGTGAGTTGTCCGCCTTCTTCATAACCAACATAACCCGGAGGGGCACCAATTAATCGGGTAGTGGCAAACTTCTCCATGTATTCGCTCATGTCGATGCGGATTAAAGCATCATCATTGTCAAATAAATGACGGGCCAATACTTTTGCCAACTGGGTTTTACCAACACCGGTAGGACCTAAGAAAATAAATGAACCAATTGGTTTGTTCGGGTCTTTTAAGCCGGCACGGTTACGTTGAATGGCTTTTACTACTTTTAATAAAGCATTGTCTTGACCAATTACCTTGCCTTTTAAGAGCTCAAACATTTTCACCAATTTCTCACCTTCGTTTTGGTTTACACGTTGAACAGGCACGCCGCTCATCATGCTCACCACTTCAGCAACGTTTTCTTCGCTAACAATCACGCGGTTTAATTTGGTTTCTTCTTCCCAAGCCTTTTTGGCGGTTTCCAATTGGGCATGCAATTGTTTTTCGGTATCTCTTAATCTGGCGGCTTCTTCGTATTTCTGCGAACGCACCACTTGATTTTTCAATTCCTTAATTTCTTCAATTTTGCCTTCAATTTCAACAATGTTTTGTGGCACATGAATATTGGTGATGTGCACACGGCTGCCGGCTTCATCCAATGCATCGATGGCTTTATCAGGCAAATGACGATCGGTGATGTATCTGGCGGTTAATGTCACGCAAGCTTTTAAAGCTTCGTCAGTGTACGAAACGTTATGATGGTCTTCGTACTTTGATTTAATGTTATTTAAAATCTGTAATGTTTCATCTTGTGTAGCCGGTTCAATAATTACTTTTTGAAAACGACGTTCCAAAGCGCCGTCTTTTTCAATGTACTGACGGTACTCATCCAAAGTGGTGGCACCAATACATTGTATTTCGCCACGGGCCAAGGCCGGTTTAAACATGTTGCTGGCATCCAAACTGCCGCTGGCACCGCCTGCACCTATTATGGTGTGAATTTCGTCGATGAATAAAATCACATCCGGACTTTTTTCCAATTCATTCATCACCGCTTTCATGCGTTCTTCAAATTGACCGCGGTATTTTGTACCGGCTACCAATGAAGCCAAATCGAGGGTGATCACACGTTTGCCAAATAACACACGGCTCACTTTGCGCTGTACAATTCTTAAGGCCAAACCTTCGGCGATACTTGATTTACCAACGCCCGGTTCACCAATTAAAATCGGATTGTTCTTTTTTCTACGCGATAAAATTTGTGATACACGTTCAATTTCTTTTTCGCGACCAACAACAGGATCTAATTTACCGTCTTCTGCCATTTTGGTTAAATCTCTACCAAAATTATCGAGCACAGGCGTTTTTGATTTGCTGTCGCCTTGTTTTTTGGCACCTGCATTGCCTGCACCGCCACCACCAAATGCCGAATCGTCAGCATCATCTTCATCACCACCGGTGGCTGAATTTTCAATTTTTGACGGGTTTTCCATAAATCCTTCTAACTCAGCACGGGCTGCATCGTAGTCAATACCGTATTTTAAAAGGGTTTTGGTCACCACATTATCATTTTCTTTCAAAATGCACAATAACAAGTGTTCGGTGCCAATTTGTACCGACTTAAATGTTTTGGCTTCGAGGTAAGTGAGTTTTAATGTTTTTTCGGCTTGTTTCACCAAAGGAATATTGGCCAAGTTGTTCGATTTACGAATGCCGGGCGTTAAATTCTGTTCGATGTTCTTGCGAAGATCATTACCATCCACGCCAAGGTTTTTTAATAAGCGCATGCCTACACCGTCGCCGTCGCGTATCATGCCAAGCATTAAATGTTCAATGCCAATATAATCGTGCCCTAATCGAAGTGCTTCTTCTCTACTATAAGTAATCACATCTTTTACTCTGGGCGAAAATTTTGCTTCCATATAATTGTTCTTAGTGGTGAGTAATTTACATATATAATGCCAAAACCAAAAATAGTTCTAAATAATCCGAAACACCTATGACGAAAGTCTATTTTTTAACAAAAAATTTGTTGAAAAGTTTTGAGTGCATCTGCTGATTTTTCGGTACTTTCATGAGTTCTAAAATGATTTTTGCTTTTAAGAAATTATACGAAAAAAACGTGAAATTGGTTACTGACAAAAAAGCATATTTAGACACAAATAACAATTAAAACAAAGTATAGCACTTTATAAACAGTATGGCTCAAGGAGAAAAGATTATTCCGATTAACATTGAAGATGAAATGAAAACCGCTTACATCGATTATTCGATGTCGGTAATTGTATCGCGTGCATTACCTGATGTGCGTGATGGATTAAAACCTGTGCACCGCCGTGTATTATACGGCATGCTCGATTTAGGTGTTTTACACAACCGCCCTTATAAAAAGTCTGCCCGTATTGTTGGGGAGGTTTTAGGAAAGTATCACCCGCATGGTGATGCCAGTGTGTATGATACCATGGTACGTATGGCACAAGAGTGGAGCTTACGTTACATGTTGGTCGACGGGCAAGGTAACTTTGGTTCGATGGACGGGGATATGCCTGCTGCCATGCGTTATACCGAGGTGCGTTTTCGCAAGATAGCGGAGGAGATGATTGCAGATATTGAAAAAGATACTGTTGATTTCAGACCCAATTTTGATGATTCATTAACAGAGCCAACCGTAATGCCAACACGCATTCCGAACTTATTAATGAATGGTGCCTCAGGCATTGCTGTTGGGATGGCCACTAACATGGCACCACACAATTTAACCGAATGTATTAATGCCATCTTGGCTTATATTGACAACCGTGACATAGACATCGACGGTTTGATGAAACACATCAAGGCCCCCGATTTTCCAACCGGTGGTATTATTTACGGATACGAAGGCGTAAAAGAAGCATTTCACACCGGCCGTGGCAGGGTAGTAATGCGCGGTAAAGCAGTGATTGAACAAGTGGGCGACCGTGAAAGAATTATCGTCACCGAAATGCCTTATCAAATTAACAAAGCCGAAATGATTAAACGTCAGTGGGAGCTTTGTAATGAAAAGAAAATTGAAGGTATTTCTGAAATACGCGACGAAAGTAACCGCGAAGGTATTCGTGTGGTTTATGAATTACGCAGAGATGCTATTTCGAATGTGGTGTTAAATAATTTGTACAAGTATTCTGCTTTACAAACTTCCTTCTCTATTAATAATGTAGTGTTGGTAAAAGGCCGTCCTGAAATTTTGAATCTTAAAGACATGATTCATCATTTTGTGGAACACCGTCATGAAGTGGTGGTGCGCCGTACCAAATACGAATTGGCACAAGCCGAAAAACGCGCACACATTTTACAAGGTTTATTAATTGCCATCGACCATTTGGATGAGGTGATTAAAATTATCCGTGAAAGCGAAACACCTGATTTGGCAAAGGATACATTGATGGCCAATTATCAATTGTCGGAAATTCAAGCCCGCGCTATTTTAGATATGCGTTTAAGAACTTTAACCGGACTTGAGCGTGATAAATTAAAAGCTGAATACGATGAGTTAATGAAAACCATTGAAAACTTAAACGAAATTTTAAACAACGAGGGTTTACGTTATTCTATTATTAAAGATGAATTGGCTGAGGTAAAAGAAAAATATGGCGATGAAAGAAGAACAGAAATCGTGTTTGCCGGTGATGATTTAAAAATTGAAGACATGATTGCCGATGAGAGTGTGGTGATTACCATTTCTCACATGGGTTATATGAAACGTACCAATTTAAATGAGTACCGTGCCCAAAACCGCGGCGGCAGAGGCAGTAAAGGCACCGCCACCCGCGATGAGGATTTTGTAGAACACATGTTTATTGCTTCTACTCACAATTATATATTGTTGTTTACCGAAAAAGGACAAGTGTTTTGGATTAGAGCATACGAAGTACCTGAAGGAAACAAACAAAGCAAGGGTAGAGCCATACAAAACATCATCAGCATTTCACCTGATGATAAAGTAAAAGCGTATATCAACATCAAAAATTTAAATGATGAAGAATATGTGAACAACAACTTCATTATATTATGTACCAAAGAAGGAATTATTAAAAAGACCTCGGTGGAAGCTTATTCACGTCCGCGTGCCAACGGTATCAACGCCATTACCATTCGCGAAGGCGATATGTTGTTAGAAGCGGTTTTAACCAATGGTAAAAACGAAGTGATGTTGGCCACCAAAATGGGAAAAGTGTGTCGTTTTAATGAAGCCAAGGTACGCCCAATGGGTCGTAATGCCAGCGGTGTAATTGGTATTGATTTAAACGATGACGAAGGTGTGAAAAACGAAGTCATTGGTATGATTTGTATCGATGATCCGCAAACCAATGTATTGGTAGTGTCTGAAAAAGGTTACGGCAAGCGCTCGGATATAGACGAATACCGTGTTACAAACCGCGGGGGTAAAGGCGTTAAAACCATCAACATCACCGATAAAACCGGCATGTTGGTAGGCATTAAATCGGTAAACGATTCAAACGATTTAATGATCATCACTAAAAACGGCATTACCATTCGTATGAATGTGTCTGATTTGCGTGTGATGGGCCGCGCTACACAAGGTGTGCGATTAATCAATATTCAAGATAACGACAGCATTGGTGCAGTCACCAAAGTAGATCACGAAGATGAGATTGAAGAAATTAACCCAAGTGCTGAAAACGGCGAATTGCCTTCAAACGAAAATGAAGCCGATAATTCTACACCGGCGGGCGATAACAATTAGTAACGGAGAACACATAAAATAGAATACCATTATCTTTAACAAAAAAATAAAGTATGAATAAAAGAATAGTTTACAGTTGCGCTTTAAGCATCATGGCTTTTTGCACTGTGTTGGCTCAACCAACCTTGATTGAGAAAGTAGAAAGCAAACCCGATAAGGTTGTGATTCCTTACGAGCGCTGGAAATTGCCAAATGGCTTAACGGTGCTGTTGCACGAAGACCATTCAGATCCGGTTGTAAACGTAATGGTTACATATAAGGTAGGTTCAAACCGTGAAGATTTAGGTAAATCGGGTTTTGCACATTTCTTTGAACACATGATGTTTCAAGGTTCTAAACACGTGGCCGATGAAGAACATTTTAAATTGGTGTCGACTGCCGGTGGTAACATGAATGGTTTTACCGAACACGACAGAACAGTTTATTTTGAAACTTTACCGTCTAATTATTTAGAATTGGGCTTGTATTTAGAGTCTGATCGCATGGGCTTTTTGTTGGATTCACTCACCACTAAAAAATTCGAAAATCAACGTGATGCCGTGAAAAACGAAAAGTCGCAAAATTTCGAAAACCGTCCTTATGGCTTGGCTTTTGTAGAAGAAATGAACAAGGCCTTATATCCAATTGGTCATCCTTACAGCTGGCCGGTAATTGGTTATGTGGATGATTTAAATCGTGCCACCATCGACGATGTGAAAAATTTCTTTTTGCGTTGGTATGGTCCAAACAATGCCATTTTAACCATTTCAGGTGATTTTACACCCGCTGATGCATTAAAATTGGTTGAGAAATATTTTGGCGAAATCAAACCTTGTCCTGAAGTGAAAAAAATTAAAGTAGCGCCTGTAACCATCGCCAGCGATAAATACACCGCTTACCGCGATAAAATTAGTTTTCCTTTAAACTTAAGGGTATTTCCTACAGTGCCTTTGTATCACCGCGATGAGCCTGCATTGGATTTGTTAGGTATGATGATGGGTGGAGGCAATAACTCAATTTTATACAAAAACTTTGTAAAATCTAAAATAGCGGTGCAAGCCGGTGCTTCTCACCGTTCGGAAGAATTATCAGGTGAATTTACATTTGAAGTTTTTGCTTATCCGCCTGATGATTTTAACTTCGAAAAATTGTTTACTGAGTTGGATGCAAAAGTAAAAGCGAGTATCGATGAATTTGGTGCAAGTGGCATTACCGATGAAGCTTTGGCCCGTGTAAAAGGACAAATGGAATCAGGTGCTTTTAGCCAATTGAATTCAACCTTCGGAAAAGGCATGTTGATTTCAGAATGGGAACGCTTATTGGGTAAATCTTATTCTGTTTCTGATGAAATGGACCGTTACGCGAGGGTTACCAAAGATGACATCACCCGTGTGTTTAATAAATATATCAAAGGATCGGGTGCCGCCATCTTAAATACTTATCCAATTATTGATCCAAAAGATTCGGTAAAAAGTATCAATCCATTTGCCGGAAAAACTTTCCCTGCTAATCCTGAATACGCCACTTTAAAATACACACCAAGTGCCGAACAATTCGACAGATCGGTTCGTCCGGCTGCCGGTGCTGAAAAAGCGGTGAAAGTGCCTGAGTACTTTACCAAAAAATTAGATAACGGTTTAAGCATTTACGGTACACAAAATGCCGAAACACCTGAAATTACCATGATCATGACCATTGATGGTGGTAGTTTGGTATTCACGGCCGATAAGATGAAAAAATTAGGCATTGCCGAATTAACTGCCAGCATGTTAAATGAAGGCACCAAAAATTTTACCACTGAACAAATTTCGGCAGAGCTTGAAAAATTGGGTTCTGATATTACTTTCCAAGCCGGAAAATCGGCCACTACCATTCGCGTTCAATGTTTGAAAAAGAATTTGGATGCCACCATCAAATTATTGGAAGAAAAATTATTGAATCCGGGTTTTAGAGATGATGATTTTAAATTGGCAAAAAAACAATACAGAGCCAGTGTAAAAGACGAGGACTACGATGCAAATACTATTGCCAATAAAATGTTTTCATATGCTTTGTATGGCAATACCATCTTGGGTTTGCAACCATCAGTAAAATCAGTTGAAAACATCGAATTGGCTGATTTAAAAGAGTATTACGAAAAATATTATTCACCAAGTGTTGCCAATTTAGTAATTGCCGGTGATTTCGATCAAGCCGACATGATGAAAAAATTAGAGTTCTTAAATAAATGGCAAAAGAAAGATGTGGTGATTCAACCAATTGTTGAACCTGCTCCATCAACAGAGCCTAAGTTCTTTATCTATAATAAGGAATTGGCACCATCCAGTGTAATCCAAATGGGTTATCCTTCATTAAAATTTGATGCCACCGGTGATTATTACAAAAACAGAATTGCCAACTTCGTATTTGGTGGTGCTTTTAATAGCCGTTTAAATTTAAATTTGCGCGAAGACAAAGGTTATACTTATGGCATTCGTTCGGGCTTTAGCGGTGGAAAATACAGCGGTGTGTTTAACATTGGTTCTTCGGTAAAACGTAGCAGCACTGCTTTATCATTGGCCGAAATCATCAAAGAATTTAAGAAATACGAAACAAGCGGTATTACTGATGCTGAGTTAGAATTCACCAAAAAATCGTTGCTCAACCAAGAAGCATTGCAATACGAAGCATTGTTTCAAAAAGCATCATTTTTAAGCAATGTGGCCCGTTACAATTTGGATAAAAATTACACTGTACAACAAAACCAAATTTTAAAGAACATGAGCAAGGAAGACGTGAACAATCAAATTAAAAAATACTTCGATTCAAATAAATTAACCACTGTGGTGGTTGGTGATAAATGGATCATTGAATCACAACTTGAAAAAGCCTCTAAAGAAGCCAATAACAAAGAAGTTTTAAATAAGGTTAAATTAAAGAAAATCTCTCTTGATTAATCTAGTTTAAAAGACAATCTTTGCATCAAGAAATTAAATTTGTTGCAACCAAAACTATAAACCACTAAGCACATACACTTAGTGGTTTTTTTTAAAAAAACCGTTATGAAAAAAAATCAATTAGTTATCGTTTTAATGTTGGGTTTTGCTACTTTGTTTGGTCAAAATATGCAAATTCAAAACATGGTGAATTATTTACGCAATAAGGAATTTGACAAAGCAAAAGCATCGGCCGATGCAGCCGCTGTGCACGAAAGTACCAAAGCTTCGAGTAAAATGTGGTTGAACCGCGGTTTGGTATACAAAGCCATTTATTCTGATACATCACAAAAAGTGCGCGACATCGATCCGGATGCTGCAGAAAAAGCATTGGAAGCTTTTACCGCTTGTTTAACCTTGGATAAAGGAAAAGACATTTATAAAGATGAGGCCAAAGGTCCGATTGTATTGGCAGCAGCTGCTAACAACCGCAAGGCAAACAATTATGTATTTAATAAGAATTACGATGCCGCCGCCAAATGTTACGACTTGTTGGAAGCAGCTTTACCTTTTGATTATGATCAAGGCATGAAACGCCAAAACATTACAAAAGAAAAAATAATGTACAATAAATTTGAAATGTACAAATCGGCTGCCAACAAAGAAAAAACAAAGGAATACGCCAACAAATTAATTGAAATTAAATACAAGGAACCAAAAATTTATACCGACATGGTAAAATTATCTTTGTTTGATAAAGACACTGCAGCTGCATTAAATTATATTGAAAAAGGTAAAATTTTGTTTGATGATAATATGTCTTTAATTGGCAGTGAAATTGACATTTACTTTGCCCGTAAAAAAACCAATGAATTGCGCGACAAGTTAAAAACCGCCATTGAATTGGCACCCGATAATGAAATATTACACGCTATTTTGGGTCAGGTTTACGAAAAAACCGGCGACTTCGAAAATTCAGAAAAAGAATATTTAAAAGCCATTGAAATTAAAGCCGATTATGAAGCGGTGAACTTTAAATTGGGTGCTTTTTATTACAATATGGCAGCCGACTTTAATAAAAAGTTAAACGATTTGCCGCCAAAAGAAACTGCAAAGGCCACAGAATACGAAAATAAAATCAAAGAAAATTTCAAAAAAGCCATTCCGTTTTTAGAAAAGGCTTATGAATCAACGCCTGATAAAGCTTACAAAGAGAGAATATATAGAGCTTATTTGCGTTTAGGAGATACAGAAAAAGCAGCCAAGTACAAATAAACCAAACAACATGTTAAAAAAAGCATCTTATTTTAGCCTTAGCCTTTTATTAAGTTTAAACATCAATGCCCAAAAAAGCAAGGTGCAAGCCGCTTGGCGCGCATTAAATGATTATGAAGAAACTTTAAAGGAAGGTAAACCCAATTTGGCATACATCACCAAGGCCAATGAAGCCATTGATATGGCGCTTGCCAATGATGATACCAAAAATCAAACAAAAGCCCATGCCTATAAATTGCGCATTGCTTATGCCATTTTTCAGTACAATTTGCGTGAAGAGTTGGCCAAGTTAGAACCTGTGGTGAAAGACAAAAATGAGCGCACCTTAATGGCCTATGGCAATACTTCGCTGAAGGAATTTGAACAAGCAGGCGATGAATTAAATAAGATCAAAGATTTGGATCCTAAATTTTTGGACGATATACAACAAGGCATTGCGGCAGGCTCGGCATCGTTAGATGATGAAGAAATTAAATTTGCCACTGCCACCATGCAAATGAAAGCAGAGGCAGCTAACATTGCCACCGGAAAATACAATGCCAAAAAATTTGGTGAAGCAGCCGATTATTTTTACAAAACGGCCATGCTTAATACCATCCTCAGTAAAACAAAGGATACCGCCAGTTTTTACAACGCTTGTATTTCGGCCTCACGTGCCAAAGACAATGATAAGATCATTACTTACAATCAAAAAATGTTGGATTTAAAAATTGGCATGCCTTCGAATTACAGTGCCATTGGCCTTGCAAATACTGCCAAGGGTGATACAGCTGCTGCTTTCGAAAATTTGAAGAAGGGTAGGGCGCAATATCCAAACGATTTAAGCTTGTTAAATGAGCAAGCCAATTTGTTCATCGCCAAAGGTCAAAGCATGAATGCCATCCAAAATTTAAAACAGGCTGCCGACAAGGATCCTAAAAATGCTTTTGTTTTTTTGATGCTTGGTACTTTGTACGATAATTTGGCCAATCCCAAAGATGCGGCAGGTAAAGACATGGCTAAACCGACCAATTTCGACGAAATGTTTAAAAATGCCGAAACAGCCTATTTAAAAGCCATTGAATTACAGCCGAGCAATAAAGATTATTTTTTTACAGCGAATTATAACTTGGGTGCCATGTACAATAATTATGGCGGATCAATTGCTTCTCGTAAACCTGAGAAAATTGCCGACATGGTAAAAGCCCAAAAAGAAATCGACGAACAGGCTAAAATACAGTTTAAAAAGGCTATTCCGTTCCTCGAACAGGCGCTGGCCTTAAAACCTGAGGAAAAGTCTTGCGTGAAGGCACTTCGCTTACTTTATTTGCAAACTGGTAACGAAGTCAAAGCCAAAGAAATGAGCGACAAGTTGGCAAAATAGTTAGATAAAGTTAAAAATCCTTTATTTTTAAGGGTTTTATGCTTAAATTTGAAGCATGACTGATAAAAATCATGCTTCTTGGTTCTATTTGTTACTGATTGTAATTTCTGGTTTCAGTTCCGTTGCTCAAACAACCGTAAACGCTTACGCCAAAATCACAGCCGTTAGTGGCAGTTCGGTACTTACTTTATCGAATGTTGATCAAACCAACCACACTTTTACTGTAGGTGGTCAAGTGATTGTGATGCAGATGCAAGATGATGTAATTGGCTCAAACACTACTAACATCAGCACTTTCGGCAATTTGTCGTCGATTGCGAACGCAGGCAATTACGAAATTAAAACCATTGCAGCCATTACACCAACCAGTGGAACACCAACTTCCTTAACACTTACATCCGTTTTAGCCAACACCTATAATACTGGCGCCAATTCAAGCGTTCAACTCATTAGCTTCAGAGATTTAGGCGCTAATTACACCACATCAGCGAATATTTCAGGGAATTCATGGAATGGTAACGTGGGTGGGGTTGTTGCTTTTTATGTCACCAATACTTTAACACTCAATCACAGAATTTTGGCCGATGGTATTGGCTTCAGAGGTGGTTTATACTCTAACAACAATGGAGGTGCCATTTGCACGTCTAACAGCAATACCCTTTACATTGCCAATGATAACCAACTTGGTTTTAAAGGCGAAGGCATTTATAAAAACACAAACAACAACTTTAACAATGCCCGCGGGCGCTTATTAAATGGCGGCGGTGGTGGTAACGATCACAACGCCGGTGGTGGTGGTGGCGGTAATTTTTCAGCAGGCGGTCAAGGCGGTAACGGTTATAACGATTGTACTACTTTCCCTGGCGGTGGTTTGGGAGGTGTTAGTTTATCGGCGCAAATTTCAGCATCTCGCGTTTTCATGGGCGGAGCCGGTGGCGGCGGTCAGCAGAATAACAGTCAAAATTCGGCAGGTGGAAATGGTGGCGGCATAATATTAATTAAAGCTAACGCGATAGCAACTAGCAGCACATGTGGTTCAAGTATACGCATCACTGCATCAGGCTTAAATGCCAACAGTGCAGGCAATGATGGCATGGGTGGCGGTGGTGCCGGCGGCAGTATTGTACTACAAGTTCCTAATTTTTCTGTGACTTCAACTTGCCCTTTATTGGTTAGAAGCAATGGCGGAAATGGTGGTAGTGTTTCTGATGCACAAGCACATGGCGGCGGCGGCGGCGGCGGTCAAGGGGTTGTGATTTATTCTATTCCAATTCCTACAACCAATATTACCACACAAGTAAACAATGGTGTAGCGGGTTCCGATAATAGTGGCGGTTCAACCAGCGCCGGTAATGGCGCAGGTAGCAGTGGCACCGGTACCATTGCATCGGCATCAGGACCTTTACCTGTAAAACTCATGAATTTTGATGGCCTTAGCCAAATAAACAATATTAAATTACTTTGGCAAACAGCGACTGAAAAAAATAACAGTCACTTTGTTATTGAAAAGAGTAACGATGCACTTGATTTTACAGTGTTGGCTACCGTTAAAGGTGCCGGCAATAGCAGTATTATTCAACGTTACGAATTATCCGATTTTAATCCGGTTTATGGCATTAATTATTACCGTTTAAAACAAGTCGATTTCGATGGCACCAGCACAACGAGTCCATTAATTGCTGTGAATTATGCTGATTTTTCTGAAATTAAAATTTATCCTAACCCTCTGAACACTTCTGAATCTCTCTTTTTAGAGTTTGGCAAAATTGAACAATCGGTTGAAATTACATTGTTCGACTTGGCCGGCAAACCTGTTCATCACGAAGTGGTGGATGTATTGCCAAATCAGCAAATTGAATTAAAATCTTTGCATCTTGAAAAAGGTATTTACCAAGTGAAAATTAATTTGGGCGCATTTGGGTATAAAATGCACCGTTTAATTATCAATTAATTAAAGCATGATCCAAGACTCGTGAATTGTTTATTGACCTTTTTTAATACCATTAAATTCATTCAATTTTCTAAACGACTGAAATACTTCACCATTTTTTTATTGTTGGGTATTGTTGCGGGATTTAATGCCCAAACCACTTTAAATGCTTACGCCAACATTACAGCCATAAGCGGTAACAGTGTTTTGAGTTTAGCCAGTGTCGACATTAGTAATCACACATTTACTGTAGGTGGGCAGGTGATTGTGATGCAAATGCAAGATGATGTTGTAGGCACAAATACAACCAATGCCAGTACCTTTGGCGACATCGCCAACATTAAAAGTGCAGGCTTATTCGAAATTAAAACCATTGCTGCCATAACGCCAACCAGCGGCACGCCAACTTCACTAACCTTAACTTCAGTATTGTCGAATACATACAACTTCGGCACCAACAGCAATGTACAATTAATTAGTTTTCGCGACTTGGGCGCCAATTATACTACTTCTGCAAATATCAGCGGCAAGGCTTGGAATGGCACTACCGGTGGTGTTGTGGCTTTTGTTGTAACCAATACCTTAACACTCAATCACCGCATTCTAGCCGATGGTATTGGCTTCAGAGGTGGTGCAGTATCTTCTAACGCGGGAGGTGATTTAACATGTGTCAACACTTCGTATATTTCAACTTTGGCCACATTGGGTAAAAAAGGTGAAGGCATTTATGCCACCAGTACCACCTCATTCACACAAGGTCGTGGTAAAATAGCCAATGGCGGCGGTGGCGGATCAGAAAACAACGCAGGCGGCGGCGGCGGTGCCAACTATACGGCCGGAGGCATTGGTGGGCTTGGATACCCTTGTACCACTGGTAATTCAGGGCGAGGTTTGGGTGGTGTATCGTTATCAGCATCTATTACCACAAGTAGAATTTTTATGGGCGGCGGCGGCGGTGGTGGACAAGCCAATAATGGCAACGCAAGCGCAGGTGGTAATGGCGGCGGTATCATTTTAATAAAAGCAAAAACAATCGCAACCAGCGCATCTTGTTCTTCATCGATACAAATATCAGCAAATGGAGTAAGCGCCACTAATAGCGGCAACGATGGTTCAGGCGGTGGCGGTGCAGGTGGAAGCATCGTAATTCAAGCAACTACTTTTTCGATTACTGCAAGTTGCCAATTAACAGTAAGCAGCAACGCCGGTAATGGCGGCAGTGTAACCGATCCTGCTTCACATGGCGGCGGCGGCGGCGGCGGACAAGGAGTTGTGGCTTATTCTACTGCACAACCAACACTCAATGTTACAACACAAGTGAACAATGGTACAGCAGGTTCTGATAACAGCGGTGGTACAACCAATGCCGGTGCAGGTGGCGGTAGCAGTGGTACAGGTACAATTGTAGCCAGTTCAGGACCATTGCCTATCAAATTAATGTACTTTGAAGGATATGCTCTGCAAAATAACATAAGGTTGATTTGGCAAACGGCAACCGAAAAAAACAACAAAGAATTTGTGATTGAAAAAAGTACCAATGCACTTGATTATAGATTCCTCGGCAGCGTTACAGGCGCCGGAAACAGTGATGTATTAAGACGTTACGATTTAACGGATTATTATCCGATTTATGGTATTAATTATTACCGATTAAAACAAATTGATTTCGACGGTACCACTACAATTGCACCATTGGTGGCCATTGAATTCAAAGAACCGGGTAAATTTATCGTTTATCCTAATCCTTTAAATACTTCACAAGATTTGATGGTAGAGTTATCACAAAGTGAAAATCAAAAAGTACA
>CANGGP010000039.1 GCA_947453445.1 Sphingobacteriaceae bacterium
TAATCAGAAAATCCAAAGTTGATTTTCAACCAAGTCTCTTTAATACCAGTTAGGGGCTTAAATCTTCATATTAGCAAAAATTTAACCTGAAACACCCATTAAATCAGTGTTGATTTTAAATTTCAAATTTTAATCGGACAGCAGTGATTATTAATTATTAATTATTAATTATTAATTCCCATAAATTCCTGCAGCAGAAAATTGTGCGGGACTAAAATAATTATTGCATCAAATCTTATCTTCATTCTTTGTATCAACCAAAGTTTGAGCTTAAGAATTTGACTTAATTCAAAGCTAAAATCCACATTTATTAAAAATAGGGTATTTCTACCCTTGACTTTTATCATTTCATCCCTTTACTTTGATTTAGGAAATGAAATAAACACACTTTGCGGAAGGTGTGAATTTTAAATTAACTTTAATGTAGTCATACACTCACATTAAAGTTCAATTTAAGGACTTAACCAATTTTATTTTTGTTGCAAAATGTTTGTGCACTCAATTGATATCAATAATTAAAAAGCACTTTATGAGTTATATTCTTATTGCAAAACCAAAAATCACTTTGCTATTTATTTTTTATTTACTTGTAATACCAATCTCAAATTATGGAATTGATTTTCATAAAAAAAAGGCCCTGCTAATTGGTGTGAGTTTAAAAGGCGATAAAGCAACTGCCTCCTGTATTGATGATGTAATAAGATTCAAAGATTTATTATTAAGCAAAGGATTTAAGGAAAGTGATATAATCGCAATCACATCTGAAAGTGTTTGCAAAAAAAATATTATACTCGATACAATTACATTCATCGCTAAACAGTTACTAGAAAACGATTTGTTTGTTTTCTTTTATTCGGGCCATGGAGGTAATGTAAAGGATATTGATGGCGATGAATTAGATCGGTGCAAAAACAGTCTCAAAATTTCCGACACCTGCGTAAATATAACATGTGATAACAACTCAACATATTCTGACCAAACGTATGAACTATATAATGACTACATTTTAGATGACGATCTTTTTGAACGAATGAAATCTTTTAAAAAGGCGAGAATTTTGCACATCACCAACTCTTGCCACTCTGGAACCATATATAAAATATTAAAGAAAAACAACGAGAATGATATGTTGCATTTTAGAAAAGATACTCAAACAGGAGTTGCCTTTACCTCGGAATTAATTCATTACGGCGCAACTTCAGATTCCAGATCAATTATCGGGTCTGCCAGTGGTGGCAATATCTTTGTAAATACCGTAATAAAAATTTTTAACAAGTATACCGCACTAACCTATTACAACTTTATTAGATACTTTAAAGGTTCACGAGTAATTGCCTACTATGCTGAGCATGGTGAAAATGGTTGTTATGTATCCGATAAATTTAAAAACACACTAATATTAGAATAATATGAAAAAGTTAATAATTTGTTTGATCTTATTAAAAGTAATTTTTGTTCGCGCACAAAATTATCCTACTAGCAAAATTGGATTTAACAGCGAAGAAGACTTATCGCCTTTTCCCTTATTATTTACTGAGTCAGAAGACCGAAATTATACACTTGGTCAATCATTTAATTACTCCGGAATCAGTTTAAACAAATGTTTTGAAAGTTGTTTTGGCAAAGTAATAAGCCACAAAGATAATAATTCCAAAAAATTATTTTTTAACAACCATGATAGCGCAATTTATGTTCCACTTTCATCCGGCATATCGCTCTTTGGTACCGGATTTACACCTGACAATCTGAGAGACACAGGCATCATTAAAAACGATAGACCTTATGGATTTATCATTGGACTAAATTTTCTCATTGCGTCAATAGATACTTCTTATACCAAGTATGTTGAGCGTGATTACAACATTGGTCTAATAGGGAATAACATTGGAAAGAACTTACAAACAGCCATACATGTATCCCAAAACGAAAATGACACTAAAAACCCTCATACACCAAGAGGCTGGAAGCATCAAATTTCAAATTCAAAAATAGGAATGCCTACCTTTCTCTTTAGTAGCAAAAGACAATGGCTATTGAATGGCAAAAAAACACGAATTTGGGAAAACCAAACACATGCACACGGTCTTGAAATTAGAGCGGGTTACAAATACTATGTAGGCTATTACACAGGCTTCGAAGGATTGTTGGGATTTAGATTCGGTCGATTTGATCCACGGAACTGGTTTTCAGACTTTTCATCATTGAGTTTAGCAAACATGTTGGTATACAATCAACATAATAAATATTTATTTCAAGAATTTCGAAGTTCCGAACTTTACCTTTTATTGGATATTAAACCAACTTGCATTTTATACAACTCATTTCTTGAGGGCCAAATGTATTATCAAAAAGGCTCCGATAATAAATTTACCTCCAATCAAATTAATAATTTCATTCTACAATGGCAATCTGGTTTAGGATTGTCAATTAAAATGTGTGAACATAGATCACTGCAAATCGCTTGGACTTTTTTTAATGGCAGAAGTCCCGAATTTAAAGCTACAAAGCGATGGCATACTTGGGGTGGCGTAGTGGTCTATTATATTTTTTAATAATAAAAATTACATACATCATTTTTATAATATTTCAAAGAAAAATATTTCAAATAATGTGATTTTGCAAGTACAAATAAAGCCTCCAAAAATATATCGAGGTAAACTACAAATATCGTTTCAAATAATTATGACTAATAAGTTGATAAGTAAATTAACACCATACATAGTTTTATGGTCTATTTAGTCTGCCTTTTTTCTCATATATTTAAGTGCAAATTATTCGTGCGAAAAATACATCAATTTATTATAAACCTTACGGTGGCACTCATTTAAATGGAAAAACTCTCTCTTAATAAACTCGAACAATATTTATCAAAAGCCGCATGGATTTTAAAAGGGCCGGTTGATGCAGCTGATTTTAAAATATACATTTTCCCTTTACTATTCTTTAAACGCATTAGCGATGTTTACGACAATGAGTTTAATAATGCTATGGAAGATGCTGGTGGTGATGCGGACTATGCTGAGTTAGCAGAATTTCATCGTTTTATAATTCCAAAAAAATGTCATTGGAATGATGTGCGCGTTAATACCACAAATGTTGGCAAAGCCCTTCAACATGCTTTTCGCGAAATTGAAAAAGCAAACCCACATTTGTTATACGGCATTTTTGGCGATGCACCATGGACCAATAAGGAAAAACTTTCCGATGAATTATTAATTAATTTATTGGAGCATTTTTCGCAATACAATTTATCAAACGAAAATGTAGATGCCGATATTTTAGGTCAGTCTTATGAATACCTAATTAAACACTTTGCCGATTTAACCAATAAAAAAGCAGGCGAGTTTTACACTCCGCGCTCTGTGGTTCATTTAATGGGCAAAATTATAGATGCTAAAGAAGGTGAATCTATTTACGACCCTGCTTGTGGTACTGGTGGAATGCTTATGGAATGCGTAAACCATCTGCGTGAAGAAAAAAAAGATTACCGCACATTAAAAATGTACGGGCAAGAAAAAAACTTAACCACATCAACCATTGCCCGCATGAATATGTTTTTACACGGCATTGAAGATTTTGAAATTGTGCGTGGAGATACTTTACGATTACCGGCTTTTACTGAGAATGATGAATTAAAGCAATTTGATTGCGTTATTGCCAATCCTCCATTCTCATTAAAAGAGTGGGGAGCTGAACAATGGGTAAATGATCCTTACGGCAGAAACATCGCTGGTGTGCCGCCCAAAGGCAATGCTGATATGGCCTGGGTACAACACATGGTTAAAAGCATGCAACCAAAAAGCGGACGAATGGCTGTTGTATTACCACACGGCGCTTTATTCCGCAAAGGTGCCGAAGGCAGAATACGCGAAGAATTAATAAAAAAAGATTTACTCGAAGCCGTCATTGGTTTAGGAGGCAATGTTTTTTACGGGACTTCCCTGGCTGCCTGTATCATGGTGTTTCGTGCTCAAAAAGATAAAAACAAAAAGGGAAAAACTTTATTTATTGATGCCTCTGATCAAATTCGTGTGGGCAGAGCACAAAATTATTTAGAAGAAGAGCACATTAAAAACATTTATAAATGGTATAAGGATTTTAAAGACCTTGAAAATTACACAAAGGTAGTTAGCCAACAACATTTAAAGGAAAAAGAATACAACTTAAACATACCATTGTACATTGAAAAGAAAGTAGAAGACAATTTACCAAGCTTGGAACTTGCTTTAAAAGATTTGGAACAGGCGGCAGAGGAAGTCTGGAAAGCTGAAGATAAGTTTAAGAAATTATTGAAGGAGTTTGAATTGATATGAGTTTAAGAGAAAATAGAGATAGATGGTTAATTGAGTATTATACAAAGTACTCTAAACCAAATTTAATTTGTCCTAAATGTAATATTGGTTCTTTACTTTTCAATCCTGGCTGGCAAAAAGTAGAACTTAATTCAGACACAAAACTAAATGACGATGATGCTCACTTTTATTATAATCCTGAAGAAGTGGTGAAGTACTTTACCGGCTTTGCTATTTGCTTAAATGATAAATGCCAAGAACCTGTTGGGCTAATAGGAATATTAAATCAATTTGCAGAAGATATTCCAACGGATGATCACAATAAGTCTTATGATGCTTATTTGCCTAAGTTTTTCTTCCCCAGTCTATCGATTATCCAAATTGGAAAAAACTGTCCACCAGAAATTTGCACCCAAATAAAAAAATCATTTTCACATTTTTTTAATGATGGATCTGCATGTGCGAATTCCATTCGTACTTCCTTGGAATTAATTATGAATGAACAAGGTATAAAAAGAACAACCATTGATAAAAACAGACGGCGTAAGGATATTAGTTTACATGACCGAATTGAGCTATTTGGCAAAGGAAATAAAGAATTAAAGCCATTTTTATTAGCTGCAAAATGGATTGGTAATGCTGGTAGTCATATCGGAGAAATCAGCAAAGAGGCCCTTTTAGACGGATATGAACTTCTAGAGCATTGTATTGATGAACTCTATGAAAAGAAACATAGATTAGAAGAATTAAAAAAGAAAGTTAAGGTGATAAATAGAACTAAAAAGCCCATTGAGGGTAAGAAAAAACCATGACCCAACAACAACTAGAAAAATATTTATGGGGCGCAGCCACTTACCTGCGCGGACACATTGATGCCGGTGACTACAAACAATTTATTTTTCCTTTGCTTTTTTTTAAACGCATTAGCGATGTGTGGGATGAAGAATACCAAAGCGCCATTAAAGAGAGTGATGGCGATTTAGATTATGCCTCCTTTGCCGAAAACCACCGTTTTCAAATACCTGAAACTTCCCATTGGAACGATGTGCGCGAAGTAACAAAAAATGTAGGTGCCGTTTTGCAAAAAGCCATGCGCAACATCGAAAAAGCAAACCCCGAACAATTGTTTGGTATTTTTGGCGATGCCAATTGGACCAACAAAGACCGACTGAGCGATGAAACACTCATTAATTTAATTGAACATTTTAGCCAACATCAACTCGATATTAAACATGTTGAGCAAGACCAATTAGGCAATGCTTACGAATATTTAATAAAAGAATTTGCCGACGATAGCGGCCACACCGCTGCCGAGTTTTATACCAACCGTACGGTTGTGCGTTTAATGGCTTTAATTGCCAATCCTCAGCCCGGCGAAACCGTTTACGACCCCACTTGCGGCTCAGGTGGTTTGTTATTAAACGCGGCCTTGCAACTAAAAACGGCTGGTAAAGAATACCGCAGTTTAAAATTATTCGGACAAGAAATTAATTTGATTACTTCCTCAATTGCCCGCATGAATATGTTTTTGCATGGCATCGAAGATTTTGAAATTGTACGAGGCAATACTTTAAGCGAACCCGGTTTATTGCACAACGATGAACTGCGAACCTTTAATGTAGTACTGGCCAACCCACCTTATAGCATAAAAGCCTGGGACCAAAAAGCTTGGACCAACGACCCATATGGCCGCAACATTTGGGGCACACCCTCTCAAGGTTGCGCCGACTATGCTTTTCAACAACACATACATAAAAGTTTAGATGAAAAAAACGGACGCTCAGTAGTGCTTTGGCCACATGGTGTTTTGTTTAGAGATGCCGAAGCAGAAATGCGAAAAAAAATGATTGAGGCTGATGCGGTAGATTGTGTAATTGGGCTTGGGCCTAATTTATTTTACAACAGCCCAATGGAAAGTTGTTTACTAATTTGTAATACCAATAAACCAAAGGCGCGTAAAGGAAAAATACTTTTTATAAATGCCGTAAAAGAAGTTAGGACAGAAAAAACGATTAGCTATTTAGATGAAACACACATACAAAAAATCTTCAAATGTTATAAATCATTTGAAGATGATGGTGGATTTTCAAAAGTTGTTCCAAATAAAGATGTGATAGCAAAAAATGGCAATTTAAATATTACATTATATATCGGCAAAGCGGTCACAGAAAACAAAGAAGAAAGCATTGATAAATTAATAACTAACTGGAATAAAAGCTCTAATGATTTGAGAGTATCTATAAAAGATTTAGTAAGAGAATTACAATAAATGAACGAGATACACAAAAAAGGTTGGAATAAAACTACTTTTGGAGAAGTGTGCAAAAACTTAAATTTAAGTGAACACGAACCTTTGGCTTCTGGCATTGAAAGATACGTTGGCCTGGAACATATAGAAACTGGAAATCTCCATATTAAAAGATTTGGAAATGTTGCAGAAGGAACAACTTTTACAAAGAAATTTTTAAGTGGGCATGTTTTGTTCGGTAAACGACGAGCTTATTTAAAAAAAGCCGCAATTGCTGATTTTGACGGTATTTGCTCTGGAGATATTTTAGTTTTTGAGGCTAACGAAAAAATTATACACAAAAAATTATTGCCATTTTTGGTTTCCTCAGATCGCTTCTTTGATTTTGCAGTTCAAACATCGGCAGGTTCTTTGTCTCCTCGTACAAAATTTCAAGACTTAACAAAGTTTGAATTCCTTCTCCCACCTAAAGAACAACAAGCTAAATTAGCTGAGTTTTTATGGGCTGGGGATGATGTGGTTGAGAAATATACAGATCTAGAAAAAACAATAGTAAAAAGCATTTTATATTATACAGATAAAGAACTATTCTATTCGAAACCAAAAAAGGAACTTCGCAAAAAACAAAAATTAATAGAATATTGTGTTAACAAACCAAAATATGGTGCAAATGCTGCCTCTAAACCATATGTCTTAAATAGCCCTAGATATATAAGAATTACTGACATTAATGATGATGGAAGATTAATAGAAACTGGAATTGTTTCTATAGATTCTGAAAATTATGAAGAGTATCTATTACATGAGGGCGATTTTTTATTTGCAAGAACAGGAAATACAGTTGGAAAGACATTTTTATTTCGCAATTCAGATGGGATATCTGTATATGCTGGCTATTTAATTAAATTTAGTCTTGATGTCAAAAAGTTAAAACCAGAAATATTGGAGATTTTTTGCAAATCAACAACATATCAAAGGTTTTTAAAATCAGTTGTTAAAGTTGGAGCGCAGCCAAATATAAATGCTGAACAATATTCAAATATAGAAATTCCATTAATTTCAATTGAGGAGCAAAATGAAATACTCAAACAATACTCTTACCTTAACAAAAGTTTAGTTGAAATAAGAAAAAACTTAAACTGCCTGAAGCAAATTCAAAAACAATTAATTAATCAAATATTTGGTGGGTAATGGAGGAAAAGGTATTAGAAATACATGAAAGGATATTCAATTTCTTATCGGAAGAGGCGGAAAGAAATATAAATTTCCAATTTTCGCTTCGCAAGTCTGATAAAGAAAATAAGTTGACCAAAGGATATTGGTTTTATGGAAACCTTGATTATGTGGCATTATCTTTCTGGGCAGGAACAGACTGGAAAAAAAAGACTCCAAACATTAAGTTCATCATTAAGGTAAAAGATCATTCGTCTTCGCTTGAAATTACGACAAGTGATTCTGTAACAAAAGATCGATTTGTAGACAATATTTTATTCGATCGAATTATCGGCCTAACCAAATATGGCCAAGAAACATATATTAAAGACTATGATGGTTCAGACTACCTCATTTCCCTTAAGAATTTTATTCTTGAAGATAAAATTTTAATTGATGGCGCTATTAAAAACAACCAGTCTTATTTCGAAAACGAACCGTTAAATAATAGAATTGATTTTATTGATCACCACGCATTCAGGTTTAGCTTGGAAAAAACTAATGAATATCGAAATAGAAAACTTCTAAAAATAGTTGACAATGATACGGCCCACTTAAAAAAGTTAGAAGTTACAAAATTCTGCGGAATAGAGAATCTTAAAATAGATAACTTACCTAATAATAGCCAGTGGATTTTTTTTACGGGCACAAATGGAAGCGGGAAATCTTCGATTCTAAAAGCACTTACGGTTGCTTTATGCCCCAAAGTGAAAGAACATTTGGATTTTGACGAACCAGGACAATACAAAATAAAAACTGAACTTTATAGAGGAGAAAAAAAGACAATTAAAACCAATGCACAAGCCGGCAATGTTCCAGTAAAGCAGTTTGTTACAACAGGGTTTGCAGCTTACGGGCCTTCCCGACTGTTAACAAGTGACTATAAAACAAAAAAGGCTATAAAACTGAAAGAACTTCAGAAAAGGCAGTCGTATTCCTACAGTATATTTCATACAGATGGGATTCTACTTGATTTTGCATCAGAGATTACGAAGTTAATTCACGAATCTAAAGACGGAAAAACAAAAGAAAAGTTGAACATAATAATCGAGACATTAATTGAATGTATTGACCCATTGGCAAATATCTTTGTTAACGCGAATGAGAAAACTAATACAGAAAGAACAGAGACTCTATTTGTAGAACAAGATGAAAATGGAAACAAATATAGTCCCGTTAAGTATTTTCATCTTTCATCTGGCACAAAGAGCTTAATTGCAATGATTGGCGATATGATGACTCGTTTATTTCTGCAACAACCAAATGTCTACGATATCGCGGAACTCAAAGGGCTCGTTTTAATTGATGAAATTGATATTCATTTTCATCCTAAACAGCAAAAAAATTTAATTGAGGCTTTAAGTAACTCGTTTCCTAAGGTTCAGTTTATAGTGACCACGCATAGCCCTATTCCTTTTTTGGGAGCGCCAAAAGGGACGATTATTTATAATGTAAAAAGAACTGTAAACGAAGGCGTCTACGTTCAGCGACTCGATGATAAAGTTATGTTTGACCGTATCATGCCGAACGCTATTTTAAATTCTCCAATTTTTGGATTAGAAGATCTTATTCCATCTTCAAAAGACAAGGATACTATCCCGATTATCGAGGATGATTTTAGTGAAATTAAAATCTATGAAAAACTTGAGAAAGATGTGTCAAGTTTCCTGACTAATCAGAAACAAAAGGAGTTAATTGAATTATTCAGTAATAAGGATGAGAAGAATAATTAGAAATTATAAAGATCGTCCTAGGATCTTAACACTCTCTACAACTGAAAAAAACTGGTTAAAGGTTGCTTTATCAGGCGATTCGTCTGAAATAAAGCCGAACTTATACAGTGATCCGTACCATGATTCACTTGGTAATACAGCTTCACGGGTAATAGACAAATTAAATACCTGGTACATATACAAGTGTGCTTATTGTGAAAGAATTTACAAAATGGACGTTGAACATTATCGTCCCAAGGGAGAAGTAAGAGACGAAAACAATCAGATTGTGACGTATGCCGGCCCAGGAGGTCTGGCAATATCTCATCCTGGTTATTTTTGGCTTTGCTATGAGTGGAGTAATCTTCTTCCCGCTTGCATTTCCTGCAATCGTGATGGGGGCAAAACCTCTAAATTTCCAACAAGAACAAAATATAACTTTGCAGCTCCAATAGTTGCAGGTGCTATAGATAAAATAAGGTGCTTTGTTGGACATATTGATCTAACTTCAGAAGATCCTTATCTATTACACCCCGAACTTGATATTATTGATGGAGTTTTTAAATTTAAAATTGATGATCAGAAAAAAGGTATCGAAATAGAAGGAAATGATCCGCTAAATCGCGGGAAAATGACAATTGAACTTTGCCAGATGAATAGACCGGAAATACGCATTTCGAGGCTACAAAGTGTTGTTTATCCCATAAGAAAACACCTCATTGCATTGATGAAACAATTGGCCGCCGGAAGACAGTCTTTAGCTGAAACAAAAAACTCGGTTAACACTTTTTTACAGAAACTCTACGATGATCGAAATGATGAAACAATGGATCACACCTACTTAAGGAAATATATTGTTTACAATCAAGACCAATTTGAATCTATAGTAATTCCCTTCATTCCGCAGCCTATGCAAAAGATTTTTATTGCTGCATATATTAATTATTCACCTATTTAGAGTTATGCAAAATTTTTCTAAATAGTGCTCTATCACACCCCCGATAACCGCTGGCCAATTTTTGGTTGTAAAGATTACGATTCCTATTTAGAAAGGTATTTGGTAAAAGGTTTTTTTCACAAAAAAGTACCCGAGCCCATACTTAAAGAATTTGAAACGATTGAATTTTTAATGGCCCATGCCTGGTACCATTACCCCATGTACGATGAGGCCATGAATAAATTGTTACGTACACTTGAACTTGCTGTTAAATTAAAATGCAAAGAGCTAAACATTGCTGTTGAATTTATCGACAAGAAAGGTCGGAAACAAAATCATACTTTAGCCCAACTTATAACATTCATACATCAAAGGGGGGAGTACAAAAAACTTAAAATATTTCTCGATCATCTAAAAGATTTACGAAATGCATTGATGCATCCCAATCAAATTAGTTTTTTAGGCGGCATGCATTATAACAAAATCATTCTCACAATAAACATTATAAATATTTTATTCGCCAATGAACAACAGGTATTAGCATTAGATGAAAGGCGTGAGATTTTGAGAGTTGAAATGACAAGGTTCAATAATAAAACCTTGTCATTTCAAAGAGGACAAGAACGTATTCTGGCACATAATATGAGTTTTGGAGATGTGTTTATTGATCATTCAAGTGAAATTTTATTATTAGATATTGATCCTGTTGCCAAGTTTGAAGAAGGAACAGAACTCAGAAATAAATGGGTAACACCTTTATTTGTAGAGATTAAAAATCCTAATATTCAAGCTACTTTCATTTCAGGTACCGACCTTATTAGCGGTCTCGAGATACACATTTGTTTACATGAACATCCGCAAGATACCAGCATTGCTCAAAAATTCAGAGAGCAAGTTTTTAAAATCACATTACCAGGTAGCGACTTAGATTTTCCTGAAGCTCAATACAACCCGCAGCTAACCTTTAGTTTTAATGAAAAGGCTTTACAAATGCAAAAGTTTCGTTGTAGGCACTATCATAAGTTAAAATAAAGTGTAGATCGTAACATAGAAAAATCTATTGAAACGTTAGATCAGCATATACAATGGTCTATCTATGGAATTAAATGCAATGTTTGAGAATCTTTTTTATTAAACTCAAACACAATATTTACATGTTTAGCATTGAGCGCTTTTGCGTATCTTAAAATGGTTGTTACTTGCGCCTTTTCGAAGTTTTTTTCGAGTTTACTCACCACCGAGTTATCTACATCCATAATACTGGCAACCTGTGCCTGAGATTTTTTTCGATGTTCCCGAATCTCTTTTAAAGTGTTACTTGCTACTAAGTATTTAGCAATAAACTCAATTTTAGCTTCCGCTTTTTTACGTTTTGTACTGTTTTTAGGGCCATAGGTTTCGGTTAGCATATCATCTAACGTGTAACCTTTCAAGTCGTCGGCACCTCCCACAATTACCGGACTCTTTGATTTTTTCATAATTATTTCTATTTCGATTTACAATTTGGAAACAAAAACTAAAGATGTGTTGCGAACAAATCTTTAGTCTTTTATTTAACCATATCTAAGTATTCTTTGCTTATTAAGCTTCGTACTTGTTTTTTATTTTTTCTGCTTTTTTAACCTCATTAGGGTCAGTTTTATTTTCTTTTTTTAAATATCCATTTGTAATAATAACTTGTGATTTTTGATTTTTTGACTTGTGTTGGAACCAAAACATTCTAATCCAAAAATCTTTTGTTGCCCCTCTTACTTCATAAATTCTGTTGGTTTTATCTATTAATTTAACCAATTGAGCTGAGTGTGGCAATTCTCCTAATTTTTTTATCATTGCAAAAGCTGTCAATTTTTCTTCAAGAGCTAAATTATCAATGAACGATTTTACCGGTGCAAGTATCACAACTTCAATACTTGCGTTCTTAAATGGTGACATTTTTTGTTTTCTTCTTTTTTACATTTGATTTATAGATTATGTGAATTACAAAGCAAATATAATGCATATTGCATTAAAATGCAATTTTAATTACTTAAAGCATTGATTTATAGATTAATAAAATATGGATGGAATTGAAATAATCTATTTTGTTTGATAATGATGAGTTATGAATTAATTGGCCAAGTCAGATTGTAAATTAATTTTTCTTATTTTGTATTTACAACAGTAAAAGGTTGGGCACGGACACAACTAAAAATTTAACCCTAATAAAAAGCAAATGAGCTTTAACGAACTGAATAGTGTAGAGAATTTTATAATTCAACAATTAAGTGGAATTAATTTAAATTCTTCAACAGTTGTAGAGCCTATTTCCCACTACAACCCTTTGCAATGGCAATATAAGGCTCCTGAAAGTTTAAATCGAGAAATAACTGAGGTATTTATTGAGACCGAATTAAAAGAAAAATTAATTGCATTAAATCCTTCTATTTCGGCTTCACCTGAAAAGGCAGATGAAGTAATTCATAAATTACGTGCCATATTATTAAGCGTTGGCAACATGGGCTTGGTCCGTGCCAACGAAGAGTTTGCTAAATGGATGAAAGGTGAAATGACTATGCCTTTTGGTAAAGATGGAGCACATGTTGATATAAATTTGATTGATTTTAACGAGCCAAAAAATAATAGCTATTGGTTAACTAACCAATTTAAATTAAGAACTCGCGAAACTAAAATTCCAGATATTATTTTATTCATTAACGGAATACCTGTTGTGGTGGGCGAAGCCAAAACACCGGTTCGACCGGCAGTATCTTGGGTAGATGGGGCTTATGAAATACATGATGTTTATGAAAATGCTGTACCTTCTTTATTTGTGCCAACTATTTTTAGTTTTGCAACCGAAGGTAAAACTTTATGTTATGGAGCCGTAAGAACACCTTTAGAATTTTGGTGCCCATGGCGATTAGAAGATGATAAAAACGAATTGGCTCAATTTGCAAACTTGCATGATGTAGGTAAACAAATGAGTTCCTTGCTTCATCCAAAAACCTTATTGGACATCTTACAAAACTTTACTATTTATCCTACCAATTCAAAAAAAAGAAAAATAAAAGTAGTTTGTCGTTATCAACAGTACGAGGGCGCAAATGCTTTGGTAAGCCGTGTGCTAGAAGGACGCGTAAAAAAGGGATTGATTTGGCATTTTCAAGGTTCAGGTAAATCGTTATTAATGGTGTTTGCCGCCCAAAAATTACGTAAGTTGCCCGCATTAAAAAGTCCAACGGTTATCATTGTTGTTGATCGTATTGATTTGGATACACAAATTTCGGGCACCTTTAATGCGGCTGATGTTCCAAATTTGGTTAATGCAGAAAGTATAAAAGAGCTAAATGATTTATTAGAAAAAGATACACGTAAAATAATTATCACGATGGTGCATAAGTTTAAAGATGCATATCCCGATATGAATAAACGTGATAATATTATTATGATGGTGGATGAAGCCCATCGTACGCAAGAAGGAGATTTAGGAAGAAAAATGCGAGCCGCCTTACCCAATGCATTTTTGTTTGGCCTAACGGGCACACCTGTTAACAAAGCAGATAAAAATACGTTTTGGGCTTTTGGTTCTGAAGATGATGAAGGTGGTTATTTAAGTCGTTACACTTTTCAAGATAGTATAAGGGATCAACAAACATTGCCACTGCATTTTGAACCACGTTTGCCAAATGTGCATATTGATAAAGAAAGTATGGATATTGCTTTTACTGAAATGGTGAACGATTTATCAGAAAATGATAAAGCTATTTTAAGTCAAAAAGCAGCGAAGATGGCGGTGTTTTTAAAATCGCCGGAGCGAATACAAACGATTACGGAAGATATTGTTAAACATTACCGGGCCCATGTAGAACCAAATGGATTTAAAGCAATGATTGTTACACCAGATCGTTTTGCATGTATTCAATACAAAGAAGAATTAGATAGATTAGTGGGGGAAGAAGCAAGTGCGGTTGTAATCTCTACAAACGCCAATGATGAATTTGACTTTAAACAAAAATGGGCTTTAGATAAAGACAAACAAGAAAAAGTAGTTGATTCTTTTAAGGATGAAAATTCTCCTCTTAAGTTTATGATTGTAACGGGTAAACTCCTAACAGGATTTGATGCTCCTATTTTACAAACAATGTATTTGGATAAATCTTTAAAAGATCATACGCTATTACAAGCCATTTGTAGAACTAATAGATTAGCACCAAACAAAACATTTGGTCGTATAGTAGATTATTTTGGTGTATTTGATGATACAGCACAAGCGTTGGCATTTGATGAAGAAAGCGTAAAACAAGTAGTAACCAACTTGCAAGAATTACGCAATCGATTGCCTGAAATAATGCAACAAACATTAAATCATTTTAATGGAATTAATAGAAGTGTTGATGGATTTGAAGGCTTGAGTCAGGCACAAGACTGTATTAACACAAATGAAAAACGTGATGCCTTTGCAAAGGACTATGTTGCTCTTTCAAAAATATGGGAGTCACTGAGTCCCGATTCGATTTTAAATCCATTTGTGAAGGATTACAAATGGTTAAGTCAGGTTTACACTTCTGTTCGTCCTGCAACCGATGATCATGGTCGTTTGTTATGGCATGCATTAGGGACGCAGACCACCGCATTAATACACGAGCATATTCATGTTGATGGCATACACGATGATATGGAAGAAATGGTTTTAGACGCAGAGTTAATTGACGAATTGATGATGAAGAGGGACCCAAAAAAAATACAGAAAGTAATTAAAACTCTAATAAATAGATTCATCATTCATCCGGGTGACCCAATTTTTGTTCGTTTAAGTGAAAGGCTTGAAAATATCAGGAATAAAGCAGAACAAGGATTAATTAGTAGCATTGAATTTATTAAAGAACTATGTCAGATTGCCAAAGATACTTTGCAAGCTGAGCGAAATGTTTTTACGCCGGAAGAACGCAAAACTGGTAAGGCTGCTTTGACTGAATTATTTTTAGAATTAAAAACAGATAAAACACCGGCTGTTGTTGAGCGAATCGTAAATGATATAGAAGACATTGTGAAAATTGTGCGTTTCCCCGGTTGGCAAAGTACTGTTAGTGGAGAGAGAGAAGTACAGAAATCCTTGAGAAAAACCTTACTGAAATACCAATTGCATAAAGAGGAAGAATTATTTGAGAAGGCTTATGGTTATATAAAGGAATATTATTAGAGATGAAGTATAATAAATTTAGAATCAAAAATTACAAAAGCATTTCAGATGAAATAGAAATAGATTTATCAAAAAAATCATTGATCCCTATTATTGGTGTAAATGAGTGTGGTAAAACGACTTTATTAAATGCAATTTGCGCATTCGATTATTATAATGATTCACTTGATGATAAAATAAAACACCTTTCCGATGTAAAAAATTTATATAAAATAAATAACCTTCCTGCTGAAATCACAGCAGAAATATTTATTGAAAAGGATGATTTGAAATTGATAATTAAAGAATATTATGATGCTTTGTCGGAAGAAGAACTAAAAGATAGACGTAAGAAAATTGTTTTAGATAAGGATTTTGATTCAACTGTAATTATTACGCGCATTGTAGAAAGTAGAAATAAAAGTCATTATAAGCTTATTGCACCTAAACTTTTGCTAAACGAGGATGAACATGATGATATTTGTTTAGAAATCATTGATAATATGCCTTTTATATTGTATTTTGATGACTTTCGAGACTCATTTCCGGAAGAAATTGAAATCCCTCTTTCACCAACCGAGAAAGGTAAGAGCGAATGGGTTGATCACATTGAGGTATTATTTTCGCAAACAAATTCAGAGTATTCATTGTATTCATTACCGAAACACGAAGAGCGTCAAATAAAATCTATTTTATCTGATGTTTCGGGTTTTTTAAATAAGACCCTTACCAAAGAGTGGTCAAATTTTAGACTTGACGATAAAGATGCATTGTCTATTTCTATTACAACTGGGCACAAAAAAACTAAGCAATTTGTTCCTTCCAATCAAGTTCAAAACAATGCTGAGCCATTGCCAGACAAAATGACCATCAAATTTGAAATAAAAGAGCGGGATATAAATGGAAATGAAAGATATTTTTATGTTCGAGATAGAAGTAAAGGATTTTATTGGTTTTTTAATTTTGTTTTAAAGTTGGAATTCAATCCAAAGCAAAACGGTTCTGATTACAACGCTATATATTTGCTCGATGAACCCGGTTCCTATCTCCACCCGAACGCTCAGTCTAAATTATGTAAGAAACTGAAGGAATTATCAGGAGAAAATAAAGTGCTTTATTGTACGCATTCACATTATTTATTGAATCCTAGTTTAATACCACTCAATTCTATCCAGATTGCGAATAAAAACCATAACAATGAAATAGAAATAACACCTTTCTACGACTTCAAAAATTCAGATAATACAATTGAAAATTCATTCCAAACAATTTATGATGCTCTTGAAGTTAAACCCTTTCTCTTAGATATTTCAAAATCCAAGGTGCTTTTAGTTGAAGGAATATATGATTATTATTCAATATGTCTATTTAATCAGAATCAAGATCTACACATTATTCCTGGAAAAAGTGCAAGTTCCTTGATAAATTTAATATCAATTATGATTGGACTAAAAATCGATTTCAAATCTCTATGGGATAACGATGAAGAGGGTAATCAATATTATAATAATGCTATAAATTACTTTGGAATCGAACAGGCTGAAAATGCTTTCTACACTTTAGGATTAGCTATTAATTCAAAAATAAAGATTATGCAAGATTTATTTGATGGTTCCGATTTGGTTCTAATAAGAAGTGAGTTAAGGTTATCACCTCGTACAAGTTTTGAAAAGACAATTTCAGCTTTATACTTTTCAGAAGCAAGGAACACAATTCTCAAAATGATATCAAAAAAGACAAGGGAGAATTTTGAAAGGTTATTATCGATTTTTAATCGTTGAGTTTTTGTAGCAGTCTCCCTTCATAGCAAACCAAATATATAATCGCAGAAATGATTTTCATGTTGTGTATTAAAGTATTTGGTAAATTTTTAAATATGTATTCGAAATAGAACGTAAAATTCGACAAATCATTTCAATCAAAAAAATGCCAGTGATTATTGGAATGAATTAGAGGATGATAAATAACACAATTAAATTAATACTATGAATACCAAACCCGAAAAACCCACACTCAAAATTGTCATTAAAGGTCAATGGTTTGATGAAATAGCTTCAAAGAAAAAGAAAATCGAGTACCGTGATGTGACACCCTTTTGGATATGTTTAAGAATGATTTTATGAAAGTACTGTAGTGCCTATGAAAAATAGTATTTTGATTATCAACATGTTAAATAGCAATCTTTTGTTAAATTCACTTAAAAGTGAAACTTTGTTTTAAAATTAACTTATAAGTGAATACATTCGCTTTGGATATTTGGGATGATGAAGCAAGTCGCTGTACTTTTTATACGGTGAGGTGGGAAGATTCAGATACCAACGAAACGGACAAATTCTTTAATAAATTTGAAAGTAATACAAAATACAAAAAGGAAAGTCAGGTGTTGGTGAGTTTTTTGCTCGATGCAATTGGCGAAAACCACGGAGCAAAACTTTTGTTTTTTAACCGACCCGAAAACGAAGTGGCTGGTTTGCCTCCAAAAGGCAGAATACAAGTTGGTGAAATAGCATTTAGTTTCCCTGATTTCCCGCTCAGGCTTTACGCATTAAGAATAACAAATGAATTGGTAATATTATTCAATGGTGGAATTAAGGATGGACCAACGAACCAAAAAAGTAGTTTGCATTTTGTTTGGAAAGAAGCCTGTGCATTTGCACAGCGAATTGATGAAGCATTACAGGAAGGAATATTGATAATTGACCACCAAAATAGGAGAATAACTTATGAGGACGATAACAATGAAATTTATCTTTAAAAGATTATGAGAAGCAAAACAGCCCAACGTATTTTAAACGAAACACCTGAAGAAGTCAGGATTTTTGTGAAATTATACAGCGACATCGTTGTAAGAATAAGCGAGCTCTTGAAGCAAGAGGGTATCACTCAAAAAGAACTTGCTGAAAAAATGAATAAAATGCCTTCTGAAATCAGTAAATGGTTAAACGGAGATCATAACTTCACATTAAAGTCCTTGGCTAAACTAGAGGCAGAATTGGGAGCACCACTATTAGAAGTTCCAAAAACTGAAAATAAAGCCACCGCCATTTACAAAGTGTTGCACAAGGTTACACCTACCAGAAAACATCGTCTGAAACCTCAGTCCTTTAAAAACAAATTAAAATACATTAATCAACCCTCTGAATTAGCCAATGCAGGATAAAGCAAAACTTGTACCCGAAAAAATTCACATAGAAGAATTTTTTATAACCAAAGGGCAATTAAACAGTCCTGAGGGTTTTGATTTAATAAATGTAGATGGTCATGAATGGAATGCCGCTTTTAATTTGTCGTTTGACCTCGAAAATAAACTTATCAGAGCTGAACTAACCATTGATATTAAGAGTAGAAGTAAAGCCAAAAGCAACCAAGAAGAAGCTTCATGCGAATTTACCTTTGTTTTTATTTTCAAAGTCGAAAATATACATGAATTAACGGAGCTTGACAATTCGAAAATAGTTGTTTTAAAAGGCGGACTAGGCAATGCCCTTTCTTCGATTTCTTATTCCACTGCAAGAGGCATTTTGATTTCAAGGTTACAAGGGACTTCATTACAAGATTTTATGCTTCCGGTAATTAACCCAAATGACCTTTTGAAGGCAATTAAAAAACCTAAAAAAACAGGAAAAAAGTAATTATTATAAATAAACATAATAACTGACATGGGCATATTCAATTTTATTACTGAAGTATTCTCTAATACTTATACCGATAACAAAGGTTATAATCGTTTTAAAGATTCAAATAAATTAGTACATCGTTCAGTCGCTGAAAAAAAACTTGGTCAGAAATTAAAACCCGGTCAAGTTGTACATCACATCAATCGCAATAAAACTGATAATTCTTATAAAAACTTGCAGGTACTAAAAAACCAAGAAGAACACGATAAGATTCACAAAAGAGATGCCAAAAAATATGGCAAAGCAAGCTATACCGGTTTTAAAAAGAAAAAAGGTTTTTGGGATTTGTTTTAAATACTAAACAAAGTAGATGTCTTTATAAAAAGAATAGATCAAATCAACACTCTCCACCTCCCCAACAAAACAACTCTTATTTTACTCAAGCTTCTTTGTTAAGTCATTATCGTATTTGCAATGCACTTTGTAATAGCCTTTTGTTTTACAGTGAACAATTAACTTGGCGTTACCACCCCATCTCTTCCCGCATTGCGTTTTACATTCACCAATATTTCATGCAGTGTTTCAGCCGCCAAGCCGTGCAACACCAATCGGTAAGCCGCAGAGTAGGTGTTTTCGGGTACCATGGGGTGGCGGTTGTTTACCAATCCCAAATGCCCGGGTGTGCCTAAAATCTGTGCCGTGTAAATGGCCATGGTTTCATCCAATTGTAAACTATTCGAGGCCCGCACAAAATCATTGGCCGTTAAAAAGAACTGATAAAAGGGCGTAAACAATTCAATGGCTGAACGCAAGTCCAATACATTGGTCCAACGATTCGGAAAGTCAATGTGATTAAACCTGTCTTCAGTAATCATGTCCAAATTCAACTTGTCTTGTTTTTTAATGGTGATGTTTTTTTCTTTTAATTGTTTATTGAGTTCAATCACAAAATTGTACAAGTTTAAATCGTGGTTCAAAAACAAATCATCTTTTACATCTTCAAAATTATAAGGCTTTAAGGGATTGCCCTTAATTTGCACACCATCAATATTGCGCGACACAAATTGCAAAATTTCGGTGCCCACATGAAAATGCCGAAAGATCAAAAGATTGGCATCGGGACTCACAAATTTCCGCAAGCCCCAAGCCAATAGCTTGTGCAATACTTTGGATGAATTAACGAGCTTGGGAAAAAAGAATTTAAAAACATGAATAAAAAACATGGTGATTTTCGACCACAAAACAATGATCGGTAATAAGTATCGCCGCGATTTTGAATCGTTGTCGCGCATCAGGGCTTGTTTGGTGGTTTGATTGATGGGTATACTTGAATCTAAATACATGGCCAACCATGGATTTGGATCGCGTGTATCGTGTTCGTTAAGGTTTAATGTATTTGCCATATGCTAAATTTAATAATTTCCTAATTCTTTTAATTGCATGTGATATAAACTGGCGGTTGTTTTGGCTGTTTTTACAATGCGTTGTGCCAAGGCCATGTTCATTTGTGGATGGTTAAGGGCTTGCTCTAAACGGTGAAAGTGATTTTCGTCGGCAACACCATGGTAGGTAAAAAAGGAAACTTGTTCAGCCGTTAAATGCAGTTGCGCTTTGATCATTTCGCCCCAATAACTTGCCAAACGTTTGCCGATGCCTTCAATGATAAACATTGAACCGAGTAAATCAATTGGATTGGGTTTGCTGGCTTGTTGAAAGATAAACGAAGTTAAAGCCAAGCTTCCAATGTTTTTATTGCCGGTTTGTATGGCCGATAATGGCTCACCCAGCGATACATAATTTTTTTCGAGCATTTGGTAATCTTTGTGTTCAGTGGCGGTGTGTTTAATAAAGGCCGAACGCAAATCGAACAATTCAATGTCGATGTTGGAAGCCGCGCGCGAAATCCATTGCGAGCCATCAATCACCTGTTGTCGTAAATCGTGCAACAACAATTTGTAATCCTCCATACTTATGGTGCCAGCATGAATTTTATGTACAATGGGAACCGTTAGTAGTCCTTGTTCAAAATCAATCCACACTTGCGCCAATTGTCTTACCAACCATTCTAATACTGGACTTTTATCAACCACCAATTCAGGTGCTTCAATTTTTCGAATTTCAAAGCTTTGTGTTTGGCTGCTGGTGCCTTCACAAACTGTGAGCTGCATAAAGGAAGTGATGAAACGTCCACTCTCGGGCACCATACACAAAACGGTATCGCCTTTTTTCAATTTACCAGAATACAATAATTCTTCAAGCATAATAAAAATGGAAGCCGCCCCTGTGTTACCTTTGCTTTTTAAATTGCTAAACCATCTTTCTTCAGGAATTTCGGCGCCGCCTTTGCGCATCAAATCCTGAATGGGTGCTTTAAAAAATTCGGATGAATAATGACAACACAACCACTGTGTATTTTGTGCATCAATCTTGCCTTTGTCGATGAGCTCAAAATAATGGCCAACACCGGTTTTCACCACTTGGTCGAGCAAACGAATATCTTGTTTTAAATTCAAGGCCCCTGCTTTTGAAGCGCTTTCATAATCCGGATAATCCAACCAAGTTAAAGCATCTTCTTCTTTATTGTCAACGCGACCAGTGTACATACACAAATTAAAAGCCTGGGCGTGTGATTTAATGTCGATCCAATCCAATCGTAATGAAAGTCCGTTTTGTGCAGGTTTATCCTGAATCACAAAAGCCCCCGAGCCATCTGATAACATCCAACGTAAAAATTCGGCATCAAACGGCAATGCACTAACACCTTGGGCTTCAAAGCGACTGGCTTTAAATAAACGGCTGCTAAATTCACTGCCGCATACAACAGCATTTTGTTTTTCGCCGGTTCTAATTTGTGCATAGGCATCTTTTAAGGCCATCATGCCACTGGCGCAAACGCTCTGAAAGCTTGCCACTTCGCAGGCCGGCAACTGAAGTTGGGCGTGCACCATGCTTGCAAAGCCGGGTACGGGCAAATCGGCTTGGGTGGTGCCGGTGCAAATTAATTCTACTTCTGTTTTTCGGAGCTCACTTTTATTCAATGCCGACTCAATCGCTTTGGCGGCCATTTGTGCATTTGAGTGTGTGCTTTGTTGTTGTTTGTTAATGGCGTAATACCTTTGTTCGATGCCGTTTTGCTTAAGTATGCGTGCCTTGGCGGCACTGGCTTTACCATGAATAAAACCCAAGTATTCTTCCATTTGCGCATTGTCAATTGGCTCATTTGGCAAAAAAATGCCGGCGGCGGTGATGTACACTTGATTCATATTTTTGATGATTTATTTGTGCTAAATAATTTGTCTAATAATGCCGAAACAAATCCAAAACTCACTTTGGTTTTTTGATGATGCTCCACATGTCGGCTTGCCATGTTTAACCAAGTGTTTTTAATGGATGCAAAGCGGTAATTGCAATGGCCTGAGAAATTAAACAAAATGCTGTTCAAAGGATACAAGGCAATTGCCAATGGTGCTAAACTGAACATCAAGCTGAGGGTCAATGGCACTGTGCTCAACAAAAAGGCTTCAAGCCAATGAAAGCTGTACACCGACCAAACGGAAGGTATTTTTGATTGGTGGTGTATTTTATGTACATGCCTGAGAAAAAATGGCAGATGCATTAATCTGTGAATGCAAAAGAAATGAATTTCATTCCAAACATTGAGGGCAAGAAGTCCCAGAAGTATATTGCTAACAGTATTTTCCTCCAATTTAAAAAAACCGTTTCTGTATAAAAAAATGACGGGAAAAGATGAGAAGCCAAAAACCAGAATGGAGATTAGCGAATGTTTGATTTCCTGTTTAGTTTGTTTTGCGGGTCTTTGACTTGCAACAATTAATTCGGTGATGTTTAATCGGCGTAAAGCTTCGCAACAATAATTGAATAACCAGCCGATGATAAAATAGAGAAATAAAAAGTAGAATACAGTTAACAAGTAAACGTTGAGGTATGAATATTTCAATAAGAAAGCCTGAACGAAGTGATCCATTTTTTAGCGCTGATTATTTTGGTGAAACAACATGTTGCAATGATAGAATGTTAGGGCATTGGAAGAAAATTGATTCATGCAAGAATGAGCACAAATTTTTGTGTTTTTTGCCACAAACTCCATCAAATCTATCTTTTGGAAGCATTTATCTGCAAAAAATACAAGTACTTGATAAAAAGTTTTATTTTCCATTATTCTAAATAAAACAGGTGCCTATTAACAAGCATGTTGAAGATAACAATTAAAAGCTGCGAAATCGAATTTATTGGACTTGGGGAACTTCTTTGAGATGCAGTTTAGAGGAATATTTTCGAGGGCTTAATGCCTTGATCCGCATAGGGCATGCCCAGGTTGCAAATTTAACGCTAAAGCGAAGGTCTCCCGAATTTGCCGAACGACCTTCTGCTTCAGTGCTATTTTTGTTTATACACCTTTGCTTACGAAAGCAAAGCTTTCAACGCTTCCGGTGAAACGAGCGGAGTAACTGCGTTGATCCGCATGGGGCATGCCTAGGCTGAAAATGAAAAATGTAGCACTGAAGCGAAGGTCTCCCGAATTTGCCGAACAACCTTCTGCTTCAGTGCTATTTTTGTTTATACACCTTCACTTACGAAAGCAAAGCTTTCGACGCTTCAGTGTATAAACAAAAACGCCCCGCTTAGGCGGGGCGCATTTTTCATTTACCGAGGTCCCGAGCGGATTCGAACCGCTGTAGGAGCTTTTGCAGAGCTCAGCCTAGCCACTCGGCCACAGGACCTTTTAATTCTTGAATTAAAAATGTTAAATTAAAAATTATGAAATAATAATTAGATTTTAACATTCCCAATTGAAGTCAGCAAAAATAGGATTTTTTTAGCAATTTGCAGGGAATAATAAATAAAAATGCAAATAATTTCGAAACTCCCAAACGTTGGCACTACCATCTTCACAACCATGTCGGCACTGGCCCGCCAACACCAAGCCATTAACCTATCACAGGGTTTCCCCGATTTTAATTGCCACCCGCATTTGGTTGAACTGGCCAACCAATTTATTCAACAGGGTTTTAACCAGTACGCACCCATGCCGGGTACCATCGAATTGCGCGAACGCGTGGCCGAAATTATTCAAAGCACCTACAATCACATTTACCATCCTGATACCGACATCACCATCACCGCCGGCGCTACACAAGCCATTTATACAACAATGGCTGCCTTTATTCATCCTGGCGATGAAGTGATTGTGATCGAACCGGCCTACGATTGTTATGTGCCGGCCATCGAATTGCATGGTGGCATAGCGGTTTACAGCCAACTAAACCCAAACAACTTTTGCATCAATTGGCAAGATGTTCGTTCTAAAATTACGCCGAAAACCAAAGCCATTCTCATCAACTCGCCCCATAACCCCAGCGGGGCCTGCATCACCGCCCAAGATCTGATCGAATTACAAAACATCATCACCGGCACCAACATCTTAATTATTAGCGACGAAGTGTACGAACACATGGTGTTCGATCAACAAATGCACCAAAGCATTGCCCGCAACAAAACCTTAGCCCAACAAGCCATCATCGTGTCTTCTTTCGGAAAAACCATCCACACAACCGGCTGGAAAATCGGCTATGTGGCAGCACCCGCCCACATCATGGCTGAATTCAGAAAAGTTCACCAATTCCTCGTGTTTGCCGTAAACCATCCCCTGCAATTGGCCATCGCCAAATTCCTCGAAAATGCCGATAACTACCAAGGCCTTCACGAATTTTACCAACAAAAACGCGATCGCTTTTTGCAACTCACCAAAGGCTCACGCCTCATTCCCCTTCAATGCCAAGGCACCTACTTCCAACTGATGTCGTACAAAAACATCAGCCAACAAAAAGACACCGAGTTGGCCATCGAATGGACCAAAGAAAAAAAACTGGCAGCGATTCCACTGTCAGTTTTCTATAAAAATCAAATCGATAATAAAATACTCCGTTTTTGTTTCGCTAAAAAGGACGAAACACTTGAAAAAGCCGCCGATATTATTCAGCGCCTATAAAATTATTGAATGGTGCCGTTACGACGCGATTCCTTGCGGTAACGGTTCAAACGTACTGTCCAGTAGCCAATGAGACCAATGATAAAAATCCAGATAATCACATTTGGGCCATGACCCATCGCTTTCATCAATTTAAAAACAGAAAGAGAAAATTTTCCAATTCCCTCAAAAATATCAGTCCAGGTAATCATTAGCATATTCATGTCTCTATAATTTGTATGTTTACTGCCACAAAAATAGAAATTATTTCTACACAAAAAAATCATGTTCGCCAACCTGCTAAATAAGGGCCTCGGAAGTAGTTTGGCCGTGCTTATCAGCCTTTTTGCAGTTTGCTTTGTGAGCCAACTGTTTTCGGTGATCACCATCGATAACAACCAATTTCCCGATTTATTCTACAATTACTTTACCAACAAAATACACCACCCATTGGCCGTGGTGAGCCTCAACTTCTGTTTTATTCTTTTGGGCATGTTTGTGATTCAACTCATTAGCAACAACCAAGAAGTGGTCGATAAACAAAATTACTTCCCACAATTTTTTTACCTATTGCTCAACGCCGCCGCCACCGGTTCAGGCAGCATCTCGGCCCAATTGCTTACCAATGTGTTTATCCTTATTTCATTTCACTTACTGCTCGCAACTTACCGCAGCGACGATTCCTTTCGTTCCATCTTTAATGCCGCGTTTTTCCTGGGCCTCTCCGCCTTTGCCTCCATTGCCGGCATCTTCACATTCCCGCTGTTTTTTGTCATGCTCTTCATCCTACGCCCTTTTTATTGGCGCGAATGGGTCATTGCCTGCATCGGATTAGCAGTCCCACTTTTTATCTATGAATGTTTGGCTTACCTCAGCAATTTTAACCAATGGTATTTTTTTCATTCTACCGCCATTTTCTTCCGAAGTTTGCGCATCCCGCACATTAGCGAATTTTACATGCCACTCCTCCTTTGGCTCATCTTTGTGTTCCTCCTTGCCATGCTGCAAAGTTTATCCATCGGTTTTGGTAACACCGTTAAAAAACAAAAATCAAAATTACTCCTGCTCTGGTTTCTTTTCTTTTCCATCATCACCTATTTCTCAAGCGGTGCCAACGGGGCCGGCATTATCATGACACTCTCCATCCCACTCAGTTTTATTGTGGGTGATTATTTTTTTAACCTCAAACAAAAAAAAATCAGCAATACCATTTTAAGCATTGCCTTACTCTGCGCTCTATTGATATTCCTAGGGAAATTAGGTTTCATTTAATTTAATTTTTTGGGCCTGCCCCCATGAAGCAAAAATAATTTTTATAACTCATGGTTGATTTTTGCTTCATGGGGTCGGGCTGTCGCTACTCGCAAATTTTAGGTGAACCATAATCCTAAGCACCGAAAATTTTCGCAACTTAAATTCACTTTAAGCCTAAAATTGTGCTCAAACATGCGCTCCATCCCTCAGGCAAATCCGCCTTGCTCTCACTCAATCCTCATTCTCACTCCCATTTTCACTCTGTCCTTCTCGCTCTGTTCTCCTCCTCGTTCTCTTTCTCATTCTCGCTCTGTTGTTCCTCCTTTTCCTCTTTCTCATTCTCGCTCTGCTCTTTCTCCTCATTCTCATTCTCATTCTCGCTCTGTTGTTCTCTCTCAATGATATTTCCGCCAAAAAAAAAGGCCGCAAAAAAATTGCAGCCCTTTAAGATCCTGTTTAAATTTTATCTAATTATTTTGTTATACGTTTTTTTGGCTGCAACTTCGTTAATTTTTTCGCCGAAAATACCCGATTTCGACTGCAAAAATTGCCTCGTTTCGCCTAAAAAAACGTTATAACAATTCTAAAATATAAAACTTAAACAGGCTCTTAATTCTCAAACTATTTTAATTCAATTTTCCCAGCGATTTTCCCAAACGCGCCAACACCTCGTCCTTACCCAATAAAGCCAATAAGTCGAATAACTGCGGACCGCCTGCTACACCTGTAATCAACACGCGCAACAACTGCATATCGATTTTACCATGTGCTTTTACCAATTCTTCAAATGTATCGTGCAACACTTGTGTCTGCCAATCGCTAACCGTTATAAATGAATCTTGCACCAAAGTGAACAAAGCCTTGCTTTTATCGTTCCATTTTTTGGCCATTACCTTCTCATCCAAAACTTCTTTGGCTTCAAATACATAATGCCCTTGCTCCCAAAACTCATGCACAAAATGCACCTTCTCTTTCATCAATCTACAAAACTCTGCTAAAAAGGCATCACTGCGCGCAATGCCCTTGCTGTGCAAAAGAGGCTTAAAGGCATTTGCTAAATCGGCATCGCTATGTTTACGCAAGTATTGTTGGTTAAACCATTTTGCTTTTTCAGGATCAAACTTGGCACCACTTTTATTCACACGTTCAAAATCAAACAGGGCTGCCAATTCATCCAATGAAAACAATTCTTCATTGTTACCCGGATTCCATCCCAACAAGGCCAAAATATTTACGAAGGCCTCCGGATAATACCCCGATTCCTTGTAACCCACATAGGGCATAGCTTCGCGAGGGTCTTGCCAACTCAATGGAAACACCGGAAAACGGGCCTCACGCTTCGAAATTTTTCCATTGCCATCCGGATTTAAAATCAAAGGCAAATGCGCCAACTTGGGCATCTCTTTTTCTAAACCCAAATACCTGTAAATTAAAATATGTGCCGGGGCACTTGGCAACCACTCTTCACCACGCACCGCATGTGATATTTTCATTTCAATATCATCCACAATATGCGCCAAATGGTAAGTTGGCATGCCATCACTCTTCAACAATACTTTATCATCTACCTGCGAAGAGTTAACTGTTACCCAACCGCGAATAATGTCTTCAAAGCGTATTTCTTCATTACGCGGAACTTTTAAACGCACCACATATTTTGCACCGCTTTCCAATAATCTTTTTACTTCATCCTCAGGCAAAGTCAATGAATTGCGCATATTTTGACGCGTTACCGCATTGTATTGCGGGGCAACAACCTTGGCAGCTTCTAAACGCTTTCGCATCTCATCCAACTCTTCACTGCTGTCGAAAGCATAATAAGCATAACCCGCATCAATCAATTGTTGGGCGTACTTGGCATAAATGCCGCTTTCTTTGCGCTCGCTTTGGCGGTATGGGGCGTGCGGACCATCACCAAAACCAACACCCTCATTGGGTTTAATGCCACACCAGGTTAAGGCATCAACGATGTATTGCTCGGCACCTGCTACAAAGCGGGTTTGATCGGTATCCTCAATTCTTAAAATAAAATCACCGCCATGTTTTTTGGCAAACAAATAATTAAACAAAGCAGTGCGCACACCACCCATGTGTAATCCACCGGTTGGACTGGGTGCAAATCTTACTCTAACGCGTTTTTCCATAGTTTGCAAAGATATTAATTTATAAACAAACTATTCCAAATTAGTTTACATAAGCTAGGCATATCCGCTCCATTATGTATTATTAAAAATTTAAAAGTGGATTTTGAACTGAAAATTATTTAATTTTATGAGTAACAAAATATATTAGTCACAAAAGAAACATTAACAAAGGTGTCAATTGCGATTTCAGAAGTAAATTTTTTGTTCGAGTAGAATGCAAAGAAGTTCAACATATTTATACATAATTATTGTTTTAGTAATTTGTTTTGAAAAAAACTTTGCTCAACAAAATAGTAGTGCTTTAAGTCAACAATCTAAATCCTGCGTTTATCTGACATCAAGTGAATACCTTTTAAAGGAATCGTCATTAGTGATAAATTCAAATAATGGTGACAAATTTATCCGAAATTTCCCTAAAGGTTTAGCGAAAATTACTGTAATAAAAAATGACACTAATGTTAATCCGAATTTAATTCCATTTGTTTATAAAAAAAGCAAGGGAAAGACATTCTATAGATTCAATGCAGGTCAAATTTATGGCTATTGTATGAATTCTGAATGCTTCAGGTATTACGCCGATTCAAAAGATGTTATGATAAAAGATGGTTATCATAAAATCAAATCAGAAGGGAAATTAATAATTTATGCGCACAGAGGAGGGCTCCCATTTTACACAGTCAATTATTTTTACTCGCTAAACAACAATTCTGAATTGAAGTTTTTCTCAAGAAAGAATATTTTGTCAGAGTTTAAAGACCGAGAAGATATTTTAAAAAAAATATTGAACGACCCAACATTAAGTAAAAACATTCGCGCTAAGGATCAATTCGGAAATTTTATATTAAATTCAGTATTGGAAGGTTTTAAATAAAACTTTTGTTTTAAATTTGAGAAGAATGAATTAAGATTAGTCATTGGGCAAATAGTAAGCTCAAAAAGCAATCAATTACAATTTGAAGTTCTAAAGTTTGGTTCCATTTCAAAGATTTTCAGAGCACATATAAAAGTTTTATTCTGAATTAAACTTTCCAATTCAATTTCACTATTCTTTATTTTTTGAAAAATTCCATTTCCTTTAAATCATTGAATAAATGTGATTATGTTTGTTAAAAGTGAGTTTTACGATTATTAAACAAAATAATAATTTTATTTAATCATAATTATTTATGCCCGAAAACGATTTCTTTTTACAGGTTTACCAAGTGGTTCGCCTTATCCCAAAAGGCCGCATAACCAGCTATGGCGCTATTGCCGCTTACCTGGGCGCAAAGGGTTCGGCCCGCACCGTGGGCTATGCCATGAATGCCGCGCACAATGTAAAACCTGCGGTACCCGCCCACCGCGTGGTAAACCGCAATGGTCAATTAACCGGTAAACACCATTTTGAAACACCTTTTTTAATGCAAGAATTGCTTGAAAAAGAAAAGGTCAAAATTCAAAATGATCAGATTCTGAATTTTACCGACATATTTTGGGACCCGCAAATAGAACTTGCCCTTTGAACAAACACTCAAATAATAAAGTGCCTTTGGCGGCCTACTTGGCCTTTGTCTTTATTCTCATAATTGTTTTGTATTACCGTTACCAAGTATTATTGCAATACAGTTTTCTTTATACCGACAGTGACCAAAACATCATGTGGGGCGCCTTAAACGATTTTGCCCATGGCATTTTTAAAGAACCCCGCTTTTACGGTCAAAATTACAATACCTTTCTCGAAGCCTTTTTGGCTGTTCCACTTTATCAATTAGGTTATCAAGCTTACACAGCCCTACCTTTTGTTACAATGTGTTTGACTTTGTTTCCATTTGTGTATTTGTCATTTTTGAGTTTACAAAAACGCTCGCTGTTTTATGCATTGGTCATTTTGTCGCTGCCCCTCGCAATGCCCTTTGAATATGGCATTATCAGCAGTATGCCCCGTGGCTTTGTAACGGCTTTTCCTTTTGCGGCCATTGCCTGCACCGCCATTTTTTACGAAGCCGAAAAACGTTTTTTCTTCTTGGCCGGCTTCATGTCGGTGCTTGCTTTTAGTTTTAATTCCAATGCGGCTTTAATCATTGTGCCCTTGTTATTTTATTTGTGGCTACAAAACATTCAACTCAAAAGATTTTATTTCAAAACCGGCGCCGGCCTCCTCCTTGGCGCTTTGTTGCATTGGCTCAGTCTGCAATTTTATGTGCAACACCCTTTTTACAACATCCATCACATCAGTTTAAATTTTACGTTCGAAAACCTCATCAAAGGACTTTCAAATCTCAACTACTTTTTAAATTTTAATGCGCCTTATTTTTGGCAGCACGGCGGCTTGGTGTTGGTGACCATGTTGCTGTACGCCTTATTTTTTGTCCGCCAAAAAAACAAAAATGCTGCACTAACGGTTATTGCCATGTTGCTTTTTTTATTGTTTAGTTTCGGATTGAATAAAATATACGACGGCACCGATTCGCTTCATTTTCATTCAGCCCGCATGTATCTTGCACTGCCGCTATTATTGACCTTTTGTTTTATACTTGTAAAACCGAGATACGAGCCAAACATGCTTTATTTCTTTTTATTGATTCCGATGCATTATTACCAAGTACAATGTGCCTCACTTGAAAAAAAGATAAGCGACTTAACCGCTCAAAGAACAAAGGAAGTGGTGATTGTGAGTCAAGTAAAACCCATTTTAAACGATTGCCGTCGCATCAATGCCATTGCCCAAACATACAAAGTTAATTTGTTTGTGGTGGCCAACCATTTTTACGCCGATGCATATGCCAGTGGTTGTAAGGCTTGTTTCGATAATTTTCCAAATACATTAAACACCAAGTTCGAACGCCGCACTTGGCGCTTACTTGAAGACGAAAACAAAATTTACCAAAACGTGATGATTATCGACATGGACCAAAAGCTGGATACAAGTTTATCATTCCTCAAAAAAATTCCCGGCACCATCGATTTGTATTTGGTGAAAAACAACAGCTTAAAAACAATGCAGTTGTTAGACAGTCTCCATATTCAAGTGCGCCGTTTTCGGTGAGTCATGTCAGGTCGAGCGGAGTCGTGTCAGGTCGAGCGGAGCTGTGTCAGGCATAGGGTAAAATTATCGAGGTTAGGTTGAACCTGTTTCAACAACTGAGACCCTGAAACAAGTTCAGGGTGACCCGTGGTGTCAGGTCGATCGGAGTCGTGTCAGGTCGAGCGGAGTCGTGTCAGGCCGAGCGGATCCCGATGGATATCGAATTAGCGTCAAGTTAAAAAACTTAATTTATTGGCGAAGTTGGCTCTGTTCCTCGATTCATAAAGGATTAAAGGCTTGATTTCCTTTAGTTGATTAAGTGTCAAATTCCA
>CANGGP010000040.1 GCA_947453445.1 Sphingobacteriaceae bacterium
ACAGCTGCTGTTGCGCTGGCTGATATAGCAAGAAAGTTGGAGTTGGAGGGCAAAAAAATAATTAAGTTGCAAACCGGCGACCCGGATTTTGCCACTCATAATTCAATTATTGAAGCGGCTCACACTGCCATGTTAGCTGGAAACACACACTATAGTTTTTCGCAAGGACTGCCTGCGTTAAGAAAACAATTGGCAATACAGTATAATAAAGAATTAAATTCAAATATAGCCGAAGATCAAATAATTATTTCGCATGGTGCTGCCGAAGGATTTTTTAGTGTAATAGCAGCTTTAATTGAACCTGAAGACGAAGTAATCCTGTTAGAACCTAACTGGCCTACTGTTGACTCATTGGTTTTATTAATGGGAGGTAAACCCATAAAAATAAATTCCCTTAAAAACGAGGAAGATATTATAGATCAGTTAAATAAATGTTATTCTGTTAAAACAAAAATGCTTTGTTTTAATACGCCCAATAACCCAACGGGAGTTGTGATGGCGCAATCGCTGATAGATAAAATTTGTAATTGGGCTATCGAAAAGGAAATATTTATTCTGGCCGACGAAGTCTATCGGTTTCTTCAGTTTTCAACACAACACACAACATCGTTAAAATATTTAAGTCATTACAAAAAGTATATTTATATAAATAGCTTTTCGAAAAAGTATGCAATGACGGGCTGGAGAATTGGTTATATTATTACCGATGGGATACTTGCAAAAAAAATATTAAAACCTTCACAGCTTGCAATAACAAATGTTGCATCGTTTATACAATTAGCTGCAATAGAGGCTTTAACGAATGCGGAATCCAATGAATATAGTAATTCAATGCAATTGCAATATCAAATTAGAAGAGATGAAATAATTAATTTTTGTAAAGTCTTAAATATAGAGTTTTTGTTTCCGGAAGGTGCATTTTACTTATTTATCAAATTGCCTGATATAAACTTAAGCGATGTGGAATTTTGCAATAAATTACTTAACGAATATAATACTTGTATGGTTCCCGGTTCAGCGTTTGGTAAATCAGGGAGTGGATACGTTCGCGTATCTTTTGCCAATGAATTGGAAACAGTTAAAAGTGGTTTAAAGCAAGTTAACGAGCTAATTAATAATCTTAAAAAAATCTAAAAATGCGTATTTGTTCACGGTGCATATATGATGATAGAACACCGTCTATTGTTTTTGATGAAAATGGAATTTGCAGTTATTGTAAACAAATTGATTCACTTGCCGAAATGTTTAGCACAGGACAAAAAAAGGGGGAAGACGAACTGAAAAAAATTATTGAACAAATTAAGATTGAAGGTAAAAACAAAAAATACGATTGTGCATTAGGTGTTAGCGGAGGAACGGATTCCAGTTATCTATTATACAAAGCAGTAGAATGGGGTTTAAGACCTCTTGCGGTGCATTACGATAATACATGGAACACAGCTATTTCTACACAAAACATCACTAAAATTACACAGAAACTAAATGTGGATTTATTTACTATTGTAGTTGATAACAAGGAAGCTGACGATTTACTAAGATCATTTTTTGTAAGCGGGAGTTCTGACTTGGATGCACCAACAGATTTGGCGCTTTCAGAAACAATGTACAGAGCAGCTTCTAAGTTTGGGATTAAATATGTTTTAGAAGGGCATTCGTTTGTTGCAGAAGGAGTTTCGCCTCTGCGCAATTCATACGTAGATGGAAAATACATTGAAAGCGTTCATAAAGAATTTGGCAGGGTTCCATTAAAAACTTTTCCAAATATGAAATTTTTAACTTTCTTAAAGTGGACACTTTTTAAAAGAATAAAAAAAATCAGACCACTCTGGTATATTAATTATTCAAAACAAGATGCTCAAATCTTTTTAAAAGAGTTTTGTGGTTGGGAATATTATGGCGGACATCATCTGGAAAACAGAATTTCTGCGTTTAGTCATTCCTATTTTTTACCCAAACGTTTTAATATCGATCAGAGAAATAATAGTTTATCAGCAGCCGTTAGAAATGGACTTTTGTCAAGAGAGGAGGCGATTAAAGAATACAGTAGCCAACCACATCTGGAAGATGGGTTAGTGGAGTATTTTAAAAAGCGATTAAATTTCTCAGACGAAGAATTTGAAAAGTACATGAAGGCGCCTGCTAAATCTTATACAGATTTTAAAACCTATAAAAAAAGATTTGAATTTTTCAGACCTCTGTTTTTTTCATTGGCTAAATTAAATTTGGTACCAATGAGTTTTTATTTAAAGTATTGTTTTCCAATTAAAGATAATAAATGATAACCATCATTAATTACGGGCTGGGAAATCTGGGTTCTGTTCAAAACATGCTTAAGCGCATTAATGTGCCCTGTAAAATTTCTTCTGATTTAAATGAGATTGCGGATGCTGAAAAGATATTATTGCCAGGCGTAGGAGCCTTTGATGCTGCAATTAGTAAAATAGATGAATTGAAATTAAGAGATGTTTTGGTTAAAAAGGCAAAGGTTGATAAAGTGCCATTTCTTGGTATTTGTTTAGGAATGCAATTGTTAACTCGTGGAAGCGAAGAAGGTGAATTACAAGGCTTGGATTTAGTACCTGCAAAAACCTTGAAATTTGTTTTTGAACCCGGCTCTCCTTTAAAAATTCCACACATGGGTTGGAATTTTGTTAGAACCAATACGCCAAGTAAACTAACAGAACATTTTACAGAAGAATATCGGTTTTATTTTGTACACTCATATAAAGTGGTGTGTGATTCGGATAAGAACAGCATTTTAAGAACGAATTATGGTGGCGATTTTGATTCTGCCATTCAAAATGAGAACGTTTATGGATGTCAGTTTCACCCCGAAAAGAGTCATAAGTATGGTATGCACCTGTTAGCAAATTTTGCCAAATTGTAGATGTTAATTAACCGATTTATCCCTTGTTTGCTCTTAAAAGAAAACGGACTCGTTAAAACCGTGAATTTTAAAAATCCGAAGTATATTGGCGACCCTATTAATACCGTCAGAATTTTTAACGAGAAAGAAGTTGACGAGTTAATATTTTTAGATATAGAAGCGACGCCTAAGAATAAGGAACCAAACTATAAATTATTGGCCGAAATTGCCAATGAGTGCTTTATGCCTTTGGCTTATGGCGGTGGTATAAAAACATTTGAGCAGGCTCAAAAAATATATAACATCGGAATTGAAAAAGTTGCTATTAACTCGGCATTGCACACTCATCTGGACCTTATTAAACAAATATCAGAAGTTTATGGCGCGCAGGCAGTAATTGGTGTGATTGATGTGAAGAAAAATTTTTTCGGAAAAGCTCAAATTGTTTCTAATTCTGCAAACAACAAACACAATTACTCTCTTCAGGAATGGGTAAAAAAAATTGAAGAGGCAGGAGTTGGCGAAATATTAATTACCAGCGTTGATAACGAAGGCACCTGGAAAGGTTTAGACATTGAACTAATTAAACAAATTACATCCGTATCAAAAGTACCGGTAATTGCGCATGGTGGCGCTGGCAATACAACACATTTAATCGAGGGGATTAAGTTGGGAGGGGCAAATGCCATAGCAATGGGTAGTATGGTGGTATATCAGAAAAAAGATTTTGGCGTCTTAATTAATTTTCCGGATAGAAAAGTTTTAGAAGATTCATTAAAGTGCTAAAGAACAAAAAACGAATAGCTTGTGTTGGAAACATGAATAATAACATGTTTGCAGTTATGCGTTTTCTGAGGCATAAGGGCTATAATGCTGATTTAGTTTGTTCAAACGAATTTAGCCACTTTCTTCCCCAAGCAGATACCTTCGAAGACATCTATTTAAAACACATTGAAGAATTTGAATATACCAAAACCGACATTTTGCACGCCAACAAACTAGCAGTGAACATTTATTTTTCTAAGTACGATTTTATAATTGCATGCGGAGCACCTATTGCTTACCTAACGTATGCCAGGGTTAAAATTGATATTGTAATACCTTATGGTTCTGATTTGTATAATTTGCCCTTTTACGAGCCTACAGATAAACATGATAGAATTTTAGACAAATGGAGAATTACGTTTGCCCAAAATCAAAAAGCGGGAATAGAGAATGCTTCTGCAATTATAATGGACTATACCAGTGATGATTTTGAAAAAGTTTATGATAAATTTAATTTGAAGGGTAAAAGATACAAATACCCTTGCCCTTTTATTTTTACGCCAGAATTTAACTGGAAAAGTAATACACACCTTCAAAATTTAAGTTCTTTTTCCGATAACATGAAGGCAATAAGAAGTCGTTTCGATTTTGTGGCCTTTAGTCACATAAGACAATCCTGGAAAAACCCGGAGGATATGTGGAGCTATAAGGGTAATGACCGTATTTTTAAAGCGTTTAAAAACTTTTTAACAATAACAAAATCTAGATCATGTTTAATTGCTTTTGAATACGGTATCGATGTTGAGAATTCTAAATTACTTGTTAAAGAACTTGAAATAGAACAAAACGTTATTTGGTTTCCATTAATGCAGAGAAGGGACATACTAACAATGATTAGTTATGTAGATGTTGGAGTTGGTGAGATAGGAAACTTCAGTTGGTTTTCTTACGGAGCAATTTATGAGTTTTTGTGTATGAAAAAACCTGTGATTCACAGGCGGGATGACAATCTATACATTGGTAAAGTGGAAAGTTTATACCCCATGCTAAGTGCAAGTAATGAAGAGCAGGTTACTTCGGCTTTAGTGGATTGTTACACCAACAAAACCAAAACCGATAAAATGGCCGAAGAAGCCTATAATTGGTATATAGCAAATGCAATTGAGGCACCTGTAAATTTTATTATTTCGACAATTAACAACAAAAGTTGGCGCATTTACGGTTACAAAAAATTTGCAAATACTTTTTTAGCTGCATTGCTTACCTTTCCGCTGGCAAGTAAAAATTTAGCAAAGAGCTTAATGCCTAATTCCTTATTAGGAATTCTGCGCCGAAAGCGAATCAACAAAACCGCGTAAGCAATACACAGGATTTTACTGAGACAAAATTGCTCAGGCTGAAGTAAATTTTATAAATGATTTTGGATCTCAAACTTTACAACAAAATAGGTTTAATAAAAGGTATTTAAATACAATTTCTCTCTTTGATTAAATGTGCGGAATAGCAGGATATATTGATTTAAATGCTTTGGCAAACGAATCGGTTATTAAAAAAATGACGGATGCTATAAGCCACAGAGGGCCTGATGGCTTTGGGCATAAGTTATTCGGAAATGTGGCCATTGGGCACCGACGTTTGTCAATTATTGATTTGGCATCTGGTCATCAGCCCATGAGTGATGACACTGGAAATACATGGATTACTTATAATGGCGAATTGTATAATTATCTGGTTTTAAAAAATGAACTTATTGACTTCGGATATAACTTTAAAACCAGCTCAGATACAGAAGTAATCATTTATGCCTATGAGAAGTGGGGAGAAGTCTGTATTGAAAAATTTAGGGGCATGTTTGCTTTTGCCATTGTTGATTTAAAAAAGAGACAATTATTTATTGCGCGTGATCATTTTGGCATTAAGCCTTTATTTATTTATCAATCTAAAAACATAGTGGCTTTCGGAAGCGAATTGCAACAATTCAAAGGCCTTCCGGAATTTGACAACAAACTGGATATTAACGCGATTGACCAATTTCTTTGGTTACAATACATACCTGCACCTTTAACCGTATTTAAAGCCGCTAAAAAACTAAAGGCCGCACACTATATTACAATTAATTTTGGGGGAGAAGTAAGCGAACAAAAACAATACTGGGACCTCGATTACAGTAAAAAACAAATTAAAACCGAAGCAGAGTGGCTTGATGCTACTGATGCGGTAATAAAAGATTCTGTTAAAGCGCACCTTGTTTCGGATGTGCCCTTTGGTGCTTTCCTTTCCGGCGGAATAGATTCGAGCCTAGTAGTTAGCCACATGAGTCAAATGCTTAACAAAAAGGTTGAAACATTTAGTATTGGTTTTGAGGAAGAGGAGTACAATGAGTTAAGGTATTCGGAGCAGGTGGCGAAAAAATTCAACACCAACCATCATACAGAAATTGTAAAACCCAATGCCTTATCAATTCTTCCTAAACTGGTAAAACATTATGGCGAACCATACGGCGACAGCTCCTGCATTCCTACTTATTATGTTTGTGAACTTGCCAGAAAGCACGTCACCATGGTACTAAGCGGTGATGGTGGCGACGAATGTTTTGCGGGATACAATTCGCACATCAATTGGCTAAAGTACATGCCCATGAATTATAAAGTGGGAATTAAAAAAATGATTTACCCAATGCAGGAAATGTTACTGCCATCTAAATATCCTAAAAAAGACACGCTTAAAAACTGGATAGATTGTGTTCAGTATCTGGATATAAACTGGCGAACTAGATTATGGAATGACGAATATAAAAGTTCAATCGCACAGGTGCCGGAAGGATTTGAAAAACTGTTTAACCACACAAAAGATTTTACACTTGCAAATAAGGTTCAGTATATGGACATGAAGACCTATATGAACTTTGATATTTTAACCAAGGTAGATGTGGCCAGCATGATTCATAGTCTTGAAGTGCGCACGCCTTTAATCGATAAAGAGGTTTGGGAATTGGCGGCAACAATTCCTGAAGAATTTAATATTAATAAAAATTCCGGTGAATGGCAGGGTAAGCAGCTTTTGAAAAAACTTCTTAGTAAAAATTTTCAGGATGAATTTGTAAATCGTAAAAAGCAGGGGTTTTCAATTCCGCTTACAAAATGGTTTTCTCGTGAGGGAGAGTTAAATCAGCTATTACAGGATAAGCTGTTATCTCAAAATTCATTGCTTAAAGAATATTTTAACACAGCTACTATTCAGGAATTAATCCGAACAAATAACACGAGTGGTTTATGGCTGCTGGTTTTTTTGGAGGAATGGCTTCATCAATATAAAAAATAAGAACGATGTTTCTACACAATTTACAGTCTGAAATCACACAAAAATCATTTCTGGTAACCGGAGGAGCCGGATTTATAGGAAGTAATTTGGTAGGGTTTTTGCTTAAAAATAATGCTAAAGAAGTAAGGGTGCTTGATAATTTCTCTACCGGCTATAAGTCCAACATCGAGGAATTTCTTACCAATCCTTCGTTTAAACTTATTACCGGGGATATTACATTATTCGAAGATTGTATCAATGCGACTAAAGATATTGACATTGTACTTCACCAGGCAGCGCTGGGCAGTGTGCCAAGAAGTATAAAAGATCCGATTGCCACAAACAATGCAAACATTAACGGCTTTTTAAACATGCTAAATGCCAGCGTTAACAATAATGTAAAACGCTTTGTGTATGCCTCATCCTCTTCGGTTTACGGCAATGATACAACTATGCCCAAAACAGAAAGCAAAACCGGTGAACTACTCTCGCCTTACGCGGTTACCAAAAAAGCCAATGAATTGTACGCCGATGTGTTCTACAAAACCTATGGGTTGGAAGTAATTGGCTTAAGATATTTTAATGTCTTTGGTCCTAACCAAAACATTAACGGACCTTACGCCGCGGTAATACCAATTTTTATCAATGAATTGTTGAACAACCGAGCACCTAAAATATTTGGCGATGGGAGCACCACCCGCGATTTTACCTTTGTTGACAATGTTATTCGCGCCAACCTATGTGCCGCATTAACAGAAAATGAAGCTGCCATTAATAATGTCTATAACATTGCATATGGCGGCACCACATCCTTAAATCAGCTTTATAAAACAATTGCTGAACTTCTTAATTCTGCCATTAAACCTGACTATCAAAGTGAGCGAAAAGGAGATATTAAGGATAGTTATGCCGACATTTCCAAAGCAAAAAATCTATTATGCTATACACCAGAAATTGACATATTAGCTGGCCTAAAAATTACTGTAGACTGGTATAGAAATCGCTAGAAAAAGCACTATAAATTTGAAATAACAAAATAGAAAGCACACTGATAATTTAAATGTCTGTTCCTTTAATTTCCGTTGTAATGGCTGCTTATAATGCTGAGGCATATATATCTGAAGCCATTGATTCAATTTTAAATCAAACTTTTTCCGATTTTGAGTTTATTATTATAAACGATGGATCTAAGGATGCCACTCTGTCAATCATAAATAGATTTTCAGATAAGCGTATTGTCGTTATAAATAATGAAGTCAATTGTGGTTTAGCTGCTTCGTTAAATAAAGGTATTCGTTTAGCAAAAGGAAAGTACATTGCAAGAATGGATGCCGACGACATTTCAAGTTTGCATAGATTTGAAAAACAATTCATTTTTTTGGAGAATAACCCAAACATCGATGTTTGTGTAACCCCAATGCAGCTTTTTGGTTCCGAAAATACTGCAAGTGGTGAGAGTATTGTTACAGATGAACAGATTAAGGCTGAATTGATATGGGGCACACCTACCAATCACGCCACAATGTTGATGAAAACCGACAAAATAAGAACACATAATTTGTATTATGATGAGTCGTTTGGCGTTGGGCAGGATTGGAAGTTTTGGTACGATGTTAGAGACTGCGTGAAAATTTATAGTTTAAATGAATTGCTATATTTTTACAGAAGGGGAGAGCACAATGTTACGGTTCAATTTAAAGATAAATCCAAACAAAGATCTCTTAGAATGCATGAACTTTTAATGAAAGACTTTGGAATTGAATTTACACAAGAGGACTTATTAACACATCAGTTTATTAATTGTCAATTCAGCCTTAAGCCTAGTTCAGAAACTGTTAAATTGGCCTGGGCATGGTATCAAAAGCTCTTGAATCATAATAAGCTAGTTTCAAAGTATGATGTTGAGTCCTTTGAAATATCCGCAGCTAAGAGATGGCATCGCTTGTTTTTTTTAATTGCACCCTGTGGCTTTAAAACTGTAGTCGCTTACATTGTTTCATCTGGGATAAGTTGGAATCAATTTAAATATTATTTAAAGTTTAGATTGAATAAGGTTATAGGTAGATAAATTAGTTAGTCATTTAATCCACTTTAAGCCTTATAATTAAGTTGTTTAAAAAATTTTACTTCAATGCAAATTCGTGACACAAAAAACAATTAAAAATTTAATAGCAAACGACGCAACTACCATATTGTATGGTCAGCGCACCCTTAATATTTTTGGGAAGGTACATTATGCAAAAATTGTGCTTAAGGCTTATTATGATATCATTACATTTTATCGAAAAGCAATGCGGGACAAAGAATGTTACTTTGGCCCATTTAAGGGTGAATTTGGGCATCTTTTATTGCATACCGTACCTTTTTTAATGCATCTACATAAAAATGGGGTTAAAATTTACTTCTGTGGGTTGGAAATTGGGAAGCCTTTTTTAATTAACGATAATGGAGAATCGATTATTTATAAATTTTACCCACTAAGAGATTTTTATGCAGAGGTTCCGCCTTGTATGAATGCGGCGATTCCTCCTAAAGATGTTCAAGAAGAGATAAAAAAATTTCAAAACATTGCCTATGCATCAGGAAAAGCTTATTTGAATATTGCTGATCATGATATGTATTGGTTTGTATACAGAAACTGGCAATTGAATGGCAGGCAGCACTTGTATGCAATTCAAAATATTTACAAATCGAAAACTGAAAATTCCTGTGTGATATTTCCAAGAAAAAAGGGAGATGCTTATACAACCAATAATGGTGGTCCATGGGATTATATGCGAATAGCAAGAATGGTGGCACCTCACTTTGATAAAGTTTATATAACAGGACACCCGAGCATGAGCGCCGAATTACAGTCTGAAGGCAATATTGAAGTTTGTGTGTCGTCAGATAATAAAGTAGTTTTGGAAAAGTGCAGTAATGCAGGACTAATCATCACCCAACACTCAGGCGCTGTGCACATGGGGGCATACACCAACACCAAGGTGCTTTTGATTTTCAACGGCCAATTACCTGTTCGAGGACTTGCCGACACACTCAGGTACCGAGCAAATTTATCTATTGAACCTGTTGACTTTGCTTTTTCCTATGATGAAATTGACGAATATGTAAAACATTTTAATAAGGCTGAATATGCTTAAAGAGCTAGAATTATTTTTTGAAAATGCCAGACACATGAAAGTGCTGGTGGTTGGCGAAACAATCGTTGATGAATTTATAGATGTTTCATATGAAGGTCAATCGATGAAGTCAATCTGTCCGGTTTTTAAATTGGAAGGTACTAAAACCATTCAACAAGGCGGCGCGCAAGCCATAGCCAATCATATTTATGATTTTGTTGACCAAGTTGAAGTCATTACAAATACAAATAACGAAATAGTAAAAAGTCGATACGTTGACATTAGCGATAAAAAAAAGCATGTTGAAATCAATAAATTCGACATTAAAAATTTTCCGGCTATTGACATTGACACAAATAAGTATGATGCGGTAATTGTTGCCGATTTTGGTCATGGCTTTTGTGATAAGCTCAAAATTAATGACGGATTTCATTTAATGTGTCAAACAAACTCAAACAACTTTGGGTTTAACCGAATTTCGAAATGGAAGGCGCACAAAAAAAAGAGCGCATGTATTGATCTTCGTGAAGCAAGCTTACAGGTGAATAAAAAAATATTGGAACCTACTGAATTGGAGATTAAAAAAATATTCAATTATGAATTGAATTCCGAACATTTATTTGTCACCACCGGAAAACAAGGTTCAACTTATACGAATGGAACAATGTATGCCAATAGAAAATCATTTAAAACAGAAATTGTGGATACCATTGGTGCGGGTGATACTTTTTTTGCTTTTGCTTCCCTTTGCGCATCATTGGATGCGGATTCAGATAAATTATTAGTACCTTCATTAGCCGCAAGCTTGTCAACTACATGGCTTTGTAATGAAAAATCAGTAACCAAAGAAACACTATTAAAACATGCCGCTAAATATTTATAAATCAAAATTTCAGGAATTTTTGAATTCCGAATTAATTAACAAACAGATTTTTGAATCTGTGGCCTTGGTAAAAAAAAGTAAACGCATTTTTTTTATTGGCAATGGTGGTTCTAATTCTATTTGTTCACACATGATGGAAGATTATGCGAAAATTGCCAATTTTCCAACTTTTGCATTTAGCGATGCGGCACTCATTACTTGTTTCGCAAACGATTACGGTTTTGAGAATGCCATGGCAGAATGGCTTAAAATACATTTTGTTGAAGGAGATCTTTTAGTGGCGATTAGTAGTTCGGGTAATTCTGCAAACATCAACAATGCTGTTGATTTGATAACTGAAAGAAAAGGAAATGTCATCACCTTGAGTGGATTTAATAAGTCAAATAAACTGAACGGGAAAGGATTGATCAATTTTTGGCTTGACTCATCAAGTTATGGCATCGTTGAGTGTTATCATCAAACTATACTTCATGTTATATTAGACGAACTTCATGCAAATAAATAATGTATTAATTACAGGCGTTGCCGGATTTATAGGTTCGAATCTATTGGATTACCTCATTGTTAATACGAACTGGAAAATTACTGGAATAGATAATTTAAGTACTGGAAACAAAAAGAATATAAGTTCACATCTCAACAATAACAGATTTATATTAATTGAAGACACAATAAAAAATTTGAAGTCTGTTAAGGGTTATGATTGTATATTTCATTTGGCGGCTTTACCCCGAATACAACCAAGCTTTGAATTTGTTACTGAACACATTTCCGAAAATTTAAGCAACTCCATGCATTTGATAGAGTTAATGATCAGAGAGAATTATTTTCCAAAATTTGTTTTTAGTAGTTCAAGTGCCATTTATGGCACGCCTGATACAGTGCCCACGCCGGAATCTGAAAAAATTGATTGTTTAAGCCCCTACGCATTTCAAAAATATGAAGTAGAAAAATACCTTGAATTATTAAGTACCAGATATCCATTGGACTATGTTTGCTTGCGGTATTTTAATCCTTATGGCCCCCGTAGTTTTAATCCGGAAAATAAATTTAATGCCTATAGCAGTGTTGTTGGGATATTTTTGTACCGTTACCAGAATAATCTTCCCTTGTTGGTTACAGGCGATGGATCTCAACGGCGTGATTTTATTCATGTTGCTGATTTAGCTAAGGCCAATTATGCTGCAGCCATTCATCCTGAAAGGCTGAATACTGCTTTTAATATTGGCAACGGCTCAACAATTAGTGTGTTGGAAGTAGCACAATTAATCTCTGACAGGTATGAATTTATTCCTAAAAGGGAAGGTGAATCGGAGATTACTTTTGCCGACACACAAAAAGCTGTAACAATTCTAAACTGGAAACCCAGACATGCGCTAAAGGAGTATCTTCAAAAAGAAATTAAGAATAAACAGTAAAATGAAAATTGGTTTTACTTGTGGTGTTTTCGATCTTTTTCATGCGGGGCATGTGATGATGCTGGATGAGTGTAAAAGTAATTGTGATTATTTAATTGTAGCACTTAACAGGGCAGAAAACATTTCTGAAACCATTAATCCGGGCAAGAAAAAACCCATATTTTCTATCCAAGAACGTGTTACAATCATGAAAGCCTGCCGTTTTGTTGATGAGGTAATCACTTACAACTCAGAGGAAGAACTTTTAGAGATACTCCAAACAAAAAATATCACAATTCGGTTTTTAGGTGAAGATTATAAAGGAAAAGCTATAACTGGGTCGGATCTGCCAATTCAAATTCATTATACCGATCGGAGTCATGGACTTTCTTCCTCATTATACCGTTCTCGCGCAGGCCTTTAAATGCTAATTAAGTAGACATTGCTCTTTAACACATTCGATTTTATTTTCCTTTTTTTTCCGCTGGTAACACTTGTGTATTACCTTTTGCCCCACAGCTACAGATGGATTTGGCTATTGGGCGCAAGTATATATTTTTATTCCTACTTTATTCCTTATTATCTTTTTATACTTGTTTTGGCCATTGTGATTGATTATTCGGCGGGAATTTTAATTGAAAATTCAAATATTCAAAAACATAAAAAGTATTATTTAATTGCCAGTGTATTTTCCACTGTTTTATTACTTTTTATTTTTAAATACTACAACTTTGCTGCTCAAAATATTAATCATTTGAGTGGCTTAATCCATCAAGATTGGCAAATAAATCTTATTTCAATAGCACTTCCGGTTGGCTTATCCTTTCATACTTTTCAAAGTTTGAGTTATGTAATTGAAGTTTATTGGGGGAAACAAAAAGCCGAAAAGCATTTCGGGATTTACAGCTTATATGTAATGTTCTACCCACAATTAGTAGCGGGACCAATTGAACGCCCGCAAAATGTATTACATCAATTTTATGAGAAACACAATTTGGATTGGGGGCAAATCACAATGGGCTTAAGGCTAATGTCTTGGGGATTATTTAAGAAGGTTGTTATCGCGGATAATATAAATCAAATCACTAACAAAATTTTCGAGAATTATTCTCAGTTAAATAGTCTTTATCTATATGGCGGTGCTTTCTTATTCAGCATTCAAATTTATTGCGATTTCTCAGGATATTCTGATATGGCCCTAGGATCGGCAAAATGTATGGGCTTTAAATTAATGGAGAACTTCAATTTGCCGTATGTTTCCCAATCGATTAAAGAATTTTGGAGTAGATGGCATATTTCTTTGAGTACTTGGTTTAAGGATTATGTTTATGTACCATTGGGTGGAAGTAGAGTTAGCAAAAAGAAAACAGTATTGAATCAAGTTTATGTGTTTTTGTTAAGCGGCATTTGGCATGGCGCTAATTGGACCTTTGCGATTTGGGGGGCTTTGCATGCACTTTACAATTCAATTGGGCATTTTTTACCTAAAAATATTTTAAATATTGAATTTGTAAAGTCCTACAAAATTAGACGGAAACTAAATCAATTTTTTGTTTTTAACCTTGTATTAATTGCATGGATTTTTTTTAGGGCAAGCACCATGAATGATGCTTTCAAATTTATGCAGCACCTACTTGCAGGTGACTTGTCTAATGTTAATCCAATTGTAATTGGTATTCAGAAAATTAATTTTTGGGTACTGATTGTTATTTGTTTGTTTTTCTTGTCTTTTGACAGCAAAGTGCACGGTTTTATTCGAAGAGAAAGCAATTTATATAGTGTAAAAGCCGTGACACTTTTTTCAGTTTTAATTTCATTAATCGTCACTTGTGGTTTTTGGGGGAAAGTTCAATTTATTTATTTTCAATTTTAGTGTTTAAGAATTTTTCCTTATATCTTCTAATTCAGTTAATGGTATTTACCCTTTTAAGTATTTGTTTATCAACCATAAAGGTTAAAGGTTTAAGATTGTGGTCCTTAATAAACACCAATGTCATTTCTCAAGGTGGACAAACAAAATTAATGTTTGATGATTTGAAAAAATTCAAACCTAATAATAAATCTGTTTTTGTCTTGGGCTCCTCACATGCATATAGAGGTTATGATCCTAGATTATTTAATCAGGTACAGATAAATTTGTTTAATATGGGTACTTCAGGCCAAAACATGAAGGACACTTATGTCTTGTTAAAATTAAACAAACAAAAAATACATCAAATTATCCTTGATATTTATCCTGGCGTCCTCCAAGATATTACAGAGGAATCTACACTCATGTTAATTCAAAATGCAAACACAAATTCAACAGCACTAGAAATTCTTAAAAATAACATCACTATTAATAGTGTTAACAATATGGTGTCTAGATGGTTAGATGTTATACCTTCGGGCATACCCTGCCAAGAGAAGTATATCTACAATGGTTACATCCAACGCGACAGTAATTATAATGGAGGCTTGGGAGGTAAATTTGATAAATTTGAGCCGGGGGCTAATTTTGTCTATTTAGATTCAATTTTGAAATTTGCAAGCGCTTTAAAAATGCGAACCTGTATTGCAAGTCACCCACTAAAATGGAATGAGGCATACAAGATTTATTACCAAACAACATATCTGCCTGAATTAAACAAAGTACTGCTTAAGTATAATAAAATACCGTTCTTTGATTTTACATTTGAACACTCTAATCAAGATTCGTTGTTTTCGGATGCAAACCACTTGAATCAAAAAGGTGTTAACTATTATAACGCTAAGTTAATTGAGAAATTGAAGAAATTTGGAGTTTTTGAAGACTCGGTTTTCATTGAAAGTACTTTAAACATGTGCAAAATTCAATGACGAAAATTAAGTTTGTTAAGATAAAATCATGTTTAAGAAATATTGTTATTAATTTAAATAGAAATCTATGTGCGGAATATTTGGCATAATTTCATCAGAAGTCATCAATAAGAAGGACTTGAAACTTCTTGTGCAACATTCGAAACAAAGAGGTCAAGATTCAAGTGGGTTGATTTTTATGAAAAAAAATCAATACCAAATTTATAGAGCCGATTTTAATATTGACAGACTTCTGCGAAAAGTAAAACCCTATGATTCGCAGATCGTTTTGGGTCACAGTCGGCTAATCACCAACGGACTGAGTGATAATCAGCCTGTGATACGTGACAACGTATTTGTATTGCACAATGGCATCATCGTGAATGAGGAAGAGATTTGGAAGAATTTGACTGTTGAGCGAAAATTTCAAATCGATTCAGAAGTAATTGCTGCAATTGCTTTAGAACATTTAAAGAATGGCTACCCAATTGAAACTTTGGCAGACGTGATATTAAAAAAATGCAAGGGTGTTGTTTCTTGTGCCATGTTAATTCAAAACCTAGGTAAGCTAATTTTATTTTCAAACAATGGCAGTTTATATACTGGGCATAAGGATGGCGCAACTTATTTTGCTTCAGAAAATTATGCATTAAGCCTAATGGCTTGTGAAAATATTGCACAAATTAATCAATCGCAACAAATCATTGAGGTGCCAATTCCAAATAATTTAGCACTAAACCTAAAGGATTTTAAAGGGCGAACTGAGAATTTAATTCCTGAGTTTAAAGTCAATAAAATTGAAGAATCCTTGTTGGTTTATAAAAAACATCAATTGAAACGATGTACTAAGTGCATTTTGCCTGAAACCATGCCTTTTATTCGTTTTAATGAGCAAGGTGTTTGCAATTATTGTTTGAATTACAAGCCAAGGAATAAACCTAAACCCAAAGAGGATTTATTTAAATTAATTGAACCATACAGAAAACAAAGTGGGCTTGAATGCATCGTGCCCTTTTCGGGTGGGCGAGATAGTTGTTTTGGCTTGCATTTAATTGTGAAGGAAATGAAGCTAAGGCCGGTAACATATACTTATGATTGGGGCATGGTAACTGACCTTGGCAGAAGAAATATCAGTAGGATGTGTTCGGAATTAGGAGTTGAGAACATCATTGTTGCTGCTGATATTTCGAAAAAGCGGAAAAATATCCGCATGAACTTAGAGGCTTGGTTAAAGTCACCAAACTTAGGAATGATGGCCATGTTAACCGCAGGTGATAAACATTTTTTTAGGTATGCCGAAGAAATGAAAAAACAAACAGGGGTGCAATTGAACCTCTGGGGAATCAATCCATTGGAAGTAACCCATTTTAAAACCGGGTTTTTAGGGATCAAGCCTGATTTTGAAGAAGAACGGGTATACAGTCATGGTGCAATGAAACAATTGCGGTATCACTTGAAAAGGTTTCGAGCCATGACAGATAGCCCGGGATATTTTAACTCATCGCTTTGGGACACATTATCCGGGGAATATTACCGAAGTTTTACTGAAAAGAAGGATTATTACCACATATTTGATTATTGGCGTTGGGATGAGGAGCAGGTGAATCAAACACTAATCAAAGAATATGATTGGGAATTGGCCCCCGATACTTCAACAACATGGCGAATTGGCGATGGTACAGCCGCTTTTTATAATTATGTGTATTATACGGTGGCCGGTTTTACTGAGCATGACACTTTTAGGAGCAATCAAATTCGTGAAGGTCAAATGACACGGGAAAGGGCTTTAGCGTTGGTGGAAGATGAAAATCAACCAAGGTACCAAAACATTAGATGGTACCTTGATACACTTGGTATGGATTTTGAAAGAGTCATCCAAATAGTTAATTCCATTAATAAACTCCACTCGAGTTTAAAGTAGATTCCTAAACACATAAGGTCAATTTAATCTCTTCAATAAAATTATCGCTATCAAACTTTTGATTCAAATCTTTAACTTTTGTAAATGCACTTTGTAATTGTATCATATGTTTTCCCGCCATCAAATGAAATTGGGGGAAGAAGATGGGCAAAGTTTAGCCAGGAAATTTCTACCAAAGGGCATAAGGTTACCGTTGTATCTACCCGAGAAAAAGTTGATGCGTCATGGTATAAAAATAATTTTTCCCCAATAAAATTTAAACTAATATCGAAGAATTATCCGGAATGGTTAACAGGTTATACCAAGAATTTTCTTCAAAAAATATTTTATAAACTTTACACAAAAGTATACTCTCCATTCTTAAAAGAAAATTTATTCGATAAGGGATATGCATGGAAAAGCCAAATGTTTAAGGCTTTAGAAGAAACAGAAGCCAGTGAGCCGATTGATGTTTTAATTGTAACCGGTGCGCCCTTTTCATTGCTATATTATGGTGCTGAATTTAAAAAGTTACACCCAAAAATTTACTTAATTAGTGATTTTAGAGATCCTTGGACATGGGGTAGTTATTATGGTTTTCCAAATTTAAGTGAGAAGAAAAAGAGATTTCAAACATTATGTGAAAATGAAACAATTAAGGTTTCAGATGTAGTTACTTTTCCAACTGCGCACATGGGTAATTTTTTGAAATCAATGTATCCAAAAGAAAATTCAAAATTTTATTTATTACCACATGCGTTTGAACCAAATAAGTTCGCAGTGCATGATTTTAGCCAAAAGAGAATAGGTTTCATTTACGGCGGCAGTCTATATCCGGGCATAGACGGATATTTGAAGCGCTTATCGGCAATTGTGAAATCAAATCCCAATGAGGAGTTTATATGGGATATCTTTACCGGAACTAAATATCCACTGATTGATGAGAATTTCGCAAATGGCAAAGTAAAGATGCATGGATTCATTCCTGAAGTAGATTTGTTTCAAAAAATTAATGCAGCCGCTGCCTATTTGGTTTTTTTTCCTGAAACTGATAAAGACCTAATATCAACTAAATTTTTTGAAATAATTTTTGCGCAGACCCCAATTCTTTATATTGGCGAAGAAGGCGATGTGGCAAAGTTTATTCGAGAAAACAAATGTGGTGTACATATTTTACCTAAAAACATGGAATTGGAATTACCAAAATATTTAAATGCCAATGTGCCATTTGAGCCAGGATATTTTGATGTGACAAAATATACATTCGAAAATGTGACCAATGAGTTTTTGCAGCACATTAATTTCATAAAAAAAATAAAAGGGCCTAATAATTGATGATAATCAATTGGGGGCTAGCTATTTTTTAAAGTCATTTAATAAGCACATCATTGAGGCTTACATCTTGTTTTATTTTAATTAAAGTCATTTAAATTAATTAGTCAAGTTTTCGATAAAATGCCTAATTTTGTCTATGAACTTCAAAAATCAGTACTTGAACTCAAAAACCCAACATGGAAAAAACTGAAAATGAACTGGTGTCTGTTATTATACCATGTTACAATGTGTCAACATTCATTGAATTATGTGTTGAATCGGTTGTTACACAATCTTATAAAAATCTAGAAATAATATGTGTTGACAATAATTCAAGTGATAACACATTTGCTATTCTTGAACAAATTCAATCAAAATTTAAGCAAGTTCAAATTGCAACTGAAACAAAACCGGGTGCAAGTGCAGCAAGGAACAAGGGGCTTAAGTTGGCTAAAGGAAAGTGGATTCAATTTTTAGATGCAGATGATTTAATAGAAAATCAAAAAATTGAGCATCAAATCAATTTGTTGTCAAATCATCCTAACACACAATTTGTGGCTGCTGCATGGGTAAAACTGCGTACGGATGGTGAAATGGAATACCATATCGATTTGAGTAATGATAAGCATTTTGCAACTTTTGTCAATAAAAGTGGCAATACCTGTTCTAATTTGTGGTTAAAAGAGTGCTTGTTAAAAGTTGGTTCATGGAATGAGAATATCAATAGTTCACAAGAAGCTGATCTGATGTTGCGGCTTGCATCTAACGGGGCTAATTTTATTATTGACGAAGTGCCTTTAACCATTATAAGGGATCGTGACAAAGGCCAGATTTCTCAAAGAGATCCAATATTAAAATGGAAACAATTTCTTCTAGTTCGATTTAATTATTTACATACTCTTGAGTCTACATGTCCAGAGGTTTTTAAGAAAAACAATAGCATGTGTTATGTATACCTGTTGGGCTATTTACAAAATTTAGCTAAAATCGATCTCGCTAAAGCCAATGAATTTTATCAAAATCATTTTAGTAACACCTTTGGCCAACATTCTTTGAAAGGGTCTGCAAAATTAAAATTTTTGTTTATTCAATATTTTGGTTTTCCTTTTGCTTTTAGCTTAAAACAAAAATTAAATTTTTAGTAAATATTTTACTTCATCATTCATCTTAAAAATTAATAAATGATTAGCGTATTAATTCTTATTGGAACACGTCCTAATTTTATTAAAGTGACCCAATTTAAAAAAATAGCCGCCAGCAAATTCCCAAACATTTTTATCGAATTGGTGCACACGGGTCAGCACTATGATGAGAAAATGGCAGACGTATTTTTTAGTCAATTTGACATGGAACCTGATCATTATTTGAACATTTCACCGGCAAGTCCTAGTTCGCAAATTGCTGAAATCATGTTAAAGTTGGAAGAATTAATGTTGAAGATAGGGAAACCTGATTTAATGTTGGTGCCGGGTGATGTAAATTCCACTTTGGCAGGCGCATTATTTGCCAATAAACACCAAATAAAACTGGGTCACATTGAAGCAGGTCTTAGAAGTTACGATCGCAGTATGCCTGAAGAATTTAACCGATTAATAGCAGATGAATTAAGCGATTTATTTTTTGTAACAGAAATGAGCGGAGAACAACACCTAATCGATGAAGGTAAACCAAAAGAGAAAATTCATTTTGTTGGAAATACCATGATAGACACCATGGTGGCCTATGAAGAAGAAATCGATCATTCTGATATTTTACTTGAATTAAATATTAACCAAAGGCCCTATGTATTGATGACCATGCACAGGCCGGCAACAGTTGACAATAAATTGGAGCTGGAGAAATTAATTGAATTGATAGAGTACCTGGTACTGAAATATAAAATCGTTTTCCCAATACATCCACGCACAATAAAGAATGCTAAAGAATTTGGTTTATATGAGCGCTTAATTCAAAATAGAGAACTATTAATTACTGAGCCGCTTGATTATTTTGCTTTTCAAAAATTAATTAAATATGCTTCGTTTATCTTAACCGACAGCGGGGGTATACAGGAAGAGTCGACCTTTAGAAGCAAACCTTGTTTAACCTTAAGGCCGAATACTGAACGGCCAATTACTGTTGAAGAAGGAACAAATACATTATTACCTTTTGAATTGGAACAGGTGAAATTTTACATCAATCAAATTGAAAAGGGAGAGTATAAAAAAGGTAGAATTCCTGCCTTATGGGATGGCAAGGCCACAGAGCGTATTTTAAGTATTATTGCGAATTCTTGATTTTTTATCTCACTTTTAACGACCTGCCTTCAGGCATTTTTTCAAGTCAAGTAATTGACGTGGTGAAATTTTTACAGAATAATTTTGACCAAAAGATTAAACTTGTGTCATTCATTTCTTTGCGAGGCTTTTTAAAAAATAGGCGAACAATAAAAAATGAATTGTCGGATGCAATCGTTTTACCAATGTTTCCACGATTAAGCAATTGGCGCTTAAATCAACATACTTTAAGAATTCTTTGTTTTTTGTTTCAACCTAAAAAAATAATTGCAAGAAGCGTTTTAGCAACACATTTGGCTTTTTTGACAAAGAATAAAGAAACAAAGGTAGTTTATGATGGCAGAGGTGCGATTGCGGCAGAGTGGAAGGAGTATGGGGTGGTAAAAGATGATATATTATTAAATGAAATTGTAGAATTAGAAAGACAAGCCATCTTAAAGAGTGATTTTAGAATTGCAGTGTCAAGTCAATTGCTAAAATATTGGCAAACTGAATACAAATATGAAGGACAAAACCATGTGGTGATTCCATGCACACTTAATCCTGTTTTTGAACAACAAAATATCACAGATGAAATAATCTTAAATGCAAGAAAAAATCTTGGCTATGAAAAAGATGATATTGTTTTTGTTTATTCAGGCTCCTTGGCCGGTTGGCAAAGCTTTGACTTGCTTTATCAGTTTATTCAACCCATATTAAAAAAATCATCCAAAAATAAATTGCTTTTTTTATCAGGCAAGGATAAAAACATTGATCGCATTAAGACGGAATTTTCATCTCAAGTAAACAACTTTAGTGTTTCAGTCAACGAAGTACCAAAAGTGCTTGTGGCGGCAGATTATGGTTTAATGATTAGACAACAAAGTATCACAAATAGAGTGGCATCGCCTGTTAAATTTGCTGAATACTTGGCCTGTGGTTTAGAGGTTGTTTTGTCGGAACAATTAGGTGACTATAGTCGATTTGTTGAAGAAAATAATTGCGGGCTTATCTACAGCAAAATAGGTGAGCTAACTGTTAAGTCGTTAGAAGATAGAATTAGAATCAGAGGTACTGCAATCTTTAATTACTCTAAATCAGCCTATGTTTCTAATTATTCAATTCTGTTTAAGTCTATAGTTAATTCAATTCATGATTGAGGCAACTCATAAACACAGCGGTTACGGAATAGGTAGTTTATTACTTATTTTTGCCATTTATGTTTCCATATTTGTTAATTCATTGGTTCTATTTAAAAGTCCATTTGAATTTTATATAGGCTATTTGGTTTATATCATTTTGCTGCCAGTTTTTTTTAGGCGCTATGCTTTCAATAAATTTTTGCTGGCTATATTTAGCATACTGCTTTTGTCTGGATTGTTTAACATTTTTCTAGGAAATAACACCTCTGCATTATTTTTTAAAGTGTTCTCAGGTTTGGTACTTTCCTATTTTTTTTATTATTATGTTATATTGGAATTTGATTATGATATTGAACAGTTATTCAAATGGTATTTAAAGGGATCTTATATAGCCTCAATAATAGGTGTATTTCAATTCATTTCATTTCAAATCAACTTTGTGCCGGGGTATGATTTTATCTGGTTATTGAATAAAGGAGGGCCAGTATTTGGAGGGAATTTTGGTATTCGAATCAATTCGGTTTTCGCGGAGCCAACTTATTTAGCAAGTACACTTTCTGCCGCCTTTTTCGTGTCATTATATAACTTAAGTCGAAGTAAACCATATTATCTCAGTAAATTTAAAAGTGTTGTGATAATTGTTGTTTACATATTGTCATTCTCTGGTTTAGGCCAAGCAGGCATCTTTTTAACTGTAATATTTTTGATGTTAAGTTTTGGTTTGGTAAGGTATAGTGTTGTTGTGATACCAATATTTTATATAATGTTTAATTTTTTATATAATAATGTAACAGAGTTCAGTCAACGCTATGATGGTGTGGTTGATTTATTCTCAGGTGAGGAGTTTAAATTGGGTAAAACGCATGGATCTTCTTTTATTCTTTACAATAATTTTATAGTAACAGTTGAAAATTTTAAAAGCAATTTTATTTTTGGCTCCGGTATTGGATCTCATCCAATCGCATTCGATAAATACTCCATTGCAAAGGGGATTAAAACTGTGGGTTTTTCAAATAATTCTGCCGATGCCAACTCCATGTTATTGCGCTTGTTTTCTGAAACGGGATTGTTTGGAGTAACGTTATTTCTTTATATCGTGTTTCGTTTTTATGTTTTGCGCAACCCTAATAAAGATACTTACCATTGGTTAGTATCAAATTCAATTTTGGTGATGATTTTATTAAATCTTTTTCGACAAGGGCATTATTTTTTAAATGGTTTTCCTTTTTTTGTGATGCTATATATCTATAATTCCTTGTCCTATCAGCAAATGATTCAAGAAATGGAAGAGGAATTGGCACTAAAACGAGAAATATATTAATTCATTAATCATGAAATTGTTTAATAAAAATAATATTGCAATCCTCCTAACATATTTGTTGTTGGCATTCCCATTCTTTTATTTTATCTATAAATTTGGCGTATTACTAAAGGGATATGATGATGCTAATTCCTATTTAATCTTATTTCGTGACCTCGATCCAAAGGGTGTACCTGCTCCCTTTAACATGCGACTTATTAGTCCCATACTTATTCATTTATTGCATGGCACCGGTTTATTTTATATAACCGAATGCGCCATTGACGCCTTTCCTGCTGTCGATAAAAGCTATTATTTTAGTAATATTTTTTTCAATTTTATTTGTGTAACTCTCACATGTCACTCTATTTTTTTAACCTTTTCTAAACTCGGTTTTTCAAAGGTCTTATCTTTTTTAAGCGGTGTTTTGTATTTGCTTGGTTTTGGCACAATCTTTTACATGTTCATGCCTGGCGTGGACGCACTATCAATATTGTTGTTCACATGGTTACTGTTTTTTTATCAAAAAAAATCATACTGGGTTTTGCCATTTTTTATTGCCTTTATTTTTCAAAGAGAATATTATTTTTTATTCTTTATAATACTTGCCATCTTGGATTATATAAAGCAAGGCAGAATTAAATATTTTATTCATATTTTTTTAGCATCATTGATTTGTTGGACTGTATATTTTCTTTTGCGCAAATATGTTTTTTATTCACCACGTTGGAACTTTAATACAGAACCAGGTTCATTGTTAGAAAATATTATAAATATGAAATTAGATTTATTCACCATGTTCAGGCAAACGATTATGACAATGAATATTTATTTTATTTATATTTTAATTCTTGTTTACAAGAAAATTAATGGATTTAAAATTGATAGCTATCATTTTTACATTACAATTGTACTTTTTGTGCAAATTACTATTTTGAGCATTGCGACAACGGCCGGTAATAATAATGGTCGATATTTCTATTTAGCAACTCCTTTTTTTCTATTCCTTATTTTAAAGGAATTAACACCAATGATTAGGATTGAATTCAATTCTACAAAATCTTAAACTTTAAGCATCAATTGTGATTAAATCCGAAAGTTATTTCGGATTTTTTATTTTGACAATACAGCATGTATTAGCCAAAGGCTTCTTTACTCGAATGGCAAAACGCTGTAGGCTTGCTCAAATTTTTTGGTTTGTTTACAAAATCTTCCGGCCATCTAATTTGAATATTTAGAGAGATGCTGAAACAAGTTCAGCATGACTTATTAGTTGAAAGGCAGCAGTATTAACAAATTTATAAGGTGTGAATTTGAACATCACTGAAATGTAAAAAAAGTTTTCGCCCGAATGATTATTCGGTGAACTCTGATATTAGAGAAACAAAATACATGGGTTTGTTAATGATTTAACTGATAGATCATTCGGTTTTTCTATTTCGCTGTTTGAAATGGTATTTTACCACTTCTTCTTAAAGTCACCTCTCGAAAAGAACTTCTCAATAAAACAATACATTAAAATAAAGAAATACCGACTACCCATTTCTCTGATTTTAAGTTTTGATTCACCATGTTTTCGGTTGGTCCATGAATTGGGCACAATTTTATAAGAGTATCCTCTGATTATGGCTTTTAAAGGAAGCTCAATGGTTAGGTTAAAATGAGGAGCTAAAAAAGGTTTAATACCTTCAATTGTCTCTCGTTTATATAATTTGAAGGCATTGGTGGTATCATTATATTTAATGCCCATTGTTAATTGAATAATTTTATTGGCAATGCGGTTCACCACTTTTTTAACGCCGGGATAATCAATCAGTTTACCACCTTTGATAAAACGGCTGCCAAAAACACAGTCGTAATTGCCTTCGAGCATGGTGGTGTAAAATTTAATTAAGTCATAAGGCGAATCCGATAAATCGGCCATCATCACCGCCACACAATCTCCTGAAAATCTTTCTAAACCGTATCTTACGGCATAACCAAATCCGTTAGGTCCTTGATTGGTTTCATATTTTAATGAAGGGTATTTTTTACAAAGGGTGTCCAGCACCTTCGCAGTTTGGTCCTTCGAATTATCGTTCACCACAAATATTTCATGTTCAATTTTTACATTGGCAAAGGCCTCTTCAATTTTGTCGATTGTTTCTGTTATCGATTCCTCTTCATTATAGGCCGGTATGACGATACTTAATTTCATTTTGAACTTTTGTTTTCGTAAATTATTTCATAAAAATCACCAAAGCCGTGTTTTATTTTTGCAACTTCAAAAAAGTTATTGGCATTTAAGATTTTCTTTATTTCATCCGATGCTTGATTCAAGTACATGTCATCATTATGGCTTTCCAATTGGAGGTATTTAATTGGGTAGTTTTTTTTACTTGATGTGAATAAGCCTTTAATGCTTTGCAATTCGTGGCCTTCAACATCAATTTTTAAAACATCGAAATACATTTCTGGATGGTTAGTTAAAAACATTTCGAGTGTGATTACATCAACTTCATATGAGTCTACAATTAGCTTATCCTTTTCTACGCCTAAGATTTTGGCTTTTTTTTCAAGATAACTTGAATTATAGTTTAATTGTTCAAATGTTGAGGTTTCATCTAGGATATTTTCGTGAAAGGTTAATTTCCCAACTTTATTACTTATTCCATAATTGTAAATTTTTATTGATGGGTTGGATTTATATTTAATAAGTAATTTATCAAATAATTTTTTGTTAGGTTCGAAACCAAAAATCTTACAATCTTTTTCAATCCTTAAAAAAAAATCGATACTTTGCCCTTTATTACTGCCAACGTCAATTACATTTATGGTCTTATTTTTTAAATTTTCCGAATAAAATTTTTTTAAAGCCGGATAAAAAATAATTTTTTCATTTACATCTATTAATAATTGGATGATTTTTGTCCGAATACTCATTTATTTTCGATTTATTTACTGCGTACACTTATGTTTTCGGAGATTTGGGTTAAAATGTCCGTGATATTAAACTTCCATGACCAAGTTGGATAATGGGCTTTAAATTTACTCACATCACTTACCCACCAAATATGGTCACCAATTCGGTTGTCTTTTGAATAACTATAGTTCATTTTTTTGCCGGTAATTTTTTCGCACAATTCAATGGCTTCAGCCATCGAACAATTTGAGTGGCGTCCGCCGCCGGCATTATACACTTCGCCCTGACGGGGGTTTTGGTAAAAATGCCAAAACATGTTTACAAGGTCCCAACTGTGAATATTGTCGCGCACCTGTTTGCCTTTGTAACCAAACACAGTGTAATGATCGCCTGTAATGGCACATTTCATTAAATAAGATAAAAAGCCATGCAATTGTGTGCCTGAATGGTTAGGGCCCGTTAAACAACCGCCTCTAAATACACCAGTGTTCATGCCAAAATATTTACCATATTCTTGCACCAATACATCGGCGGCCACTTTGGACGCACCAAATAATGAGTGTTTGGTATGGTCGATGCTCATTAATTCATCAATGCCTTCTTTAAAATAAGGATGCTTTTCATCAATTTCCCAACGTTTTTCCAATTCCACTAAAGGCAAGTAATTCGGCGTATCGCCATATACTTTATTGGTTGAGGTAAAAATAAAAGTGGCTTGCGGGCAATGCAACCTTGTTGCTTCTAACATGTTTAAGGTGCCATTGGCATTTACCGTAAAATCGGTTATGGGTTCGCGGGCAGCCCAATCGTGACTTGGTTGTGCCGCTGTGTGCACAATGAGTTTGATGTCATTGCCATAGGTGCTAAATAGTTTTTCTACATCGGCCAAATTGCGAATGTCAATGGCATGGTGTTCGAAGTTGGCAACACTGGATGTTAAGCGTTTGGTGTTCCATTCAGTGGAAGCATCCTGGCCAAAAAAAACAGCCCGCATGTTATTATCAATGCCAATGATCTTATCGAATTTCGAAGAAAAAAAAGAAACCGATTCACTGCCAATTAATCCAGACGAACCGGTGATGATGCAAATTTTCATACTATAATTATTGAAGCCTTTGTTAATTCGGCCTAAGCCATAAAACTATAAAATTCAAGCGGAGTACCAAAGTATTAAATTGGAAATTATTTTAACCTTATTCCAATCTTTATGTTATGAATTTATTTGAGAATGTCCTTTAATTTATTTTCATTGTCTTTGATCCAATGAAAGATATCAGTAAAGATGGTCTCAACGCTGCGTTTGGCTTGCCAGCCAATATCCTGAAATATTTTACTGTTGTCGGTAATAAATAAACGCAAGTCGGCCGGTCGGTTATTGAGTTCCGCATCAATTTGTATTTTGTTACCGGTAATTTTTTCACAGATGGCGGTCATTTCTCTTAATGAGGCGCTGGTGTTGATTCCCCCGCCGGCATTGTAAACCTTGTGGTTAAACAAATCGATGTTGTGAATTTGTAAATCCACCAAATCAATTAAATCATCAATGTGTAATAAATCGCGCACTTGTTTGCCACTTCCGCCATAGCCTATGTATTTAAGTGATTGTTTCCAAAAATGTTTGGCCATCCATAGGGTTACCACACCTTGGTCGGTTTTGCCCATTTGGCGTGGACCTGCAATGACGCCGAAACGCGTTGTGGCAGCTTTTAAACCATAAAAAGAAGCATACTCTTGGATAAAAAGTTCGGAGGCATATTTGGTGGTGCCATAGAATGAGCGAGCACCGGCTAAACTTAAATCTTCGGAAATGCCTTTGGCACTAATGCCTGCTTCCTTTTGTGCATTGCTAAAGGCAAAGCGTGTTTCCTCTTCCACAAAATTGGCTTCTTCAATGCGGTGAATGGGGTATACACGGCTGGTAGATAAAAAAATCAGATTGGCCTTTCGCTCCAAACAAGCATTAAAGCAATGGATTGAGCCGTTTAAATTGTTATTGATTACATAATTGGGATTGCCGTTGATGCCCGCCATCACTGAAGGTTCAGCTGAGGCTTCGATAAGGGTGTCGAAATGCCCGAGTGCTGCTAAATCTTCTTGATTGCGAATGTCGCCATGCACAAACTCAATATCATGCAGTTTAAAATCGGCCAAACTTAATTCAGAACCTCTGCGTTTTAAATTATCGAATGCAATAATACGGTATTGCGGATATTTTTGTTTTAACCTTAGGCAAAGGGAAGAACCTACGAAGCCGGCACCGCCGGTAATTACTATGATCATAACTTAAAATTGTGGCCAATAAAATGCGGCTGTTTTGCAGTAAGATAATTGGCGCTAAACACTAAAAATACAAAATATTTGTACACGATTCGTGCAATGTGCACAAGGATGTACTCGCTAAGCAATGTTTGTTTTAATGCTCTCTATACTTTTGAGCAATAGGATAATTATAGATTAATCACTAAACTTACTGAGCCTTTTTGAGCAGTGAAACAAACATCCATTTTAAACATTAGTTTTTTATACACCCTCCTGGCCTTCCCGGCCTTTTATTTTGTATATAAGTTTGGGGATGTGAGTGACATTGCCCACGACTTTTTTCAATACTACAGGCTCTATAACAATTGGGATTGGAGCAGTGTGAATGCGCCATTTAATATGCGTTTGATCAGTGCTTTTTTGGTGTTTTTGCAAAATAAAATTGGTATCTATTATAATACCGCCACTGCTTTTGATAAATACCTGGGATATGGTTTCGACAAGTGCGTGTATTTTAATGCCATCTTATTTAATTATCTCTGTGTGGTGTTTACTTCCACATTTATTTATGGTATTTTATATTCGGAACTTAAAAACAAAGCCACTGCTTTTATTGGGGGTTTGTTGTATTTGCTTGGTTTTGGCACCATCTTTTATGAATTGATGCCCTGCACCGATGCCTTTTCAACATTACTGTTTTTGGGCATTTGGTTTTTGTACCGTAAAAAAAGCAAATGGATTTATTTATTATTAGCGGCTGCCATATTTCAAAGGGAGTATCTCCTCATGGTGATGGTGCTATTGGCCTTTATGGATTTTGTGCGCCGTCGTGATGCGTTTTTTTTATGGGTAGGTTTATTTAGTGTGATTTGTTTTGGGCTTTATTTTATTTTGCGTCGCACTTATTTTTATACACCTGCTTTGAGCTTTCAAACATCGGCGTCCTCACTTTGGCAATCTTTTTTACATCCCGATTTTGCCATGGGTACTTTTATCAAACAAATTGTTTTAACCTTAAACATTTATTTTATTTACATGGCCTTTGTTTTTTATAAATGGCGCAAGGGATTAAGCATTCAACGCAGCGCTTTTTACAACATCAATTTCTTGTTGTTACAAATTGTTCTCATCAGTTTTGCCGCGGTGTTGGGTAATAACGCGGGTCGTTATTATTACATGCTGGCGCCAATGCTTATCATTGAGTTGATGCTTGAAGCGAAGTTTTTATTTGAGCAAGAGAGAAGTATCATCCATACGGATTGATTTTTTAGGAGTCCGGTATTTTGAATTTGAAAGCAAACATGTGTTTGCTTTTTTTATTTCTGATGAGTGTGTTTTGAGAGTTGTTGAAAGTTTTTTTTCGTTCAGTACTCGATACAATGCGCAGCGCAGGGGGTTTCACTGCATCAACGAAATCGCAAGTTCAGTTAGATCAAGCATTTCGAGAAACTCAATTACAAGTACTTTTGCATCGGGAGTGATGCTGCGAAGTTTTGTACATGGCGCATTTTTAATAATGCCATGATAAGCCATAAATTATCCTGTATTCATTTTCTTTTTTCTTAGTCAACGGCAAATGTGCGCTGTCACATTTGAGCGAGACTTAGCGTAGATCAAAAAGACAAGGCAAGGCGATTGCCTGCCCGCTCTTGAATTTTCATAGAAATTCAGATGAAGTACACATTTCTGCCTTGCGCGCATCTAGATCTAAGCAGAAATGAAACGCCGCCTGCGCACAAACAGCCTTTGGCGCCTTCATTGTATTTCTTATGAAAATTCAATTCACGCGACTCTGCTCCGCGCCTTGCCAAGGCCTGCGCACGCGGATTTTCCGAAATTTTAAAATTGTCATTGACATCTAACTTAATTTTTTGGACTTCTCCTACACACAGTTCTCAAGTGCAAAATGATTCAAGTATTTAAATTCCCGTGCGGTGGGCTTGGCACGGCGCGATGCCGAAGCGGGTGAATTGTTTTTTGGTAGAAAGACAGCAAAGGCCGCAATACGAAGACTTTGCGCAAGCTGCGGTTTCAAAGCTGCTGTGCGCGAGAGACAGTGTGATTGAATGCAGCTTTGGTTACTTTGTTAGTCTTTCAACAAAAAACAAGAGCGGGGAGGGTTCGCCGTGCCTTGTTTTCTTTTGTTTCTTTTCTTTAACAAGAAAGAAAAGAAAGAACAAGATATTTTCTACTTTCTTTTGTCTTGTCACAAAAGAAACAAAAAGACAAGGCAAGACGATTCTCCACCCGCTCTTGAATTTTCATAGAAATACGAATGAAGTAAACATTTCTGCCCCGCCCACATGCTAGGCTTCGCAGAAATGAAACGCCGCCTGCGCACAGCCTGCCTTTGGCGCCTTCATTGTATTTCTTATGAAAATTCAATTCATGCAACTCTGCTCCGCGCCTTGCCAAGGCCTGCGCACGGGGATTGCAGGGAATGTGACATTTTGATATTTTTCTTTATTCTAAATATTTTGTTTTTCCAAAATATTTAAAACAAACCTACCTTTAAATTTTAACGGAATCAATTGGTTACAATCCTTATCGCAGAGCGCAGCCGAGATTGACTGGGTTTTTAGGTTTTACGCGGTCTCTCCTGATAAGAATCGGAATCCCCCGAAACGAGTTCGGGGCAGGCTGCTCGACCTGACATAGACTGTCACTTCGAGCGTAGTCGAGAAGGACAGGTACTCTATACTAACACGGTCTCCCCCGATAACAATCAGGATCCACTCGACCTGACATTAAAATATCGACTCCGCTCGAGCTGACACCACCGGGTCACCCTGAACTTGTTTCAGGGTCTCAGATGCTGAATCGAGTTCGGCATGACAGTGTAACTGAGTTTTGAAATATTTCAAATAATTTTTGCGATTCGAAGCCAGCCGTTAGAAAAGACTGAAGGGAGTTAAGAGACAAGAAGCAAGACAGCAGGAGACAAGACGATGATTAAATCACGTTTAGCGAAGCGAAACGCCCTTAGTGATCTTGATTCAAACAAAAATTCACCCTTAGTGACCTGAGTG
>CANGGP010000041.1 GCA_947453445.1 Sphingobacteriaceae bacterium
TTAGAGATATTTTTGGCTTGTCTTTTTGCTTACTTTTTTGACTAAGAAAAAAGTAAGAAGAAATAATTTTTTGCTGAACAAACTAAAAATGCAAAGGAAATCGCCTTGCCTTATCTTTTTGCTTAACGCTCAGGCTCGCTCAAATGTGACAATGCACATTTGCCGTTGACTAAGAAAAAAGTAAGAAAAACATTTGTCTATAAAAATTCAAGCGCGGACAGACATGCGCCTTGTCTTGATTTTTTGTTCAACGCACAGCCTCGCACAAAAGTGCCAAGCACATTCGCCGTTATCAAGAAAAAAGAAAGTAAGAAATCAATTAGCGAAACGGGTGAGATCTTATTCCGATTTCAAAGTGGAAGTTCTAGTGTGTACCTTTACTAAATTAAGCCCACTAGTAGATTATCAACCTGAAACTATTGCAGATTGCATGAAACACCAGTAAGGCATAATTTGTTACCGACAGCAATGATTTAGAATGGAAAATTTAAAAAATGAAAATGTGATTTATAGTGCCAGGGAACTAAATGAAACCATTGAATTGGTTTATGAGGCTTTTGCCAATCCCAATCATCTTGTCAAATGGTGGGGACCCGAAGGTTTCACCAACACAATCCACGAATTCGATTTACGTGTTGGCGGAAAATGGCTTTTAACCATGCATGGTCCGGATAAAGGCCATTATGAAAATTCGGCTATTTTTCAAACGGTCATTCCCCATCAATTGATTGCATGGACAAGGCTTTCACAACCACTATTCGACATGGAAGTAGCCTTTGAAAAGATGAACGACAACAGATCAAAAATATCTTTCAAAATGATATTTAACAGCAGTGAAGATTGCAACAAACTCAAAAAATTTGTCATACCCAAAAACGAAGAAAACTTCGATAGATTGGAAAGGGAATTAAAACGTTTGAAAACAAAATAGAACAAGGTCTATTTAGGTCAAATCCTTTACTACATCCATTTATTCAATATCAACATTCATCATCACCAAGTCTTTGTGTTTCGATAAAATTGACTGGGCGAGCCAATCACTTTTAATTCCAAAGCGATCATTTATTAATAAATTCTTATATTTACTATTAAGTCGAACTACAATCAATAACTATTTTTTATTTAACCCGTGTTATGATGAGATTTATTAGAATTATCTTTTTAATTGTGATGGCCTTCCAAACATTCGCCCAAGGTGGTTGGAAAAAGAAATACTTCTTTCAAAATGATTCATTTAGTGTTGCATATAATTCTATTGAAACCCCAACAGGTGATTTTATTATCGTTGGCTTAACTTCAGATACAGCAGACAACTATTCGCCCAACCGTTTAACTTTGATTGGAACTGATCATAATGGCAATCTACTCTGGAAAAAAAGCTATGGCGATTCTACTACACGATACGCGAATATCAGTAACAATAATGTGTTTGATAATTCCGGTTTTTACCAAACAGTTTCCTTAGGAGAAATTAGCCTTCTAATAAAATTCAATTATAATGGGGATACACTTTGGCAAAAAAAATATTATGCCAACTACCCAAGTGATTACCTTACAATTATGAATCTAACCCGAAGCGTTGATGGCGGCTTCTTAATGACCGGAGTTTATGATGGGGTTTTTATGCTTGATGAACGTTGCTTAGTGATGAAAACTGATAAATTTGGCAACGAACTTTGGCGAAAGATTAGTGGAATTGTGAATGTTAATTCCATTATTGGCCATTCTATTATTCAAGATTCGGCAACCAAAACAATTATCGTTACAGGGTCCACATTTGACATTAACAATTCTTGCGGCTGGCTTAATAGATATAGTTATATAAGATTTATGGATAGCTTAGGAACCCTAAAATTTGTGACAAGCTACAATAAAGATAATGGAGGCGGCCCTTTTAATAAGGTAATCCAATTAAAGGATGGCAATTTTCTGACTGGAGGCGAAAATGTAACGATGGGTCCAATTTATACTTCTCCCTTTTTAGTGAAGTTTGATATTCAAGGTAATGTTATTTGGTTCAGAGAGTACAGAGATACTTCTGAATACAATCACATTGATCACTTTTACGAATTACCAAACAATGACATCGTTGTAACTAGCTTGTTTGACAATAATTATTATTTCAGAAAATTACTTTATGTACGACTTAATAAAGATGGTTGGATTAAAGAAAAAAAATACATAGGCACTCCCAATTTTCAGGACACACTTTCAAATTATAACTCTGAAAAAGCAACCAGTTTGCACCCAACAAAAGATGGAGGCTTCATATTAACCACCAGTTTCCCTTCAATCAATGTCTTCTGGAATACAGAAAATCATCCATACAGTGTCATTAAATTAGATGCAAATGGCTGCGACACCGCCCTTAGCGCATGCAGTCAAAACTTATACGTAAATATTCAAGAATCAAATTTGGGCATTGAACCTGATTTGAGTATCTATCCAAATCCATCAGCAGAAATATTGAATATTGAGGCAAATATTTACTTCTCGAACAAGTTTGAAATAGTTATTCAGGACCTACAAGGTAAAACATTGGATCGTTACAACATTCATAACGGTAGTAAATTAAGCATCAACACTTCGATTTATCCTCCCGGATTATATATCGTTCAACTTGAAAGTGAAGGCAAGAGACTAAGTAGCAAAAAACTTAGTATTTACAGGTGAGATCAATTTATTCTTGTATGTGATTATATTCTATTCAAAAAAAGATTGGGATTTGTAAAAAAATTACGCTATACTTTTAAATCCTAGGCACCAATAAATAAAAACAATAGATAAATACTTACAAAACAGTTTAAAATTTAGTTGAAGTCCCAATGGTCAGAAAATGAACATACAAAAACAAATAACCGATTTTATAAATGCTGAAGATGATGCCAAACGAAAGGACTTAGAAACTTTGCATCAACTGCTTTTAAATATTTTACCCAAAGCTAAATTGTGGTTCGATACCGGTGTCAATGCCGATAACAAAACAGTTTTTAATCCAACCATTGGTTATGGTTTACAAAGTTTACAATATGCCAATGGCAGCAGCCGCGACTTTTTTCAAATTGGTGTAAGTGCCAATAAAACCGGTATTTCGGTGTACATTTTAGGTCTTAAAGACAAAACTTATATCGCTAAAACCTATGGCGATAAAATTGGCAAAGCCAAAGTAAGCGGTTATTGCATTCGGTTTAAAAAACTCAGCGACATTGATTTAAATATTCTTGAGGATGCCATAAGGGATGGTATTAAAATGACAAAAAAGCCATAAAAAATGCACTTGAATGTATGAGTATTTTGATACATTTAGACTGAATGAATCTTGACACTTTAAAATTTGACATTGTAATTTGTGGGGCCGGTCCTGCTGGTAGCACCTGCGCCTTGGCATTGGGCGTATCAGGTTTAAAGGTGGCGCTAATTGATAAAGACAGTTTTCCCCGTGAAAAAGTTTGTGGAGATGCCGTTGCACCATATGTGAAAAAGGTTTTAAACACCATACATCCCGATTACGCAAAGGCCTTAGATGAATTTACATTAAAAGAGAAAGTCAACCGCATCCGCTTTGTTGCCCCAAACAAAAAGAAACTCGACATTCAATTTGCCGATGAAGGATTCATCAGTACACGCCTTAACTTCGATAATTTTTTATTCAATCTCGCCGCCAAACTCAACAACGTTCAGGTTTTCCTTAACACCACTGTAAAAGATGTTATCCGTATTGATAATGGATTTCACATTCTTAGCGGTAACAACATTAGTTTTGAAACACGCATGGTGATTGGTTGTGATGGCGCACATAGTGTTGTAAATAAAAAACTCACGCATACCTCAATGGATTTAAATCATCACTCCGGTGCGGTGCGGGCTTATTATAAAAATGTAAGCGGATTAGCACCCGGTACTTTTGAATTCCATTTTTTCAAAGACTTATTACCCGGTTATTTTTGGATTTTTCCTTTGCCCGATAATACCGCCAATGTTGGCTTGGGTTTGTTATCACAAAACATTTCCAACGAAAACACCAATTTGCGAAACAAAATGTTACACATCATTGCCTCTGAACCGCAACTCAAAGAGCGTTTTGAAAAGGCCGAAATGATTAGTCCTGTTAAGGGATTCGGACTACCATTGGGCTCAAGAAAGGTAAGCATGTCGGGCAAAGGTTTTATGCTTTGCGGAGATGCTGCATCATTGGTTGACCCACTAAGCGGCGAAGGCATTGGTGAAGCCATTGTTTCAGGAAGATATGCCGGTTGGCAGGCCCAGGATTGTTTTCGTAAAAATGATTTTTCGGCCGATTGCATGAAAGACTACGATGAAGCCGTGTACAAAAAATTTTGGCAACACCACCTGAACCGTTACCGCATTCGAAAATTCATCAATCACCGCGCTTGGATCATCAATGGCCTTGTAAACTTGGCAGAAAAAAACAAATGGTTTTACCGCCGTTTAGCAAAAATAATGAGTTAATTCATCTTTCCTTTAAACATCATTTTTAGCATGAATTGAAACAGAATTATCTTGATGATTGAATGATGTGGCTAGTAAATTGTCAATATTAACTTAATTTTACTCATAGCACCCAAATCAATCAACAGGACTTACATGAATACCATTTAATTCTTAACACCACTATGAAAGCCATTTTATACAAAGAATACGGTCCACCCGAGGTTGCCAAATTAATGCAAGTTGAACAACCAATTCCTCAACACAACGAAGTGTTTGTAAAAGTACATTGTAGTACGGTTAACCGAACAGATGCAGGATTTAGAAGTGCCGAGTATTTTATTTCACGTTTTTGGAGTGGCATTCTAAGACCAAAACATCAAATATTAGGCTGCGAATTTGCAGGCACTGTAGCGGCTTGCGGAAAGGATGTGCAACATTTTAAAATTGGTGACAGGGTATTTGGTTTTAATGATAAAAGTTTTGGCGGGCACGGAGAGTATTTGTGTATGGATGAAAATTCAGCCATTGCAACTATCCCCAATCAAATTCCTTTTGATGTTGCTGCTGCTGCCACCGAAGGATCGCACTACGCTTTGGTTGATATTCGCGCTGCGAATGTGAAAGAAGGACAACAAACCTTAGTATACGGAGCTACCGGCGCCATTGGTTCGGCTGCGGTGCAATTACTGAAACATTTTGGCGCGAAGGTAAATGCCGTTTGTAATTCAAAAAACATCGAATTGGTTAAAAGTTTGGGTGCTGATGTGGTGATTGATTATGAAAATGAAGACTTCCGTCAATTACCATACCGCTATGATTTTATTTTTGATGCAGTAGGCAAAAGCGCATTCAAAATTTGTAAACCCCTGCTAAACAAAAAAGGTATTTATATTTCAACCGAACTTGGCAAAAATGGGATCAATATCTTACATGCCCTCACTTCTCCTTTAATGGGTGATAAAAAACTCTTATTTCCAATTCCAAGCATTTCAAAAGAGGATGTAAACTTTTTAAGCAAATTGCTTGCAAGCGGTGAATTTAAGCCCCTACTCGACCGTAGCTTTAACATGGATCAAATCACCGAGGCCTATAAATACGTTGAATCAGGACAAAAAGTGGGCAATGTTGTACTGAAGATTACAGAAAATTAATTCAGCGATCGCATACCCTTAAATCTAACTATAAATCAGAACTAATGCATGATTCTTATCATTGTGTCAAGATATGTGCATTTCTCAATCTTATTCTTTAAAGGCTTTTATACCTTTGTATTTCATTCTCCTGCGCTGTATTCAACATAATGTCATATTAATATTTTTATTATGGAACGTAAAATGAAACCCGAAAGCTTAATGATGTCGTATGGCTATAAGCCCGAATTATCAGAAGGCGCCATCAAATGTCCAATTTTTCAAACCTCAACTTTTGTTTTTAAAAGTGCCGAAGAAGGCAAGGCTTTTTTTGAAGTGGCTTACGGCATGCGTGAAAAAATGGCCGGTGAAGAATTGGGTTTAATTTATAGCCGCATCAACAATCCGGATTTAGAAATTCTTGAAAACCGACTCACGCTTTGGGATGAAGCTGAAGAATGCGCCATCTTCGAAAGCGGCATGGCGGCTATTACGACCGTGTTACTGGAATTTTTAAAACCCGGCGAAACCGTTTTAATCAGCAGTCCATTATACGGCGGCAGCGACCATTTTATTAAAAAAGTATTACCCAAATTTCACATCAATGCCCTCACCTTTCGTGTTGGTGCAACAAAAGATGAAGTCATTCAATTGGTCAAAGACTCGGGTTTAGCAGATACACTTGCCTTGGTGTACATCGAAACACCGGCCAACCCAACCAACGATTTAATCGATATCGCCGCCAGCAAAGAAATTGCAAAGTATTTTTCTAAACCTGTTAAAGAAATTTATTTGGCGGTCGACAATACATACATGGGTCCGCTTTGGCAACACCCATTAAAACTGGGCGCCGACCTTGTACTTTACTCCGCTACAAAATACATTGGCGGACATAGCGATGTAATTGCCGGTGCCTGTTTGGGTTCAAACGAATTAATTCAACGCGTAAAAGGTTTACGCACCTTCTTGGGCAATATGGCGAGCCCAAATACCGGCTGGTTGTTATTAAGAAGTTTAGAAACCTTAAAAGTACGCATGGATTGTCAAGCCACCAATGCCAATAAAGTGGCAGAATTTTTAAACCAGGATGCACGCGTTGAAAAGGTTTACTTTTTAGGCAACTTAAGCGAAAAAGATGGCATCGCTTATCAAATCAAACAAAAACAATGTTTATCGAATGGCGCCATGATTTCATTTGATGTAAAGGGTTCAGAAAAAGAAGCCTTTCAATTTTTAAATGCTTTGCGTTTAATTAAACTGGCCGTGAGTTTAGGCAGCACCGAAAGTTTAGCCGAACATCCGGCCAGCATGACCCATATTGATGTTGATCCGGATTTAAAAAAGGAATTGGGCATCAGCGAAAAAATGATTCGACTCTCGGTGGGTGTTGAATATTACGAAGACATCATTAATGATATAAAACAAGCACTCGATCACGTGCATCCATAAAATTTAATTTATTCATGTTCAATTATTTTTTATTTTTAGTGAAATAAATTGAACAATGATTACAGTTAAAACCACCGTAAATGCCACAATAGAAAAAGTTTGGGATTGTTTTACACAAGCAAGCCACATTGTGAATTGGTACTTTGCTTCGCCCGATTGGCATGCACCTTTGGCCGAAAACGATTTGAAAGTAGGCGGCAAATTTAAAACCAATATGGCTGCTAAAGATGGCAGCTTTGCATTTGATTTTGAAGGCATTTACAGCAACGTTGAAAAACACCGTTACATAGCATACGGCTTAGGTGACGGCAGAAAGGTAGAAATTCGATTTGAAGAAAATAATCATCAAACCGAAGTAACAGAATCATTCGATCCTGAAACACTCAATCCGGAAGAAATGCAAAAAGCAGGCTGGCAAGCCATTTTAGACAATTTTAAAAAATACACCGAATCCATTTAGCGCATCAATTATTTATTTTTATGGAACAAAAACCTCCCTTTCCCCCTTTTAATTTCGAAAGCGCTACCCAAAAAGTACAAATGGCACAAGATGCTTGGAACGGCAAAAATCCTGATAAAGTAGCATTGGCTTACACCATTGATACTGAATGGCGCAACCGCGATTTATTTATCAATGGCCGTGAAGCAGTCAAACAATTTTTGATTCAGAAATGGGAAAAGGAATTGGACTACAAATTAAAAAAAGAACTTTGGGCCTTTACTGATAGCCGCATCGCTGTACGTTTTGAATACGAATGGCGCGATGTTGGTGGCCAATGGTACCGCTCATATGGCAACGAAAACTGGGAGTTTAATGAACACGGCCTAATGCAAAAACGTTTCGCCAGTATCAACGATGTAAAAATTGAGGAAAAAGATCGACGCATTCATTAAGGTCATTGCTAAATTCAAATTCTTCTCAATCTTTATTGAAGAAAATGAAATTACTTTGTCTTGCTATGGAGGTCAATATCTTTGGCCTTCGCCACATCGGCTTCTTGCAAATTTTTATTGCCCATGGCTTGGTGAATTTTAGATCTTTCTAAATAAAATAAAGCCTCGTTGGGCACCAATGCAATGGCCTTGTCATAATCGTTTAATGACTCAGCATATTTTTTTAAGGATTTAAAACATTGGGCTCGGTTGTAATACAGTTCGGCATCTTTATCATTTAAAGTGATGGCCTTATTTAAATCCAGCAATGCCAAACGAAACTCTTTGTTTTCAATATAAGCCAAAGCCCGCAAATTATAAGCCTGTTCATTTAAACTATCAAGCTTTACACATTTGCTATAGTCGGCAATGGCCTTGTGATATTGTTTGTAATCTTCATAACAATAAGCACGACCAATATAAGCCTCTACAAATGTTGAATCAAGATGAATCACTTGTGAAAAATCCAACAAGGCACTTTTCACTTTTTTCATGTCTAAATACAAATAAGCCCTATCCATGTATACCTCAGTGCGCTTGGCATCAAGGGCAATCACCTTATTTAAATCGGCCAATGCTTCGTTTAGTTTTTGTAATTGCGCCAAAGCAGCAGCACGGTGCAGCAAGGCTTCTATGTGGTTTGGACTGCTCGCTAAAATAAAATTACAGTCTTCAATGGCTTCCTTATATTGCTCCAACTCCATGCGCACAAAAGCCCTTTGTACGTATGCCTCGGTATCGCCTTTGTTTTTTTCAATGGCCATATCATAATCCTTTAAGGCCAATTTATACTGTTTGTGTTCAGCCTCTAAAAATCCTTTGTTATAATACAAGCCTTCAAAATTTGGATTTAATTCTATCACCCTTTGATAATCGGCCAAGGCTTTATCATAGTCATCCAATTCTGAATAAGCCACTGCCCTGTCAAAAATGGCATTGGTATCTTTTGCTTCATGTTCAATCAACAAATCATAATCCTTAACAGCATCTACAAACTTGTTTAATTGCGATAAAACGGTGGCGCGGTTATATAAGTAACGGTTATTGTTCGGTTCGAGTGCCAATAATTTAGAGTACAAAATATAAGCGGCATTATAATCATTTAGCTGCGAATTTACCTTGGCCAGCATCAACAAAGCTTTTTGGTTATTTGGTTCCCAATCCAAGGCACTGTCTAAACAAGCCACGGCTTTGCCATATTGTTTTACATCGTTAAATGCTTGTGCCGATTGAATTAAAGAATCAAGTACTTTGTTTTGTGCCTGCGCAGCAATGTGAATGAGCATAAAACAAATCAAGTACCTTCCTTGTTTCAGCATGTTTATGAATTAAAATATGATTTATTGCCGTTCACTACACCAATTACACTGCCTTTTAACGGTTTGTGAAAGAAAGGTGAATTATTACTTTTTGAATTATTGTTTTTCTCTGTCAAAACAAATTCACCGCTTCGGGTAAATGCAGTTAAGTTGGCTTCAGCGCCTTCAGTTATTTGCGCCGGTTTTAATTGCAGAATGTTACGCGGTTGAACAGTAAAAGCTTGTACGATTGCGTCAATACTTTTTTCGCCTAAGCCTTCCAATGCACAGTGATACGCGGTTTGTAAATTAATGATGCCGTCGTTGGCCAAATCAAATTCCAAATCCTTACACTCAGTGTCTTGCGGCAAATGATCGCTCACGATCACATCAATGGTTCCGTTATCAACAGCATTGCGTAAAGCTTGCACATCTTTTTTTGAACGCAACGGCGGGTTCACTTTGTAATTCGTGTCAAAATCTGCCAACACAGTATCGTCCAACATTAAATTCACCGCCGCCACACCGCAAGTAATTTGCAGTCCGGCCGATTTAGCTCGTTTAATTAAATCGATGCTGCCTTTGGTGCTGATGGTTGGGATGTGCATTTTTGCACCGGTGTATTCCAACAAAGTAATGTTTCGTTGCAACATTATTTCTTCGGCAATGGCCGGAATACCTTTTAATCCAAGCATCACCGCTTGTTGCCCTTCATTCATTTGACCGCCATGGGCAATGCTTTGGTCTTTGCAATGCGCAATCATCAGCGAATCGATATTGTTTACATATTGAATCGCACGTAAACAAGTGCCGGCGTCGTTTAATGTATTTTTATAATTACTAAATGCAATGGCACCCGATTGTTTCATGTCGTACATCTCAGCCAAATCATTGCCTTCGCCTTTGGTAGTAATGGTTCCAAAAGGATAAACATCAACCACTTTATTTATTGTTTGATTGATGACGTATTCAATTTGCGATTTATTATGCAGTGCCGGCTGGTTGTTATTGTGTAAACAAACGGCTGTAAAGCCCCCTGCTGCTGCTGCCTTCACAAGAGTATCCAAATCTTCTCGGTGCTCATATCCCGGGTCTCCGCTCACAGCTTGCATATCAACCCATCCCAACGACAAACATAAATCATCATGTTCAATCACTTTTGTTTGGGCTTTTACGCTGATGTTCTTTTTGATGGCCGTTATAATACCGCCCTCAACCAAAACATCCATGTTTTTATGGTGGTGCTCACTTCCTTCAGAAATGATATAAGCTTGCTTAAATAATAGATTCATTTTATTGCTTTAAAAATCTTAATAATACAATTTCGGCCAGTATAAATGATAGTGCTAAAAGTAAAAATAATTTCCATAATTTTTTTCCGCCTTCTACTAAAGAAATCAGCTCTCCTGCCTTAGCCGATTGGTAATCGATCAGCTTAAAATGATTGAGATGATTTTGATCAAGTATTTGTTGTAATTCAACCATGCTGTATGTGCTCAAATCAGACTCAAAGCGCGAATAATTAAAAGCCAAGGCCTGTAAGTTTTGTTTTTGATGTTGTAAATAATAAAACCCGGGTATTTGCGGTTGGTGTTGAAAATAAAAACGCATGTTATTTAAATACACTTTGTATTCGGGAATAAAATCGTTTTTGGTTTCGGTATTCACAACACTCGGCGGCTGTTCGATAAAAGCAGGATTGGATCGCATTTCAAACATACCTTGCCCACCCAATGTAAAATACAATGGACTGCTTTGTATACTATTAAAACACATGCGATAAAAGCTTGGCACCAATAAGGCATGATTGTAAAAATTGCCTGCCTCAGCTGATAAGGCACTGCTGAAAAAATACACTTTGGCTTTATTCACTTCCATACATGCCAATAAAATATCTCCATTTTGTAAAGTCATGATGCTTTCAACACCCGTAAGGGCTTGTAGTTGAAAGTGTTTGTTAATAAGCGGAAGGTTCATGCGATCAACTTTCTTTTCAAAAACACCTTCAAAAAAACCTTTGCTTTGATCAATATCATTGGTTTTTAAACGCGTGGTGTCCAAGTCAAGTATTTTGGGCAGTTTCAAGCTTTCAAACAAATTACTGTAAGAACTAAGATTATCGTTGAGCGAAGGAATGATGATGAGGCTTCCACCCTTTTTTGTAAAGGCATTGATTTCGGCTGTTAAGCCACTGCCAAATTCCGACAATTGGTTCAGCACCAGCACATCGGCATTTTTAAACATGGCGTAATCAATGGCTGTTTCATTGTTCTGCTTAAATTCAAACAAGCTGTCGTTTTTAAACAAAGCCGATAATTTATCTGTCTTGCCCTTACCTGTTATTAAATGTACGCCAATGTGTTTGGTTGAATTAAAAGCAAGTCGCAATTGGTCATCAAAAGTAATTGGATAGTCATCTATTTTAATTTCACACAAATTAAAACCGGCCTCTTTACACATAAAGCTAAACTTCAACTCAGCACTACCTTGCGCTTCGAGCGAAAAACTCGAAATGGCCACTTGTTTTTGATTGATAAAAAGTTTGGCCGATAACACATCCATTGTTTGTGAACCCGCATTTACAACCCTGGCATGTAATTGTTGGTTGAAGCCTTGTTGTTGCAAAGGACTTTCGAACCAGCAAGAATCGAGGTAAATATTGTTTTGCAAATTAGGAATCACCGGCACCACAAATACTTTAAAGACTGTATCAATTTTGCTTTGCCCAATGTTAAAACTCGATTTTTGCAAATCTGAAAACAAAAAAATTTGTTTGATACCGGCATTGTATTGTCTTAAAAACTCAGCTTGTCGCTTTAAAACCAAATCAACAGGTTTCACCGCTGCCGACATTTTAATCTCTTCCAAAACCGTTAAGGCATCTTGTTTGGTATGCAAGCGTTGGTGTTTACCCTCAAAATCGTTGGTGATAATTTGTACCTTATCGGCATTGCTTAATGATTGAATCAGTTCTTTGGCTTTTAATTTTTCGATATCAAGAACAGCCCCCTGTTTGTTTACGTTTTGGGTACTGAATGAATTATCGATATAAATGCTGAGTATTTTGCGCGATGCATTTGAATTGGTGTTTTTTAGTCCCGGCACAAAAGGCTGGGCAAATGCCAAAACCAAGCAAATAATGGCCAAACAACGCATCAATAAAACAAGTATTTCTTTTAGGCGCGATTTGGCTTTGCTCTTCTCTTGCAGGTTTTTTAAGAAGCGAACATTGGTAAAATAAACAATTTTGTATTTTTTGAAGTTAAATAGATGTATGATAATGGGTACCAGCAAGGCAAAAAGGGCCCATAAAAAAGAAGGATAGAGAAAAAACATCGGTTTTAAAATTAACAAATACTAAAAAGTAAAGCCAATCAAACTGCGTTAAAATTTAAATACATACCAACAATTATAAGATTTATACGTTGTAATAATTTGTATCTTTACAAATACACAAACTATGAAATCAGCTCTGGCTTCACTTATTAAAAACCTGGTATTGATTGGGGTATTGGTTTTATCGACCCTCAATTTTTTTTATGTGTGGTTTAATTGGCAGGATTTACTGATCATTCAATCGGTTGCAGGCATTGCTTACATTTTTACGGGCTGTTATGAATACCTCAATGCGGGCTACAAAGCCTCCTTACCGGTGCAACGTTATGCCTATTTTACAAATAGTTACATGATGTTTAAGACTTTAAAAATTGCCGTATTTTTTGGTTTTGCCCTCTTGTTGTATTTATCGCATAACCGCGTAAAATACCTTTACCCAATTTGTTTAATAATTGCTTTTACCGAAAGTGTGATTACCTTTTTAAAATATAAAAACGCCTATTGTTTTGTGAATATCTATGCCAATTATTTGCTTTTGGCCCAAGATAAACTCACAAAAATATTCGCCGGCGATATTTTGTTGGTTGAATTCAGGCACAATATTTTTTATTTGGTGAAGAAAAACAACAAGAGTTTTGCCATAAAACTCGAACACATTGCCAATAAGGAGCAATTTGTTGGCTCATTTACAGAATGGCTTAACCGCAACAATGTGTTTGTGAGCCAAGAATCGAAGGTAAAAATAAAGGCTTTAAACAGCAGTTTGGATCTCAAGGACTAAATAAAAAACCCCTTAACAATTTGATTATTAAGGGGTTATTGGTAGCGGAACCGGGAGTTGAACCCGGGACCTCAGGGTTATGAATCCTGCGCTCTAACCATCTGAGCTATCCCGCCATTTTCAAGGGCTGCAAATATAATTATTCCTTAACAATAGCCAAAACAAAATTTTTTTGATATTTTCATTTGCTTTCTTGTTAAAAATTTATACTTTGCAAAAAAATTTTAGATATGCCTTCAAAGAAAAAAGCCGCTAAAACTAAATCTGTGCCGAAAGCAAAGGCCAAAAAGCCTGTGAAGCAAGAGAAAAAAGCAGTTTCGAAGAAACCGGCAACCAAGAAGGCGCCCACAAAGGCAAAATCTAAGACAGAAGTCAAAAAAAATACGACAAAAAAAGTAGCCGTTCATAAAGCTGCGCCTAAAAAACCAATTGCCAAAGCATTAAAAACCAAAAAGGTAGTGCCTGCAAAGGCGGTCAAAGGCAAGGCAAAACCGGTAGCAAAACCAATTCAATCATCCAAAAAGCCGGCAGTCGGTTCTAAAACCAATAAAATCGAAAAATCTAAAGCAGTTAAGGCTCCAAAAGTTGTAGAAAAAAAAATTAGTCCTAAAAAAGTAGTTGAGAAAAAAGTTGCTGAGAAAAAGGCGGTGGTTAAATTGCCAAAAGCTCCAAAGGAACCAAAACCCATTGCACCCGAAAAGTTAAAAAAGCAAGAGGAAGCCGCTTTAAAAAAACAATTGATCGAACAAAAATCAAAAGAAGTTTTGGCCATTAACAACAGTATTCCTGTTGCTGCTAAAAACGAAATTTCTTTATCAAAAATAGCCTCCATTTCGCATTCCATTACCAATCCTGTTAAACGCGCCGATTCATATTCCATTAAACCGGAAAAAGAACCCAATGGCAAATTTGAATTGGAATTTGTGGTGCATGCTTCTGCAGAGATGATTTACGAATTCATTTCAACCCCTAGCGGTTTATCTGAATGGTTTTGCGACGACTTAAACATACGCAATGGCATTTACACCTTTATTTGGGATGATACCATGCAACAAGCCCGTTTATTAAAAACCGTTGATTTACAATTGGTTCGTTTTCAATGGGTAGATAAAGTGGATGGCAGTTATTTTGAATTACGCATTCAACGCGATGATTTAACCAACGACATTTCATTGATGATCACCGATTTTGCTGAAACTGTTTCTGAAAGAGAATCTTCAAAATTGCTTTGGCACAACCAAATCGAAAAATTGATGCACGTTTTAGGCTCAGTATTTTAGCCTTCAATTTCCCCCTTTAAAATTTAAAACTCAAAGCTAGTAGAAAATTACTCGGTGCCGCAGGTGCCAAATAGTTTTGTGTATACAAGCTGCTGCCACTGTAATAACTGTAGGTATAACCATTGGTTTCATACTTTTTATTCAATAGATTGTGTACTGCCAACGACATGGTAATTTCAGGCACCGACTTGGTCACAATCAAATAATTAATCCTAAAATCTAACACCGCATATGGTTTAATGCTTCGGTTTATAGTCGATGTATTGTCTAAATACTGACGACTTACCTGCTTGTAAATTAAGTTCATTTCAAGATTTTTAAGAGGTTTAAAAACCAAATTTTCGCAGGCAACCAAATTGGGTGAAAATGAAATGTCGCTGAGTTTATAATTTTTCTTGTACTGGGTAAACACCGTGTAATTCACATCTGAACTATCAATAAATTCTACAAAATTTTGGATTTTGTTTTCTGAAAGCGAACAATTGGCAATCAACTGAAAGTACTTATTAAGTTTGGCAGCGGCTTCTATTTCAATACCGCGACGGTAACTTTTAGCCACATTCACCCTGTTATAGGCCCCAACGGCATTAATCTGCCCGTTCAACACCAATTGGTTTTTGTAATCCATGTAATACAAATTAGTGCCCAAATACAAATCTTTGTTTTCATATTTCACACCGGCTTCCAAATCGGTTAACTGTTCGGCCTTCGGACGGTTGTTAATCGCTGCCTGCACAAAATCATCCCTGTTTGGTTCCTTACTGGCTGTTGATAATGATGCGTATACATTCACCTTGTTGGAGGCATTATAACTCATGCCTATTTTTGGATTAAAAAAAGTAAAACTCTTGTTTTGCATTTTGGCTTCATTCGCATCATTAAAACCTAAAAATTTATAATCAATTTGACGTGCCTGTAAATCCACAAATACATTCAATTTTTCAATTGGCTTAAAGTTTAACTTTAAGTACGCGTTGCCTGAATTTTTATTCGCCGTATTTAAATCATATTGATGGTCTATTTCACTATTGGAAGCTGTTCTGGCCCAAATCACGCGGTTAAAATGTTTGCCGTAGTAGGTGTTATATCCCCCACCTAATGTGATGTTTAATTTAGAACTTGCCGTGTAATTCAAGTTAAAAATACCCCCCGCAAAATCATTGTCTAACCACAATCGTCTAACTAAATCTGTAGTGCCAATGGTATCTCCTTTCGGCGTTATCACATCCTGCATTTTATAATCGACCAAGTTTTGGTTTTGTTTGTATTGCTCATAATAACCGGCGCCTTTTGTAAAATGTCCGCTTACATTCAAATTTAAACGACTGCTGAATGAATGGATATAATGCAACTGAAAATTATTCTGTGTGTAATTGTCGGTTTCGTTTTTATAATATTTTAATTGACCATTTGCATCGGTATAAGCCCCGCATGAATTAAATGTTCGGTTGCCTCGCACAATTGAATCCTGTAAAACATAATTCCAAGCTTGGTAGGTTTTTTCGGTACCTAAAAAGTTAATGAACTTCAACACGTCTTTTTTGCCGTAATATCCCGCCGCCAAGTAATATGATTTTAAATCCGATTTAGCGCGATCGATATACCCGTCGCTACTGATTTTCGAAGCACGGGCATCCAATGTAAATTTATCGTTAAGTAAGCCTGTGCCTGCTGCCACCGTGGTTCTCAAAGTATTATAACTGCCACCCGATTGAATTAAATTGGCATAGGCTTTTTCTTTTAATTGATTGGTTTGAAAATTAATGGTGGCGCCAAATGCCCCTGCTCCATTGCTCGAAGCGCCAACACCACGCTGCACTTGAATGTTGTTAACGCTCGACATTAAATCGGGCATATCTACATAATAAGTGCCTTGTGATTCGGCATCGTTTACCGGTATGCCATTAATGGTGACATTAATTCTGGTTGCATCGGTTCCCCTGATGCGAATACCGGTATAGCCTACCCCATTGCCGGCATCAGAATTCACCACCACTCCGGTGAGTTGTCTTAACATGTACGGTGCATCCTGACCTAAATTTTGTTTTTTAATGGTGGCCTCATCCACATTGGCATAAGCCATCCCTTGATCATTGTTCACACGGTTCGAACGCACCACAATTTCATCCAATTGTTTATTCGACACTTGCATGTGTATTGCCAAATCTTTCGTTGTACTTACATCAATGGTATCAACTAAATCAGCGTATCCAATACTGTGTACCATCAAAATACAAACATTATCGCGTATGCCCTTTAATTCAAATTCACCATTTTGATTGGCAATGGTACTGATGTATGTGTTTTTAATGGCCACTTGCGCAAACGACAAAGCTTCACCCTTTTCGTTGCTAATTTTTCCCCTTAAACTTTTTTGCGACAACAAAACTTGCGAAGCCAATAAGGCCATACACAATGCACTGAATCTTAATTTATTCATTTCTTTTAAAAATTTACACGACACCAAGGGGTGATGTCATTTTATTTTCCCTACGCAGGCATTATCCTGATCAGGTGCGTAACAAAACACGTCGATCGTGTATGCTACCGGGTATAATCTCAGCCTAAAGAAATTTTAAATTTTAAATGCTAAATTTTAAATGGGTTAAATTGCATTTAACATTCAAAATTTAACATTCAACATTTCAAAAGGCACCCCTTAAGATGCAGCGAAGTTAGCTGCTGTAAATCGATTGTGCAAAAAAATATTTTACAAACTAAAAATAATGATGAGTTTTGTGGCACATGGAGAAGAAAAGAATTGCCATACTTGGCAGCACCGGAAGTATTGGCACCCAAGCCCTGCAAGTGATTCAAGAAAATGCCGAAAACTTTGAAGTAGAAGTTTTAGCAGCTTATAATAATTTTGAGTTACTCATTCAACAGGCCATACAATTTCAACCCAATGCTGTGGTGATTGGTAACGAACAATATTATCCCCAAGTTAAAGCAGCACTCGCAAGCCACGATATTAAAGTATTTGCCGGCCTTAAGGCCATCGAACAAATTGTTGAAATGGAAACCATCGACGTGGTTTTGGCCAGCATTGTGGGTTATGCGGGATTGGCCAGTACCATCAATGCCATTAAACACAAAAAAACAATTGCATTGGCCAATAAAGAAACCTTGGTTGTTGCAGGTGAGTTGGTGACAAAACTTGCCCTCGAAAATGCCGTAAACATTTATCCGGTTGACAGCGAACACTCCGCCATTTTTCAATGCCTCGCAGGTGAATGGGAAAATAAAATCGAAAAAATTTATTTAACGGCCAGTGGTGGTCCGTTTAGAGGCAAAAACCGAGATTTCTTGTCCTCAGTTAAAAAAGAACAGGCCTTAAAACACCCCAACTGGACCATGGGTGCAAAAATCACCATCGATTCGGCGAGCCTTATGAACAAAGGTCTTGAAGTGATTGAAGCCAAATGGTTGTTTAATTTACAACCCGTACAAATTGATGTGATTGTGCATCCCCAAAGTATTGTGCACAGTTTGGTGCAGTTTAACGATGGCAGCCTCAAAGCGCAAATGGGCCTACCCGATATGAAGTTGCCCATTCAATATGCCTTTTCATATCCAAAACGTTTAGGGAATACTTTTCCGCGTTTTAATTTTATGGATTATCCGCAACTAACTTTTGAAAAAGCCGATATGGAGGTTTTTCAAAACCTTGGTTTAGCTTACGAAGCCATGCACAAAGGCGGTAACATGCCCTGTTTGCTGAACGCTGCCAATGAAGTGGCAGTAGAGGCCTTTTTAAAAGATAAAATCGGCTTTCTGCAAATGAGTGATTTGGTTCGCAGCACCATGACCAAAGCAAGTTTTGTGAAACAACCCAATTACGAGCAGTATATTCAAAGTGATATAGAAGCGCGCAAAATTGCAGCAGACTTGTTAATTCACAATAATTTTTAAAACCCATTTTTATTCATTTTAATACATTAAAAAAGGCTATTTTTGCCCGCTCATGCCATTAACAAATGGCAATCATCAAACATAAATTATGTACATAAAAATTATACAACTCTTTTTAAGTTTAACCATACTGGTAACCCTGCACGAATTTGGCCACTTTTGGTTCGCCAAACGTTTTAAATGTAAGGTTGAAAAATTTTATTTGTTTTTCGACTTCTTGTTTCCCTTCGCAGGCCTCTTAAATTTTCAATTGTTCAAGAAAAAAATTGGCGATACCGAATACGGCTTGGGTTGGTTTCCTTTTGGCGGATATGTTCAAATTGCCGGCATGGTGGATGAACAAATGGATAAATCGCTTATCGACAAAGCCCCTGAACCATGGGAATTACGCAGCAAACCGGCCTATCAACGTTTGTTGGTAATGATGGGTGGTATCTTGATGAATTTGTTTGTTGGTATTTTTATTTTCTGGATGGTGCTTTTGGTATATGGTAAAGAAACTTTGCCCATCACCAGCATTCCAAACGGTTTAATGGTAGATAGCGCCGCCTATAACATGGGCCTACGCAATGGTGATTTTATCACATCACTTGACAATAAACCTGTGCGTTCAATTATTCGCATCCCAGCCGAAATCATCATGAATGGCGTGTCAACCATTGAAGGTGTGCATGCAAACGGCGAAAAATTTTCATTGCCTGTTAATGATGATGATCGCTCAAAAATTATCAAACGTTTAAAAAAATCAAATTTTGTATCACCACGTTGGGTACCTAAAATCGATTCTATTGATCAATCGAGCTTTGCCGCCAATGCGAATATTAAAGTTGGTGATCAGGTGCTCATGATGAACAATACAAAAGTGGTGTTTTACGATGAGTGGAAAAGTGAATTGGTAAAAAACCGCAACGGTAAAATTGAATTCACCCTCTTAAGAGGCCAAGACACCATCAAAACCACCTGCAAAGTCAGCGATGCCGGCACCACCGGTTTAATGATTGTACCTACCGAGGAATTTAACAACATTGAACAAAAATTTGGTCTCTTTGGCGCCTTCACCCAAAGCATTAAAGATGCGGTTGAACTGATTGTGATGCAAGCCAAACAATTTGTGGTAATATTCACCGTAAAAGATGCACACAAACAAGTGGGCGGCTTTTATACCATGGTGCAACAAATGAGTCCTGACTGGGATTGGCATCATTTTTGGTCATTCACTGCCATCATTTCATTGGCCTTGGCCTTTATGAACTTCCTCCCTATTCCAATGTTGGATGGTGGTTACATCATGTTCATTTTATGGGAAATGGTGACCGGTAAAAAAGTATCCGATAAAGTGGTGTATTACGCCAACAACGTGGGATTATTTATTGTTTTGGCACTCATGATATATGCCAACACCGATTGGTTAAGAAATTAAAGTCCTGTTAAAGCTTTAGGCTTTTACTTAGCGTAACTTTATCTTTTAATTGTATTATTCACACATGAAAAGAATTTTTTTTGTCCTTGTGACCCTCATGCCACTATTGGTATTGGCGCAAAACACCACCATTAGTCGTAAATCGAATGAAGACCGTGAATTGGCAGCAAGTCATAAAGCCATGATCATTCCATTTGAACCTAAACTTTACATGAGCGAAATTGACCAACAAATTAACCTCGAAACCAAAATGTCGGCCAAGGAAATCAAATACAAATTTCGCAATGGTTTAAATGAGGAATTGTATAAGGCATTTAAATTTTCGAAATACAATGTGTTGGATTTAATGGAAGACACCGCCAAATACAAAAAAGAGATAGAAAACATCTACCAGTTTTTGGCCTATGATTATCAAAAAGTACCCAATCAGGAAAATTACAAGGCCCCTGAAAAGGAGAAAAAAGATAAGAAAATCAACAAGGGTCAATTGGTGGTGGAAACCAACAGCGACGCCCGTTTTATGAATGCCAAAATAACCAATGGCAAATTGGTTCCGGCCTTATACAGCAATTACAAAACCGATTTATTTGTATTTATCAACGAACTCGAATTAAAAGCGGCCGGTTCGGGCAACTACGATGCTTACAGCGTTGAAAAGGCCAACCGTCAAATCATTGTGCATTACACCATTTACACCTTCGATGGTAAGGAAATTAACTCAGGCATCGCTACCGAAGAGTTTGACTCAGAACTCAATGTGCCGAAAAAAATCATTGAAAAACACTTTTCTAAAATTGCCGCTACCATTGTGGCGCGCCTCGACAAGCAGTTGTTTCCTAAAAAATAAATACACATTCAGGCCATTGATAAAAATGGTCCGGCTCAAGAATTTAAGATTGCTTAAATGAGCTTAAAAAAACTGTGATAACAATCGCCACAATTTTTAAGAAGCTTTAGTCCAATTTAATCAATTTACTACCTTTACATTCCTTAAAATACCTATGTTAGACAAGTTAGAAGAAATAAAAAGACGCTACGAAGATGTTGAAATGAAATTATCAGATCCGAAGGTTATCTCGGATATGAAATTATTTAAAAAATTAAATATCGAATACAAAGAATTGGGCAATATTGTTGAATACATCAACGAATACAAAAAGGTATTGTCGAATATTCAAGGTGCTGAAGAAGTGTTGGCGGTTGAAAAAGACAAGGATTTTTTAGACATGGCCAAAGCCGAACTTGAAGAGAACCGTTTGAAAGAAGAAAAATTGGTTGAAGACATTCGATTGATGCTGATTCCAAAAGATCCTGAAGACGATAAAAACTGTGTTATGGAATTAAGAGCCGGTACCGGTGGTGATGAAGCCTCTATTTTTGCAGGCAATTTATTCGAAATGTATTCGCGTTATTGTGAAAAGAAAAATTTCCAAATCGAAGTGGTGGATTCTAACCCCGGCACCATGGGCGGTTTTAAAGAAATTGTATTTAATGTAAAAGGACATGGCTCGTACGGCATTTTAAAATTCGAAAGTGGTGTTCACCGTGTACAAAGGGTGCCCGCCACCGAAACACAAGGCCGCGTGCACACATCGGCAGCCACGGTGGTGGTTTTGCCTGAAGCAGAAGAATTAGATGTGGAAGTAAGAGATGCCGATATTGAAATGCAAACTGCACGTTCGGGCGGCGCAGGTGGACAAAATGTAAACAAGGTTGAAAGTAAAGTGATTTTAACCCACAAACCAACAGGCTTGGTAGTGACTTGTCAAACCGAACGTAACCAATTGGGTAACCGCGAAAAAGCCATGCAAATGTTGCGTTCAAAAATTTACGACATCGAGTACCAAAAGCGCATGGAGGAAGTTACCAAACGCCGCAAAACCATGGTGAGTACCGGCGATAGAAGTGCTAAAATTAGAACTTACAATTACCCGCAAAACCGTATAACCGATCACCGCATCAATGTTACCCTTTACGATTTAACCAATTTTGTAAACGGCGATATTCAAGAGATGATTGATAAATTACAATTTGCAGAAAACGCCGAAAGATTAAAAGAAGGCGGATTATAAATTTTAAATGAGAAATGTTGAATGTTGAATGATACTACCTTCAAAACACAATAAGTAATAAATAATAATCAATAAGTAATAACCCGAATGACCCCACAAGACGAAGACAAAATACGCAACGCTTTTGCTGAAAAGGATTGGATGGATATCAAAGCACAAAATTCATGGCAGATTTTTAAAATCATGAGTGAATTTGTAGAGGGTTTTGAAAAAATGTCACGCATTGGTCCCTGTGTATCGATATTCGGAAGTGCCCGTACAAAGCCTGAAAACAAATATTATCAATTGGCCGAAGAAATTGCTTTCAAATTGGTGAAAGAAGGTTATGGTATCATCACAGGCGGCGGTCCGGGTATTATGGAGGCAGCCAACAAAGGTGCCAAACGCGGAAACGGCAAATCGGTCGGATTAAACATTGCCTTACCCTTTGAACAAAAACACAACGAGTACATCGACTTGGATAAATCTATTCACTTCGATTATTTTTTTGTACGCAAAACCATTTTCTTAAAATACTCCCAAGGTTTTATTGGTATGCCCGGTGGCTTTGGTACCATGGATGAATTGTTTGAATCATTAACCTTGGTGCAAACCAATAAAATTGCGCAGTTTCCGGTTGTATTGGTCGGCAAAGCCTATTGGGAAGGTTTAATCGATTGGATTAAAAATTCAATGTTGCTTGAAGAACACAACATCAATCCTGCCGATCTTGATTTATTAAAGGTGGTAGATACTGCGGATGAAGCTGTTAAATACATTGTAGACTTTTATAGCCGATATTTACTAAAACCAAACTTTTAGGCGTGTATTCATGGGGCTTTAAAATACTTGTATTACCACTGCTCTATGGCTTTTCGCACCTACCGTTTTGGATCATTTATTCAATCAGTCGTTTTTTCTACTTCATTGTGTATTACCTTATCGGTTATCGCAAGGCTGTTGTGCGCGAAAATATTGCCAAGTCTTTTCCCGAAAAAACAAATTCAGAACGCAAGCACATTGAAAAGGAATTTTATTTACAGTTCTGCGATGTAATTTTTGAAACCATCAAATTACTCACCATGTCGAAAGACAGCTTTAAACGCCGCTGTCAAATGGATGAAAACGCAATCAAAACCTTTCAATCCTACTTCGACAAAAACCAAAGCATCATTGGAGTGATGGGCCATGTTGGCAATTGGGAATGGGCCGCCATTGCACACCAAGTGTATTTTAATCGCATGATTACCGGTGTTTACCATCCTCTGTCGAATAAAAACTTCGATCATTTTTTGTATCAATTACGCTCGCGTTTTGGCGGCGATTTGGTGAGTATGAAAAACTTGTACAAACGTTTGATCTATTTAAAACAAAACAATCTCTCAACTACAATTGGTTTAATTGCCGATCAAACACCTCCACCTGAAAGTGCTTACTGGACAAGCTTTTTAAACCAAGACACACCCATTTTTAATGGCACCGAAAAATTGGCCAAAAAATTTAATTACCCGATTATTTACATGTCGATTAAAAAAATTAAACGTGGTTATTACCAATTGGGGGCTTCGGTGGTGAGCAATCATCCAAACGAATTAGCAGATGGAGAAATTTCGGAAATACACAGCAAATTATTAGAACAAAACATTCGTGAACAGCCCGCTTTTTGGCTTTGGAGCCATCGTCGCTGGAAACACAAAAAACCAAACCATTCAATCAATTCAATTTAAAATAAAGAAGCCATGAGCGATATCTCTAATTTAAAATTTGGCACAAGAGCCATACATGCCGGCGCAGATGCCGATGCCAGCACCGGTGCCATCATGACACCCATTTTTCAAACAAGTACCTACGTACAAGAATACCCGGGTAAACACAAAGGTTATGCTTATGCCAGGGGTAAAAATCCAACCCGTGAAGCTTTGCAAAAAAACATTGCCTCATTAGAAAATGGCAAACATTGTTTGTGTTTTAGCAGCGGTATGGGTGCCATTGATACCGTGATAAAATTATTGGCGCCTGGTGATGAAGTAATTACCGGCGACGATTTATACGGTGGCAGTTACAGAATGTTCACCAAAATTTTCATGAACTATGGCATCAAATTTCATTTCATAAACATGACCGATGCCGGCAACATCGAACAATACATCAATGCCAAAACAAAACTCATTTGGGCCGAAACCCCTACCAATCCAACCATGCAAATCATCGACATTGAAGCATGTGCTAAACTGGCCGCCAAACATAATTTAATTTTAGCAGTCGACAATACTTTTGCTTCACCTTACCTTCAAAATCCATTAAACCTTGGCGCACACATTGTGATGCACAGTGCCACCAAATATTTAGGCGGTCATAGCGATGTGGTGATGGGTGCTTTAATTGTGAACGATGCTAAAATATACGAACAGTTGGCTTTTATTCATAACACATGCGGGGCAACACCCGGACCAATGGACAGTTTTTTGGTGATGCGCGGATTAAAAACCTTGCATTTAAGAATGGAACGCCATTGTTATAACGGTCGTAAAATTGCCGAGTTTTTAGAAAAACATCCGGCCATCGAAAAAGTATATTGGCCCGGATTTACAACACATCCTAACCACCTCATTGCAAAAAAACAAATGCGCGATTTTGGCGGCATGATTTCAATTGTTTTAAAAGATAAATCAATTGAAAATACATTTAGAGTTGCTTCTTCTTTTAAGGTATTTTCTTTGGCCGAAAGCTTGGGTGGCGTTGAATCATTAATCAATCACCCCGCCACCATGACGCATGCTTCAATACCAAAAGACATTAGAGAGGCAGCCGGTGTGGTTGACAATTTATTACGTTTAAGCGTTGGTGTTGAAGATGTGGAAGATCTACTAAATGATTTGGAGCAAGCCTTAAAGTAGATTATTTAATTAAATTGTTTATTTTGGCTTGCTTTTATTATATTTACTTGTATTACCATGCTACGTTATAGTTTTTTTATTTTAGTTTTTTTATCACAAGTGATGCTTTCGCAAGTTTTTACTTGTTCCGACGGTATTACCAAATTTACTTCTGAAGCACCTTTGGAATTAATCAAGGCACAGTCGTATAAAACCAAAGGTGTTTTGGATTCAAAAACTAAAAACGTTGCCTTTTCTATTGATATGGAATCTTTTCAAGGCTTTAACAGTGGCCTTCAAAGAGAACACTTTCAAGAGAACTACATGGAAACTACCAAATTCCCAATTGCCTATTTTAAAGGTAAAATTATTGAAGACATCGATTTTTCCAAAAATGGTACTACCAATGTGAGGGCCAAAGGCATCTTTACCATTCATGGTGTTGATAAGGAAAGAATCATCAAAGTAAAAATTACGATTAAAGACAAACAAATTGAAATTGACAGTACGTTTGAAATACCCTTAGAAGATCATAATATTAAGGTTCCAAAAATTGTGAATCAAAAAATTGCATCTGTGATCAGTGTTCAATCAATTGCCACCCTCAAACCTAAATCATAATTTGTGTTCAAAAGAGCATACATAACACTGATTGCCCTTTTTTCCATTTTTCTTGCCCATGCCCAATTACAGGTAAGAAACTACTTTTCGCTCACCGGTAAAAAAGACATTTCAATTAAAGTCATTACCCAAAATTTATCTGGAGAGATTTTATTCGGCACCAATGAAGGCTTATACATATTTGACGGCATCAACAGCAAAACTTTTATTGAGAACGAACAAAGATTGAATCAAGAAATTACAGCCTTGTTTGTAGATGATCAAAGCCGCGTTTGGATTGGCATTAAGGGTGGCAAAGTATACACCTATTACAAAGGAAAACTAGATTCAGTGAATTTTGGCAAAAGCGAAAACAGTTCAAACGTAACAGGTTTTTTGCAAAACAACCAAGGTATTTTAATCGGCACCTACGGCAACGGGGTTTACGCTCTAAAAAACAATTTGCTGCAACATTATACACAAGAAAATGGTTTAAGCGACAATGTCATTTATAGCATGGCCGCCGATGAATTAAACAATATTTGGTGCGGTACCGATGCCGGTATCAATGTGATAGTTGATCCTTTTGGCAATGCAAAATTCGATTTATTTGCCAATAAAAACGGACTACCCGATAATATTGTTCGTCACCTTAAATTAATCAACAACAAATTACTTGTATCGATGCAAGATTCAGGAATTTGTTTCATCGACATCAATCAAAATCGAATTGAACGCTTGCCTTTTGTGAGAGATTGGAAAGAGGGCACTGTGCTGCAAGCCGATCAAATCGACAAGAACAAATATATTTTGGTGACCGAAAAAAAAGGCCTTTTTCAAATCATCAATGGCATATTTTACCATTACAACTATGAAGAATTAACGCAAAGCTCAAGCATTAATTCGGTTTACATCGACCATACCAAACAAATATGGTTGGCCGGTAAAAAAGGATTATGCCAGTATGCCGAAAAAAGATTTAATGTGATTAATAAAGCCAAAGGACTTTCTGAAGAAAAAATCCTGGCCTTAGCAGTTGACGACAACAACAATGTTTGGATAGGCACCACCATGGGCATTTCAAAAATTGAAAACATTGAAGGCGGAGATTTAAAAGAAACAAAAATAGCATCACTCGACAAATTCACCATTTCTTCAGCAACCAAGGCCCCTGATGGTAATATATGGTTTGGCACCTATGGCAACGGTATTGTGATCATGAGCGCCGAATCGAACAATAATGTGGTATTGAACTCCAAAGATGATCAATTACCAAACGACAATATCAGCTCAATTTATTTTGCAAACGACACCACCGTTTTTGTATCAACACTTGGAGGAGGCTTAATTAAAGTACATGTTGAATTAAAGGGTCAAGCCAAATTATTTAAGGTGGTTAAAAATTATACACAGGCAAATGACGGTCTTGGAAATGATTATGTTTACAATGTAATTACTGATCGAAAAGGAAAATTATTTGTAGCAACTGATGGCGGTGGTTTGGATGTGTTAGAGAATGGCAAATTTGTTGATTTGGCAAAAAAACACCATTTGCGATCAAACACATTTTATTCAATTTGCTGCGATAAAAACAACAATATTTGGGCCAGCAGCAGTGCCGAAGGTATTGTGAAGTACAACGGCAAAGACATTCAAATATTCAATCAAAAAAACGGCATACGTGATTTACAACCCCAACAAATGTTGGTGATAAAAAACTATCTGTACTTGATTAATTCAAAAGGCATCGACAAAATTAACATCGAAACCGGTGAAGTAAGTTATTGTGATTTAATTGATAAAGACTTTGAACCCAATTTAAATGCCGTTTGTAAGTTCAGAAATAAAATCCTCTTCGGTACAAATTTAGGCATCTTAATTTATAGAACCGACAAAACCAAAATCGATTCAATTAAGCCCAGAGCCTTGATTACAGATCTACTAATTAATTACAAGCCGCAAAATATTGATTCATTGTATGAATTTCAACACACACAAAACAACGTGTCCTTATCGTTTAAAGGTGTTTGGTTAAAGAATCCCGAAAAACTTACTTTTCGATATCGCTTAAACGGTTTAGAAAGCGAGTGGTCATATGCAGATGAAGCAAAAGTTGTGAATTATAACAATCTTAGTCCGGGTAACTACAATTTTATTGTGCAGGTAAAAAACGACGAAGATGTTTGGAGTGACCCTGAAACATATTCATTTATAATTCTAAGTCCAATTTGGCAGCGTTGGTGGTTTTGGCCAATCATTATTTTATTAATCGTTGTAGGAGGCTACTCTTTTGTAAAATACCGACTCAAAGTTTTACACCGCGAAAACCTAATTCTGGAGCAGAAAGTGGTTTTACGCACAAAAGAAATCGAAAAACAACGAAAAATTATTGAAGAAAAAAACAAGGATATTACCGATAGCATTGCCTATGCGCGTAAAATACAGGATGCTATTTTACCAAATAAAGCATTCATTCACCAGCACATCCCCCACTCCTTTGTTTTATATTTAACCAAAGACATTGTGAGTGGTGATTTTTATTTTTTCACGCACTTTGATAACTTCAGTATCATAGCTGCTATTGATTGTACAGGCCATGGGGTTCCAGGCGCCTTTATGAGTTTAATTGGGTATAATCAATTAAATTACATCATCAATGAAAATAAAATTACAAATCCGGCTGACATACTTTTTGAATTAAACAAGGGAGTAATCAGTGTAATCCATAAAAATGAATCTGAATCAAAAGACGGGATGGATGTGGCCATTTGTAAAATAAACCACCATGATTTAAGTCTTGAATACGCAGGTGCCATGCGTCCTTTGTGGATTGTGAACCAAAATGAACTCACTGAAATAAAAGCAGATAAAATTCCAATTGGCACCAAACAAGAGCACAGAGAATTAGAAATTAAATACACAACACATGTAATTAAGCATGATCCGAACAACCATTTTTACATTTTTACAGATGGATATGCTGATCAATTTGGTGGCGAAAAAGAGAAAAAATTCAGCACAGGTAAATTCAAAGACTTACTCATCAAAAATTACGGTTTAAATTTTACAGAACAGGAACAAAATATCAAAGAAACGCACTTCACTTGGAAAGGAAAATGCGAACAAGTAGACGATATTTTGGTGATTGGATTTAAACTTTAGTTTACTGCCACATCAAACAAAATGGGCATTTGCGGCGGTATTTTTTTATAATCGCCCATTAATCCATGTGCCAATACACTTGGCAATAAAAATAAAGCCTTATCACCACGTTTCAAAAAAAGCAAACCCTTGTGTAAACCGCTTTCTGCTTCATCGGCCCCAACAATCATTTCTTTTCTACCTTCGTTTTTAGAGGAATAACAAAGGGTTCCGTCGAGTAATCTAATTTCAAAATCAAGACTCACCAACATTTTATTTTTTATGCTGTCGCCTTTTTCAGAATGTTTGTATACGAAGTAGCGAATACCTGAATTACTTTTCAAAAAATTTAATTGGTGCGAACGCTCATAAGCATCCATTTCATCATTTTCTTTTTGCAATTCCAATTGGTTCACCCTTACAATTTGATTTTTTATTTTCTCATTCGATTCTACATCGCTCTTTTGCTCCTTTTTTTCGGGGGCAGATTGACACGAAGTAATCATGAATGGAATCACCAAAAGCAAAACACTTTGTTTGAAAATAGATTTCATATTGAAACAATGATTTCCTCAAAATTAAATTAATTTTACACAACCATCATGACCAAAAAAGAAAGATATCAAGGAGTACTCGCTTACTTCCAAACACATGTGCCGATAGCTGAAACAGAGCTTCATTATCAAAATCCTTTTGAATTATTGGTGGCAGTGATTTTAAGTGCCCAATGCACCGATAAACGGGTGAACATGGTGACACCAAAATTATTTCAAGACTTCCCAAATGCCGAAAGCATGGCCGCCTCGAGTGCGGAGCTTATTTTTAATTACATCAAAAGTATTTCCTATCCCAACAACAAAGCCAAACACCTGGTTAACATGGCCAAAATGTTGGTGCATGATTTTAACAACACCATTCCTTCCGAAATAGAGCAATTGATTAAACTTCCGGGGGTTGGTCGAAAAACAGCCAATGTAATTACCTCAGTGGTATACCATCAACCAGGCATGGCAGTCGATACGCATGTATTTCGCGTCAGTAATCGAATAGGACTCACCAACAATTCTAAAACACCACTTCAAACAGAAAAAGAATTGGTTAAAAACATCCCTGCCGAATTAATCCCAATTGCGCATCATTGGTTGATTTTGCATGGCCGATACACTTGTATGGCCAGGAATCCGAATTGTGCCAACTGTCCTATTAAATTGTACTGTAAATATTTTAAAACCAAGAACAAAAGCAATCTTTAATTGTTTAATTAAAAAAACCAGCCATGGCAAAAAAAATTCAAAGCAAAAAAGCAATTAAGAAAGTCGTGAAAAAGGCCGTTAAAAAGGCTTTACCAAAAAAGGCAATCAAAAAAAGCGTAAAAAAAATAAGCAAGGTTAAAAAAGTCACTAAAAAATTTGCAGTTAAACCGAAAACAACAAAAACAACAAAACCGAGTACTGTAAAA
>CANGGP010000042.1 GCA_947453445.1 Sphingobacteriaceae bacterium
GAACCCTGTGTAGAAATACACGGGGTTTTTTGTTTTATATCATTTTGTAAAGTATGTCTCCCGAGGCAAGCTCGGGATTAGATAGCGCTAAGTCTTTGCGGCGAGACAAGCTCTGGCAAAAACTAAGCGCAATCTATGATGCCAATTTTAAATCCCGATAATTATCGGGAAAGAACCCTCACTATTTATTTAGTGGGGGTTTTTTGTTTTATATCATTTTGTATAGTATGTCTCCCGAGGCAAGCTCGGGATTAGTAATCTCTAAGCAGATTGCTTCGAGCAATGCTCTCGCAAAGCTAAGAGATTACTTAGTTGCCATCCCGATAACCATCAGGATTAAATCCCGATAATTATCGGAAAAAAGCCTTGCTAGAAATAGTGAGGCTTTTTGCGTTTATAAACTTTTGTAATTAGGTCTACCGAGGGAAGCTCTGGGTTTGATAGCCGTGAGACTTTGAAGCCAAGTGAACGATTATAAAAACCAAGCAATATCTGCCATGAAATATTTAATCTTTCAAAAATTAAGATAATAGTCCTTCGTAAATTCTTTGTACTCGCTGGTATAATTGCGGTGACTGTCTTCTTCAATGACTAAAGTGGTTTCTGAAAATTCTGTTTCCTTGAATTCAAATTGCATTAAATGCCGTTTTTCAGATTCTTTTTCTTTTCGGGTTCTTACACGTAAAAGTTTCGATAAGTATAAGCCTTTCGACGTGGCCAACTCACGAAACAACATGGCTTCGTTTTTGGGAAGAATGACACAAAATTTACCTTTGGGTTCCAATAGTTTTTTGACACCGGTTAGTAAATCGTCGAAGGATAAACTATCGTTGTGACGCGCCATGCTTCGGTTTTCGGAATTGTTTTTTAAAGAATCAACAAAATAAGGTGGGTTGGTAACAATTAAATTAAATTTCTCTTCGCTTGTGTTGTAAAGGTTTTGAAACGATATGTGTTGAACTTGTACGTTATGCTTGTAAGGACTTTCCATTACATTGATATGGGCTTGTTCTGTGCTGTTTTTATCAATATCAATAGCAGTGATTTGGGCATTTGATTTTTGGGCTAACATCAAGGCAATGACGCCGGTACCTGTACCAATGTCCAATATTTTTGTGCTCCCATTTGGTATCACCCATGCGCCCAATAACACAGCATCGGTGCTCACCTTCATGGCACATTTGTCTTGTTTTATCTTAAATTTTTTAAACTCAAAATAGTCATTTGGCATACAAATTTTGGGATAAAAAAAAGCGTTAGAAATCTAACGCTTAAATAATTAATATGATGGCTTGGTGTCAGAACGGCCTAAATTAACGCCGTATCCGGGATACAAGTTATAACGCATCATTACTTCGATGCCTCCATAACGTTTTGATGCCGGTGTTAATGGCGACACGTTAATGTCGTATGTTACACCAAAGGCGTACTTGTTATATTGTAACAAGAAAGCAGGAATAATGGCGTCTTTAAAACGGTAATAAGTACCAACCGATAAAGCTCTCGGTTTTTTTAATGAAGTATAAGTTGAAGGATCGCCCAAGATAAATTTAAACATGGCCCCTGCAATTATTTCAGTGTTGGTACCTTGGCGCATATAGAGCAATGAAGGCATAATGGCGTTAATGGAATTTGGAATATTAAAATCACCATTGAAGTAAGCGCAAACTTTTGTGTGCAGTTTCTCATTGGTGGTGATGAATGAACTTCTGCCAACACCAAAGTGATAAGCCGCAAAGCCTGCATCGAACTTAATGTTGTTTTTAGAACTTAAAAACTTGTCGCTGCGTATATAGTTTAAGTTTAACCCGCCGCCAACATCAAATGAAGTAATTGAACTTCTTGGCACATTGGCTTCACCGTTACTTAAATTTGGGTTATAACTGTAACCATCGTATTGGGCATCAAATCTTAAATTACTAATATCGATGGTGCGATAAAAAATACCACTTTGCAAACCACTCGAAAGCTTCATTTTTTTATTAATCCTTTGAATATAGGTAAAACCCAAATTAGGATTGAGGGTGCTCATTTTGGCGTCGCCGGCTACGTCTTTTGTAACATTGGCTGTGATTGCAAAATAACCGCCTTTTAACTTTTTATGCTTAATGGCTTGATCAAAACTAAAACCGTAGGTCAAGTATTTGTTGGTAACGCTCGACCATTGGCTTTTGTAATTCACAACCGCTCTTGTATTGTAGGTAACACCTGCTAAGGCAGGATTAATACTGGTAGGTGTTTCGGCATATTGCGAGAAGTGAATATCCTGCGCCGTTGCTACACCTGCCAATAAGGTAAATACAAAACTTATCTTTTTTATCGTGTGTTTCATGGTTCTCTATCGAATTAATGTTATGTTACCCTTGGCACTAAATGATTTGCCCTCGTGTGTTTTACCTTCGAGTCGGTATACATAAATACCGGTATTTAAAGGCTCTCCTTTGTAAGTACCATCCCAACCATTTTTTTGATCGGTGGTTTCAAATACTTTTTCTCCCCAACGGTTAAAAATCATAAATGAAATGGATTCTAAACAAATACCGCGAACATATAGTACATCATTGGCCTTGTCGTCGTTTGGCGTAAAGGCATTTGGCACATACATTTCACCACAATCTTCAACCACAATTACATTTAATGTGTCGGAAGAAAAACATCCAGCACTGTTGTAACCAGTTAATATATATTGCGTGGTTCGGAAAGGATTGACTACTACATTCGGATTGGTGTTTGAGGTAATGTTGTAATTCGGTGTCCAGTTGTATCGATAAGCGCCTGTACCATTCAGGGTAATGTTTTGACCAAATCGTATCGTTGAATCACTGTGCAGTTGTCCCGGTGAGAAGATGGTAACATTCGGCACATCGACGACTTTGATATAACCATCAACGCCTTTTAAACCTTCGCTACCAACCTGACCTGAACTCGAGGTTAAAGGATATGGATTTTTCACCTTTAAAAACACATTGTATTTGTTTGGCAAGTTATAACATACAGTTGGGTTCTTATCGTAAGATATACTTGGAGAGCCGCCAGGGAACGTCCATGTATATGTTTGAGGACCACCTGAAGCTGTATCGGCATGGTTGATGAATGTGATACAGGTTCTCGAACAAATGGTGTCTAATTTTTCGGCGGTTTCGAATGTGAAGCTACCCACTGAACGACAATCGATAATTCTTACACTTACTGTATCAAAATCGGCACAGCCCGGTATACCATTGTAGCCTGATTTTAAAGTATAAGTAATCACACTAGGTACTTTAATTGGCGCATTGATAATTACATTTTGCAAATAAGGTGACGTTAATATAGAAGGGTATTTAGGATTAGGTGCTAACCAAGTGTAGCTTGGCACTACTCCGAAAGGCAGATTGGTGTTTTTATTTACCCCCGTTAAGTTTAAGTTAACATCAGGTGGGCCGGGTCTGTTGCCTACATAACAAAGTGTGTTTGTTGGAACACTATTAATGGTAGGTATCGCAATTGAATTTAAAGGCGTTGGCAACACTGTTACTGTAATTAGTCCCGGCGTAGAAGCACAACCACGGCTGTCTTTAACTTCAGCTGTATATGTAGTGGTTGACTGCGGGAATACAAAAACCGTAGGACTTAAACCGGCAGATGGATTCATTGAAATGGCTTGAGGATCGGTCCAGCTATAAGTAAAGGCTGAAGCAGGCCCAACAGCAGCATTGCTAATATTGGTCATACTTAATTTTAAACTATCACCCACACACATTGCCGGTAAAGGCGGTACAACCGACATTGTAAATTGTGGAATAACGGTTACATCGATTGTTTTTTGTCCTGAGCAGGTGGTATTTGAGCCCTGAACTGTAAAAATAATAGTAGCGTGCGGCCGCACAGTTACTTGAATACCCAAAGAACCGGTCATGATACTTGGATCGAAAGGATACCAAACATAAGTTTGTGCGCCGGAAGCGGTTAATACTACAGGTTTCGACAATTTATAAGCATTGTCTTCAATACAAGTTGTGGCAGTGTTACGTGATATCCCTATTGTTAATCCATTTGGATTACCGATGATTGATGAAATGGTTTGAAAAGTACATCCACCGCCATTAGAACCAATTAAGGTGTAAATAACTGTAGCCGGTACATAACCAACAGAGATTGATTGTTGACTAATACTTCCACTGAAACCTGCGCTGGCACCAATCCAAGTGTAACTATTGGCTCCGAAAGCAGTGAGCGTTGAAGCGTAACCTGGACAAACATTTGATGGGTTTGCTACTGCCGTTAACGAGGTTGGGTATTGGCCTACATTTAAGGTATAAGATGCTGTTCCGTAACAGTTATAGCCATTGTTGGCCACAACATTGTAAATGGTGGTTAAACTTGGGCTGGCAATTACTGCAGAGCCGGTATTTCCGCTTGTTAAACCTATTGAAGGGTTCCAGCTGTATGATACAGGACTAATGTTGCAGGTGGCGGTTAGTGAAGAACTTAAACCTGCACAGATGGTACTGGAAGAAGCGCTAATATTTACGTTAAGTGAAGCTGTTGGGTCGATACCGACCGTTATGACCGTGCTGCCTATACACCCAAAGGAATCTAAGCCGGCTATGGTATACGTTGTTGTAGTGGTTGGATTGGCAATAGCCATGGTGGCAGGACTTGGTCCGGGATTTAAGAATGCCGTTCCGCCTTGTGCTGTCCATGTATAAGAAATGTTGTTCGATGGTCCTGCCACACTCAAGGTGGTTGGTAAGCCCGCGCACACTGACATTGAAGAGGCTGAAGGCGTAAAGGTTAATGCAGGTTTGATATTTACTGTGGCAGTTTGGAAAGGATTAATTGGCAATGTATTTGGGCTGGTACAACCGGCGCTATCTGCTGTAAACACATACACGGTAACGGTGCTTGGATTCACCACCACAGTTCCGCTAGGCGTAATGGTAGGAGAAGTAACTGATGTGCCATTGACCACAGCGTATGTAAATGATGTTGGATTACTGGTTGAGTTTCCGACACCGCTCACACTCAGTGTTGCCGGCATGCCAGCGCAAATCAAACTAGGCGTTGCTGTTAAGGTAAGGTTGTTTAAATACATTTGATTTACCACCAAACTTTGTGTACCAATACAGCCGCCATTACCCGCCTGGACGACGTAAACGGCCGGGAAAGTAGTGGTTGAATGCGTAATGACATTATTAGTGGCAGTAGGATTTGGTAAGATTGTGCCCGGCAATAAGGAGAAGGAATAGGTGCTTCCTGAAGTACCTGTATTAGCGGTTAAAGTAAAGGTATTCCCTGGACAAACCGAATTACTTGGTGCACCAACATTATTACTAGTGGTTAAGGAGAATGTGAGGTTGTTGCTAATATTTAAACCGTTGATGACGACCGTGTTTGTGCCTTGGCAGCCCAAACTATCACAAACAACTGAATATGTAGAAGGAAACATGGTTGCAGACGTTGTGGTTGAGAAGGTGGTGCCACTGGTAGAAGTGCCGGATGCAAAGCTATTGGTCGGCGGGGCTATGAATGTATAACTGGTATTGGCTCCACCTGTACCGGTTAAAGTAAATTGTGCATTCGGACAAACAGAAGCAGATGAAGCCGTTAATGAAGGTGTTAAAGTAAGCAGTCCTATTGTAACACTGCCACTGCCACTACATCCTAAACTATCGACATTTACCACATAAGTGTAAGGGAAAGCACCCGGTGATGGAATAGTTGTGAAGCCTTGAACTGTATTTACCGATGCCGTCGCTTTTGGGATGATTGAGTTACTGATGCTTGTAGCATAAGGTGCCGTAAATGTATAATTGGTACCTGCTCCTCCAGATGAAGTTAAACTAATGGTGCTACCCGGACAGATTGAGAACGAAGAAGGGGTTATTGTTGGCGAAATTACCAAGGAATTAATTACTACAGAGATTTGTCCTGTACAACCTGCGCTATCTGCGTTCATCACATACGTGTGTGGGAATGAGGTGCCCGGATTATGACAATTGGTAGTTGTGTAATTTGTTCCTATACCAAATGTATTGGCAAAGTTAAAGCTTTGCATGGTGTATGTGGTTCCTGCACCATTGCCCGGGGTGAAACAAACCGTGCGGTTAGGGCACACAGAATAACTGGCAGGGTTGGGTGTAACCTTCACGTTTAGTGCTAACAAACCAACAGTGATGGTGGCAGTACCTGTACAGCCAACACTGGTTGAGCTAACAATGTAATGCATTGGTGCGTTTAATTGAAATGCGCTTGGTGAATGGATGGCAGTGCTTGAAGTGGCATTGGCTAGAGGGAATACGCCGCCGCCGCCTGTTTGTTGCGAGAATGTATAGGTGATACCACCAGAGGCTGTAAGCGTTATACTTTTGCCGGGGCAAGAAGAAGGTGATGAAGCTGTAAGCGACGGTGTAATTGTAGCGATATTGGCTGCAAAAGTAGCCTGACCGGTACATCCGAAATAATTCACGTTCACCGTAAAATTGGTTGGGCCATTGATTGTTCGTGTATAAGTTCTGCCGGTGAGTGTTGGGCTTGGTGCCGTCCAAGAATAACTACTGGCAACAGTTTGTTGAGAGGTGGCCGTTAAACTTAGCACTGAACCCGGACAAACCGAACCACTAGCGGGCGTGGTTGTGATGGTTACAGGTATTGTAGACAGGGCCGTTATTGTGGCAGTTTTGGTGACAGAGCAAGAGCCTGCAGCACCTGTGTGAACTAACACGGCATTATAAACACCGTTGGTAGCGGTTGTGCTAAGAATGGCTGTTGTGCCGATTAAGACGGATGCCGGGTTGTACCATTGTACAGCCGTTGTGACTGTACCCGGTGTGTATAAGGCAGTACCGGTTTGAACGGCAGAACTTGAAGAAAATGTGATTGGTGCGCCGGGACAGAGTGAGACGGAGGTAGGTGAAACAGTGAATGTGGCACTTTGCACGAAGATGGCAGTTGTGGCAGTAATAGGGCAACCCAAAGCGGTTTGACCCACCATGGTATATGTGGTATTGGCCGAGGGTGTGACGACAATACTGGTGCCTGCGCCCAAATTGGCTGTTGATCCGCCGGTGCTGCTGGTCCAGGAATAACTTACCGCTCCATTGCCTGTTAATGTGGCGCTGTTGCCAACACACATGGCGTTATTGGTATTGGTGCCGGCCACTGTAATTGAGCCACCTGAAGGACAAACAATTTGAAAAGTATTGGTCAACTGGGTGATGAATGAACCACTTGAAGAATAAGCATTACAGAATACTTGGTAAACGCCGCAACAAGTGCTGGTTAAGGCTACAGAGGCATTTATACCTGATTGCAATACCACTGAGGTTGGAGGGCAAGCGGTGGTAGGGTTAAATGCGGTAACAGCCCACGAATAAGAGGTGGCGGCTGGCACATTCACAACCACATAGGCGGTAGCGTTATAAACACTAATACCATTGTAACATTGCACAAGGGGGTTGATACTGAATTGCGGGGCCTGGGCATTAAATTTACTGAACGAGAAAATGCTGAGAAAGATAAAAAGCGAAAGTATTTTTTTCATAGATGTTGTGTTCTTTTTGGCACGATTGCTTGAAACGTCGGAGTAAATGCTTGATTTTGCGGAATTTAATGAGACTTTCATGATAATCGTTTTGATATAGCTAAGTTACTTATAATGTTTTTAATAGGTTAAACTTTTACTCATTCAAGTGAGCACTTTAATAACCCGTAAATATAATTATAGAAAGTTTAATTAACAAATATTAATAGTTAATGAAAAGCCTTGCAAAATCAGGTGTTTTTGTGCTGAAAATATGTTTTTGGTTAATTTATGGCTAAAAGCCTTTTTTTAAAAGGAATTAAAAGCCAGTTCAGGCATAACACAGGGGGATGCGGTTTAAAACAGAGTTTTAAAAATAAATTAACAGTCAAAGTTTTAAACAGTAAGAATGTCATAACTTCGCCCTCAAATTTTAAGAAAAGTTCATGCAATTAAAGTATTCATCTGTTTCAAAGGCCGTGTTGTTGTTAGAAGACGGGAAAGTGTTTGAGGGAAAGGCCGCAGGCAAGATCGGCACGACTACCGGAGAAATTTGTTTTAACACCGGTATGACCGGTTATCAGGAGATCTTTACCGATCCTTCGTATTACGGGCAAATAGTGGTAATGACGAATACACATGTTGGTAATTACGGGATTGAAAATTCAGAAACTGAAAGCAGCAGTATTAAAATTGCCGGCATGGTTTGCAAAAAATTTAACCATGGTTATTCGCGCCCGCGGGCACAACAAAGTTTACAATCTTATTTTGAAGACGCGAATATTGTTTCAATTTGTGATGTGGATACGCGTGCCATAGTGCGCTACATTCGCAACAAGGGCGCCATGAATTGTATTATTTCTTCGGAGGGCAAAAGCATTGATGAATTAAAAGCTTTATTGAAAAAAGTGCCAAGCATGGATGGTTTGGAATTGTCGTCGAAGGTGACTTGCGACAAGGCATTTCACTTTGGTAATGAAACAGCTAAACACAAGGTTGCGGTAATAGATTTTGGCGTAAAGACCAATATTTTACGTTCGTTGGCTGAGCGCGATTGTTACTTAAAAGTATTTCCGATGCAAAGTTCAGTGGCTGATGTAATGGCTTTTAAACCCAATGGCATTATGTTGAGTAATGGTCCCGGTGACCCCGGCGCTATGCCAAATGAAATTAAATTGGTAAAGGAATTGGTGAACAGCGGCTTGCCGGTATTTGGTATTTGTTTGGGTCATCAGTTGTTGGCGCAATCGCAAAACATAAAAACCTACAAAATGCATAACGGTCACCGTGGTATTAATCATCCGGTAAAAAATCTGATTAGCAATAAAAGTGAGATTACATCGCAAAACCACGGCTTTACGGTGAGTGAAGAAGATGTGAAAAACAACAGCAATGTAGAAATTACACATGTGAATTTAAATGACAATACGATTGAGGGCTTTCGATTGAAGGATAAAAAAGTATTTTCGGTGCAGTATCATCCGGAGGCGAATCCCGGACCATATGATTCACGTTATTTATTTGATCAATTTGTTGCCAATATGGCCAATTAATTTTTATTTTTTTCAATTTCTTTTTCAAAAGCAGGCGGTGATTGTCTGCTTTTTTAGTTTCCGGGTTTTTGTGGGATTACAGGATGTTAAATGCCGGGCAGAATCAATGCTTTTAAGATAGACGCGCCAGCGATTGTAGTGGAAAGCAACGCGAAGCCATTGCTTGCTGTTTGGCGAGCGAGGAGGCTGTAAGACCCCGCAGCCGCACAAACAGCGCAATGGCAAGCGGGGCTTGGAACGGAAAGCGCGGTTCCGAAGCAGAAAAACAAGTAGAGGCACGAAACGTAGTTTTTCGCTTTCGGAAGGCGCCCAAAAAGAAAAAAAGCTTGTGAAATTTGGGTTTAGGAAATTTGGATTGCTGTTATTTTATTTCTTCGAAATCGATGTATTCGCCTTCTTTATCGGCTTGTTTGTGCATGGCGTTTTTAATTTTGTCTTCAACCGGCGCTTGGCTTGCATGGTTTTGGGTATTTTGTTGAGGACCGCTTTGGCTGCTTGGTTTTTTCTTAAAAATATCAACAAGGCGGTACACGAGCCAAATGATAATGAGTGTCCAGATTACATCACGCATATGAGGCTTCAAAAGTAATGAAAATAAGCGATTTGGCAAATTTATGATTGCTTTAGGTATGAGGGATTTGGTAAGATGTTGTGGTTATAAACATAATATGAATACTTTATTAACATGCTCGGTACTTCCTTTTTCTTTTAATATTTTTGCAAAAAATTTAATTAAGGAAAACAAGCCGTATTTTGTATTGGGAATCAAAGGCTTTTGTTTTCTATCACTTTAAACTAAATAGTATGACAAATCTTGAAAAGGTAAACGGAGACTATGAAACACAATTGAATGATTGGATTAATCATGAGAAGGCTGCCATTGATTTAATTAATGCGGTTGGCAAGTTGTGGTTTGAGAAATCGATTGAGTTAATTTTATTTCGCAATCAGCTGTTTGATCGCAGTTCGAGCGAGATCATGAATTTACATTTATATGCTAAAAACATTGTGAAGAAGCCGATTACGGTTTATGACACTGTGGCCTTGGCATTGGAGATTTTAAATTCGAACATTGGTGCGGGTCGTATTGATATTGGGAAGTTGGCCTTTGAGTGGTTGCAAGAGAAAGACAAGTACAAATCGAAATTGGATTTTATCAACGACAAGTTAAAAGGCATGGTGAGTGGTCCGAATACCATTCAGCCTAAAGATGTGGTGTTGTATGGTTTTGGTCGTATTGGTCGTTTGGCTGCGCGTGAGTTGATTGCACAAGCAGGTAAGGGTGAGCAATTGCGTTTGCGTGCGATTGTAACGCGTGGAAGTGGCGCTGCTGAATTGGTAAAGCGTGCTGATTTATTAAGAACAGATTCGGTGCATGGCCCATTTCCGGGAACCGTTATAGAGGATGTAGAGAACAGTGCTTTAATTATTAACGGGCACACCGTTCATATGATTGATGCAAAAAATCCGGAAGATGTTGATTACACCAAGTATGGCATTAACAATGCATTATTGATTGACAATACAGGGGTGTTTAGAGATGACAAAGAATTGAGCCGTCACTTACAAGCCAAGGGTATTGATAAGGTATTGTTAACGGCACCTGCTAAAGGCAATGTGCCGAATGTGGTGCATGGAATTAACCATGAAACGGTGGATTTAAAAACACAAAAAATATTTTCGGCGGCCAGTTGCACCACCAATGCCATTATGCCGATTTTGTATGTGATTGATAAAGAATTGGGAATTCAAAAAGGGCATATTGAAACGGTGCATTCGTACACCAATGATCAAAACTTATTGGATAACTACCACAAAAAATACCGTCGTGGTCGTTCGGCTGCCTTAAACATGGTGATTACTGAAACTGGTGCTGAGAGTGCCTTGAAGAAGGTGTTGCCACATTTGAGCGGTAAGTTTACGGCCAATTCGGTGCGTGTACCAACCCCGAATGTAAGTTTGGCAATTTTGAATTTGAACATTAACAAGGAAGTAACACGCGAAGAAGTGAATGAAATTATTCGTTCGTATGCCTTGGAAGGAAAATTGGTTGAACAAATTCAATATGCATTTAGCAATGAATTGGTGAGTACCGATGTGATTGGCAATCCTTGTCCGAGTGTGTTTGATAGTCAAGCTACCATTGTATCGCCTGATAAGAAGAGCATTGTATTGTATGTGTGGTATGATAATGAGTATGGTTATACACGCCAAGTGATTCGTTTCAGCAAGCACATTAGTGAGGTAAGAAGACCGGTATATTACTAAACATATTTCGTCATTGCGGGCGCGTTTTTTTAAAAAGACAAAAGATTTAATAACTAACTAAACCTTTGTTCGCAATGACGAAACCAAAAGGAAGAGGGGGCTGCGGGCCCCTTTTTTTGTGCTTTTTACTGAGGTGGTTTGTCTTGTATATTTTGTGATTGGAGATAAATATGATATTTCTCAAGGCCATGAAATTATTGGAGGTTGATGGTGTTGAAAATAAATGAATGCTTAACTTTATGGGATAAAATATACACCATGAAAAAATTAGTATTTGTATTTGCCGCTTTATTTTTGAGTTTAATGATACAGGCGCAAGCCCCAAAAGGCAAGGCCACGCCGGGTACCATATATGGTGCCAAGGTTGAAAACAGCAATGCTGTTGAAGCATCAACTTTACCAAGTTTATTAAGCGGCAAGGATACCATTCGTGTAAAATTACAAGCCACTGTATTGGATGCGTGTGCAGAGAAAGGTTGTTGGATGACATTAAAGATTAATGACAGCACCAGTGCCACTGTAAAAATGAAAGGTTATGCCTTTTTTGTGCCGCAAGATATTATTGGTAAAACCGTATTGGTTGATGGTATTTCGTTCATTAGAACTACTTCGGTAAAAGAGTTGAAGCATTTTGCCGAAGATGCCAAGAAATCGAAAAAAGAAATTGATGCCATTACTGAGCCACAAAAACAATTGCGTTTGTTGGCCGATGGAATTTTGGTGATTAAATAAAGCTTTTGGCTTTATATCGCTGAAAAAAGCCTATGTTTGTGGCTTCATTTCATGGACTTAAAACAAGAGATACTTCAAACGATTCAGGATGTTCCTGATTTTCCGAAACCGGGTATTTTGTTTAAGGACATTACGCCTATTTTTTACAATCAAAGTCTTTGCTCAAAAATCACGAAGGCATTTGCAGAGGGCTTGGTTCAAAAGCCCGATGCGGTATTGGGAATTGAGAGCAGGGGTTTTTTATTGGGACAGATGATGGCAAATGCTTTGAATGTACCCTTTGTAATGGTGCGTAAGGCGGGAAAGTTGCCGGGTAAGACCATTCGGGTTGATTATGCTTTAGAATATGGTGAAGCTGCGATTGAAATACAAGAAGGGGCGATACAACCCAATTGGAACGTGGTAATACATGATGATTTACTGGCCACGGGAGGCACTGCTGAAGCGGCTGCCAGATTGGTTGAGAAAGCGGGTGCCAAGGTGATTGAATTTAATTTTGTGATTGGCTTGGATTTTTTGAAAGGAAGAGATAAATTAGTAACACATACAAACAATATAAAATGTCTAGTACAGTATTAGGAAACCCATCAGGGATCAATTTTCAGATGAATGAAAATCAACAAATGATTGCGGATATGATTCGCAAATTTGGCAAAGACCATATCTATCCAAAAATGATGGAGTGGGATGAGTCGCAAGAATTTCCGATTGAAGTTTTTAAAAAGTTGGGTGAGTTAGGATTGATGGGTGTTTTGGTACCAACAGAATATGGCGGATCGGGATTTGGTTATACAGAGTATGTAACAGCCATTACTGAATTAGGTAGTATTTGCGGATCGATTGCTTTATCGATGGCGGCCCATAACAGTTTGTGTACCGGCCATATTTTGCAATTTGGCAACGAAGAACAGAAGAAAAAATATTTACCAAAATTGGCAACAGCTGAGTGGATTGGTGCTTGGGGTTTAACCGAAGCCAACACCGGTTCGGATGCCATGCGCATGAAATGTGTAGCGGTGCAAGACGGCGATTATTGGGTGATTAACGGTACCAAGAATTGGATTACACATGGTATTAGCGGCAATGTTGCCGTGTTGTTGGCGCGTACAGGAGAGTTGTTGGATAGCAATGGTATAACGGCTTTCGTTATTGAGCGTGGCACACCGGGATTTAGCGGTGGTAAAAAAGAAAATAAGTTGGGCATGCGTGCCAGCGAAACTGCCGAATTGATATTTGATAATTGTCGTGTTCATAAATCACAGGTGCTTGGTAATGTAGGCGATGGATTTAAACAAGCCATGAAAGTGTTGGATGGTGGTCGTATTAGTATTGCTGCTTTGAGTTTAGGTATTGCCAAAGGCGCCTTAAATGCAAGTTTGAAGTATGCTAAAGAGCGTCAACAATTTGGTCAGCCGATTGCGAATTTTCAAGGCATTGCCTTTAAGTTGGCTGATATGGCTACTGAATTTGAAGCGGCTGAGTTGTTAACGATGCAGGCAGCTGACATGAAAAACAAAGGCATGAAAATTACCAAAGAAAGTGCCATTGCGAAATATTATGCCAGTGAGGTGTGTGTAAGGGTGAGTACTGAAGCAGTTCAGATATTTGGCGGATATGGTTACACCAAAGATTTTCCGGTTGAAAAATATTACCGCGACAGCAAGTTGTGTACCATTGGAGAAGGAACCAGTGAAATTCAAAAACTTGTTATTGCAAGGGAATTACTAAAATAATTTAAAGCCGCCGAGAGGCGGCTTTTTTTTTATACTTTTATTTTCATGAAACGATATAGTGTTACCACCATTGATCATTTTACCAAACATGTGTTGGGTGATACGGCTTCTTTTAATTGGCTGGTGAACAATGGTTACCAGGAGTTGGTGGCAACATTGGATGCCATCAGAGATGACAAGGTGGCTTTTAAATATTTGATGAGCAATAAGCATATTATTTTAGCCGCTTTTGTGAATGCTATTTGGGATGATTCGGAAGCCTTTAAATTGTTGTGGCGCGCCAAGGCCTTTGAATGGGCCGCTTGCGTAAATATTATTAATGGTGATGAAAATGCTGAGGCTTTTTTGAAACGCATCAAAAAGGAAAATTATATTTTATTGGCACATGCCATTCAAGCACGAATTCATGAAGATGGGGACAGGAATACCGGACCTGTTGGTGCGCTTAAAAGTATATTTGATTTGAAGAAAGCTTTTAAGAAAGAGGAGTAATTAAAAATTAAAAATTGAGAATTAAAAATTAAAATTAATAATTAGAAATTGAGAATTGTAGACAGTATACCGCATGAGAGCATGACCATTAGCATTTTTCAAATGAACGATAAGTTTCAGGTGCGTTTTGAGGCGGGTCCCATGGAACAAATATTTAAATACAACAAAGAAGAAGTTGGCAATTTGGAAGGTTTAAAAAGAAGAATCAATGTTGATTTTATTGAGCAAACGCGTGCACGTTTTAATGAAATGTTTTTGCAGTTGAGGCAAGGGGATGTATGATTGTTTATTTTAACCCGGATTGCAGTAAGTGCAGGGAAGTTGTTGATGCGCTTAATAAGGCGCAATGTGAATTTGAAATCAGAAATTATTTATTGGATCCGCCGAGTGTTGATGAGTTGAGGGGATTGGTTCAATTACTTGGTTGTAATGGCATGGATATAGTGCGTGTAAAAGAACCTTTGTTTCAAGAGAAGTTCGGGCATTTGACAATGGATGAGGAGGCTTGTTTGTTGATGTTATCGCAGCATCCGATTTTGATTGAACGGCCAATTATCATTGATGGAAAAAGGGCAGTGATTGGTAGGCCTGTGACGCGTGTGATAGAATTTATCAAATCATAACATGATCAGTTTTCGCAAGATCACTTGCATGAAAAGGCTTCGCAAAACGCTCAAACTAAATTGACGTTTGGTGATAAAAAAATATAAGTTAAATTATTTTACTGTTCGGATCGCCAATTCTTTTAATTGTTCTTCGCTAATTTCACTTGGTGCATCGATCATGACATCGCGGCCTGAATTATTTTTAGGGAAGGCAATAAAATCACGGATGCTGTCGGCGCCGCCAAATAAAGAGCACAATCGATCAAAACCAAAGGCGATGCCGCCATGCGGCGGGGCGCCAAATTCGAAGGCATTCATGAGGAAACCAAATTGGTGTAATGCTTCTTCTTTGGTGAAACCCAAAACTTCAAACATTTTGGCTTGTAAGTTTTTGTTGTGGATACGCATTGAACCACCACCCACTTCAACACCATTGATCACAATATCGTAAGCGTTGGCTCTAACGGCTCCCGGATTTACGTTCAGCAGTTCAATGTCTTCGGGTTTAGGTGAGGTAAAAGGATGGTGTTTTGCGTGCCAGCGTCCGGCGAGCGAAGCGAGCAGGTTAGGGTCGCCCTCGTTCCATTCAAGCAAAGGAAAATCGATTACCCAAAGGCAAGAAAATTTGTTTTTATCACGCAGTCCTAAACGGTTGCCCATTTCTAAACGCAATTCGCTCATGGCTTTGCGTGTTTTTTCTTCGTTACCCGCTAAAACCAATATTAAATCACCTGCTTGTGAATTACATGCGGCAGACCATTTTTTTAATTCTTCTTCGTTGTAAAATTTGTCTACACTTGATTTGATGCTTCCGTCTTCGTTGTGGCGGGCGTAAACCAGGCCTGTGGCGCCAATTTGCGGACGTTTTACCCATTCGGTAAGTTCATCTAATTGTTTGCGGGTGTAATTGGCAGCACCCTTTGCGCAAATGGCCACAACCAATTCAGCGTCATCAAACACTTTAAAATTGTGCCCTTTCACCAATTGGTTTAATTCGCACAATTGCATGTCGAAACGTGTGTCGGGTTTGTCGTTGCCATAATATTTCATGGCGTCGGCATAACTCATGCGCGGAATGACAGGAATATCGATGTTTTTAACAGTTTTAAATAAGTGCTTCACCAAACCTTCGAAAGTTTGCAAAATGTCTTCTTGGTCAACGAAGCTCATTTCGCAATCAATTTGTGTGAATTCAGGTTGACGATCGGCTCTTAAATCTTCATCTCTAAAACATTTTACAATTTGGTAATAACGGTCGAAACCACTCACCATGAGTAATTGTTTAAAGGTTTGAGGACTTTGGGGCAGGGCGTAAAATTGGTTTTGGTTCATGCGGCTAGGCACAACAAAATCGCGGGCACCTTCGGGCGTTGATTTAATCAGCACCGGGGTTTCCACTTCCAAAAAATTTAATTTGTCTAAAAAGTTTCGTGATTCAATGGCTAAGCGGTGACGCAGTTCGAGGTTTTTTCGTACGGCGTTTCTGCGTAAATCGAGGTAACGGTATTTCATGCGAAGCTCGTCGCCGCCGTCGGTTTCGTCTTCGATGGTAAAAGGCGGGGTGATGGATTCGTTGAGTATGTTGAGTTTGCTTACTTTAATTTCAATTTCACCGGTTGGATTGTTTTTGTTTTTGCTTTCGCGTTCAATTACAGTGCCTGTAATTTGCACAACAAACTCACGGCCCAATGCACGGGCTTGGTCAAATAAAGTTTTGTCCCAATCCTGGTTAAAAACAACTTGTGTAATACCATAGCGGTCGCGCAAGTCCACAAAGGTCATGCCACCCAATTCGCGGGTTTTTTGCACCCATCCGCTTAAGATAATTTCTTTGTTTACATCGGTAATTCGTAATTCCCCACAGGTATGCGTTCTCAACATAATGTTTAATTTGCCTCAAAATTAGGCCTTTTTATTTATTCTTAAAATTGTATTACGGGATTTAATTGTTGTATCAAACTTTTCTGTTTGGCAATGTAAGCTGTATGCTTGTGATCGCTGTTTTCATTGGCATGCAAGCTGTTATGGTTTAAATAAGTGTTTAGTTTTTGAATTTCATGGTTTATTTTTTTTGTGTTTTCGTCAAAAAAACAATCAGAAAATTTTTGCCAAACATAATCAACCGCTTGTTGGCTGGGATGTGCTAAATCGGCTTTGTAAAAACGGTAATCTCTTAAGTCGTCGTTAACCAATTCGTAAGCCGGGAAATAATGGCAGTGTTGATATTCCTTCACCAATTGATGCGCGGCCAGTAATAAACTTGCTTTGCTGAGGTTGTTTTCAACCACACCATCTTTAAGATGTTTAACGGGCGACACCGTAAAAATGACATGTAGCTTGGGATTGATTTGTTTGAGTGCATCAATCATTAATTTATAATCGTTCACAATTTCTTGTGGCAACATCAATTGTTTTTCGAATAGGGTTTGGTTTTGTTTGTGGCAATTCGCCACGGTGCTCATCAGCCCTGAGTGGTAATAGTGGTAAGCACTTCCCAAAGTAATAAAAAGAAAATCGCTGTTTTTTAATGCTTCAAGGTTGGCGGCATTTAATTGCTTGATGATTAACAGCAATTCATCTTTATGTTTTGCCTTTATTTTTGAATGGTGCAAATAACTAAAAACATGTTCATCGTGTTCAATCAATGCATCGGGGCTTGGCGCTTCGCTATTGATGGCTTGCGTGATGGCCTTTTGTATGCTGCGTGGATTAAACAAAACACCATTTGGGTTTACGGTGGTTTGAAATTTATGCGCTTGCAGTAATTGACCCATGTGGTCAGAAAAGCAAGAGCCGATTAGGAAGAGGCGGTTGTTGTGATTGATTTTAAAACCGCAAGAGGCAGGCGTAAAGTTGAGGTGGAATTTCATGCCTTAGATTTTATTTCAGAAAATTTGGCATCTAAAAATTGTTTTGCGCTTTCGAAGTTGTTTTCAATGATGCCATCGAGAATAGCGTCTTTCAAAGCATTTTTTAAAATACCAATTTCTCTACCCGGTTGTAAATGGTAAAGTTGCATGATTTCTTCACCGCCAATAGGGGGTTGCCAATTGCGAATTCTGTCTTTTTCTTCGAGTTCAATGAGTTTGCTGCGAACAATTTCAAAGTTTTGCATGTAGCGTTTTACTTTGTTCGGATTTTTTGTGGTGATGTCGCTTTCACACAGTTGCATGAGCTCGTCAATATCATCACCTGCTTCAAACAAAAGGCGTCGAACAGCACTGTCGCTTACTTCTGTTTTGGCTAATACTATAGGACGCAAGTGTAAGGCCACCATTTTTTGAACGAACTTCATTTTTTCGTTCAATGGTAATTTAAGGTTGGTGAAAATTTTTGGCACCATGCGGGCGCCTTTGTCTTCGTGACCATGAAAGGTAAAGCCGGTGCCGGGTTCGAAGCGTTTGGTGGCAGGTTTGGCAATGTCGTGTAAAATGGCCGACCAGCGCAGCCAAAGATTTGTGCTTTTATTGGCTGTGTTATCGAGTACTTCGAGGGTGTGGTAAAAATTGTCTTTATGCGATAATCCGTTGATGGTTTCTGTACCATGCAGTTTTACCATTTCAGGAAAAATAAGGTGTAACAAACCTGTATCGAATAAAAGTTTAAAACCTACAGAGGGTTTTTTAGAGAGAATGATTTTATTTAATTCGTCGGTGATGCGTTCTTTTGAAACGATGCTGATGCGGTTTTTGTTTTGCGCAATGGCTTTTAAGGAATTTTCCTCGATGCTAAAGTCTAGTTGCGTGGCGAAACGAATGGCGCGCATCATGCGCAGGGGGTCATCGCTGTAGGTGATGCCGGGTTCAAGCGGTGTTCTTAAAATTTTATTTTCTAAATCATTTAAGCCATTAAAAGGATCGAGCAAGTGGCCGTAATTGTTTTTCGAGAGGCCAATGGCCAAAGCGTTAATGGTAAAGTCGCGACGGTTTTGATCGTCATGCAAGGTGCCTATATCAACAAGCGGTTTACGTGAATTTTGATTGTAACTTTCTTTGCGGGCGCCAACAAATTCGATTTCTATTTCGTTGTATTTTATTTGGGCAGTGCCATAGGTTTTAAATACACTCAAGTGCGCTTCAGGACCTAATTTTTCGTGTACTTTATTGGCTAAATCGATGCCGGGTCCTATCACCACAATATCAATGTCTTTGCTTTCGCGTTTTAGAAAAATATCGCGAACATAACCACCAATGGCGTATGCATCGAGATTGAGCTCATCGGCGCAATTTTGAATCAGTTTAAAAATATCCTCTTTCAGGAATGGAAAGTTCATGGCCCAAAAGTACTATTTAAGGGGCAATAGAACTAAATGTAAGGTTAATTTTTTGCGCTTGCGCGGCGGTTTTTTTCCTTGATGATTAACGACAATTCACGGCCGGTTTGTCCTTTTACGCTGGTGTTTTCTTGTGCACGGCGAATGAGGTAAGGCAGTACTTCTTTTACAGGTCCATAAGGCACATACTTCGATACGTTAAAACCGCCCAATGACAAGTTGTAACTGATGTGGTCGCTCATGCCTAAAAGCTGAGAGAAATATATTCTGTTATCGGTTGAACCAAGGTTGTGTTTGGCCATTAAATCCAACAAAAAGGTGCTGCTTTGTTCGTTGTGTGTGCCGGCGCATAAACCAACCATGTTGATGTTTTCGATACATACTTTAATGGCGTCGTTGTAGGCCTGATCGGTGGCGGCTTTGTCTTTTTGAATCGGGTCGGGGTAATTCATTTTTTGTGCCCTTTCGCGTTCTTTTTCCATGTAAGCACCACGCACCAATTTTGCGCCAACGTGAAAACCGTTAGCTTTTCCTTTTTCGATGGTTTGTTTGAGATAATCCAAACGGTCGTGGCGGTACAATTGAAAAGTATTGTAAATAATGGCTGACTCTTTATTGTAAAGGGCCATATTTTCGTTTACCAAATCGTCGATGGCTTGTTGTATCCAACTTTCTTCGGCATCGATAAAAAGCGGCTGTTTGTTTTCGTAAGCGGCATTACAAATGCTATTCACTCTGTTTTTTACCCTTAACCATTCGGCTTGTTCATCGCTGCTTAAACTTTCTTTGGCAGTTACTTTACGCAATAATTCAAAGCGGGCGAGACCGGTCATTTTAAAAACACAAAAAGGAATGTGCGGATCACCTTTCGCTTTTTTAATGGCATCAAGAGTTTCTTTACAGCCATGGTCGAGGTCTTGCTCACTTTCCTTACCTTCAACGCTATAATCTAAAATGGTACCGATATTGTATTTACCCAATTGCTGAATGGTAATGCTGCAATCGTTGATGTCTTCGCCGCCAACAAACTGCTTAAAAATAGTGCCTTTAATTAATGGTTTAAAACCAAGGTTAAGTGAAAGAGGACCGATACCGGCACCTACTTTTACCAAGGTAGGATTACTAATTAATTTGAATAACCAATAAGAGCGGTTTAAGTCCGAATTGGTTTTGCCTTTAAAGGCATTTTCAGTATTGTCGAAAGAAATCATGGTCACAAAATTACGTGAAAAGGCTATATAAAAAGTTGATTTTTGTTAGTATCCGAATACTTCTTTTAAGCTTAAAAACTGCACTTTGCCATATTTTTCCAAAACACCCATGTCGAGGGCTTCTTTTTTACCTAAAACAAGCACTGTTGTTGGTTTTCCTTTAATGTTGTTTGTGTGGAAATTTTTGATGTCGTCGAAGGTAAAGGCCGGTACTTTTTCGAAGATTTCTTTACGAATGTCGATTGTGTTGCCCATTTCTTCAGCTTCGAGGTAATTAAACAGCACTTCAGCTTTGGTGATGCGTTGTGTGCGCATTTCGGCTAAAACCGATTCTTTTGCGGCATTAAAACTGGCTTCGGCTTTTGGCATCTCATTTAATAAATCACTGAGGCCTTTCATGGCTTCAGCTAATTTATCGGCTTGTGAGCCAATGTAGGACAAGTTGTAATATTTTTTAGTGAGTTTATTGGGTTGGTTGTAACGCGAATAAGTGGAATATGCCAATGCTTTTGATTCTCTTAAATCTTGAAACAATACGCTGCTCATGCCTCCGCCAAAATAATTGTTATAAAGTGTGATCACCGGCACATTTTCGCGCTTGTAGCTTTCACCATTGGTAAGCATGATGATTTCGGCTTGTTTCATATCGTAATCCACCACATAAACAGTTTTATCCAATTGTTTTTCGGTAAAGGTGAGCGCTTGTGGCACCGGCTTTAATTTTTCGGGTGCTTGGTGAAACTGGTTTAAAGTTTTAACGAGGGTTAGATTTTCTTCAGGACCATAATATAAAATCTTATGTTCATACATTTTGAATGCCGAAATAATGGCTTTGATTTGGTTGACGGTAATTTTGTTTAATTCCTCATCACTCAAAACATTTGAAAAGGCATTGTTGGCACCATAACGGGCATAAAACGACATGCCTCTGTTGAGGATTAAACGTTTTTGAAGTTTGTTGTCGTTGCGTTCTTTGATGATATCGCCAATTACATTTTGAAGCACTGTTTCATCGAGGACAGGATTATTGAGAACGTTTTCGAACAATGGCAAGGCTTTGTTAAAGTTTTCTTTTAGTCCCGTTAAACTCACCCAAATGTTTTCGAAATCACTGAATACGTTAAACGAACAACCCAATTTATACAGTTCTTGTTTAACTTCTGCAGCGCTTTTGTTGGGTGATCCCAAATAAGGAATACATTTAACAGCAATTGGGAATACCTTGTTGTTATTGCTTCCCATGGCAAAGCGGTAATACAAATCAAACAAATTGTTTTCTACATTTTTGTTGTACAATAATGTGATGTTCGATTTTAGAGTGGATTTTGTAATATCTTTTGTGTAGTCAATAAATTTTGGCTCAATCGGTGTTGGTGCAGATTTTTGAATGCTTTGCACAAACATCGAAGCGTTTTCGCGATCCACTTCAACCGGTGTGATGCTTGGTTTTTCAACTTTAACAATCGATTTATCTTCACCAATGCGTTTGTAAGCCACAACATAATTGCTAGTGCTGATGTATTTGTTGGCAAAATCAACAATGTCTTGTTTCGTGATTTTTGATAAACGGTTTAATGTGTTTACTTGATCTTGCCATTTAACATCGTCTACAAAGGCCGACATCATGACATCGGCACGCGAACCATTGTTTTCAAGTTCTTTGGTTTTCTTTAATTTAATATCAGTGATTACGGCAGGAATTAACCAATCAGGAAAATCACCTTTGCGTACTTTTTCAATTTGTTGCAAAATCAAAGTTTCAACTTCTTCTAAAGTTTGACCTTCTTTTGGTTCGCCGCTACAACCAAAAAAGCTATAATCCTTTAAAGGATAAAAGATGCTGTTGCTTGATAAAACTTTTTGAGCTTGGTTTAAATTGATGTCGAATAATCCGGCGGTATTATTAAATAACATAGAAGAGAAAACGGTACACAAATCGGCTTCACGGCTGCCATCGCCGGACAAGCGCCAAGCCAAGTTAACATTGGCGGGATTAGGACCAACAATTTCTCTGCTTACTTTGCCTGTTAAAGGTGCTTCGGGTAAGTATGTGTAAGTGTTAACTGCTTTGCTTTGGTAGGCACCAAAATTTCTATCGATTTCAAAAATTACTTTATCAGGATCAAAATCACCACTCATGATAATGGCCATGTTATTGGGCACATAATAACTTTGGTAATATTTATTGATTTCAAGCATCGATGGATTTTTTAAATGTTCGATGGTGCCAATGGTGGTTTGGGTGCCATAGGTGTGATTTTTAAACAAGGCTTCGAAAACAGCTTCCCATACTTTTTCATCGTCATTGTCAAGACCTCTGTTTTTTTCTTCGTACACTGCTTCTAACTCAGTGTGAAACAAACGCAAAATAGGTTTACGAAAACGTTCGGCTTCTATTTTTAACCAATTTGCAATTTGATTGCTTGGAATATCATTTACATATACGGTTTGATCGAAAGAGGTGAAAGCATTTGTGCCATCGGCGCCAATGGCAGCCAACATTTTATCGTATTCGTTGGCGATGGCATATTTAGAAGCTTCGCCGCTGATGCTGTCGATTTGATGGTAAATGGATTTACGTTTTGCATCATCTTTTGTTTGACGGTACAATTCATAGAGGTCTTCAATTTTTTTAATTTCTGCACTTTCTTTGGCAAAATCTTTGGTGCCAAATACATCGGTGCCCTTAAACACCATGTGTTCGAGGTAATGCGCCAAGCCCGTTGCATTGGCCGGATCGTTTTTACTGCCGGCACGCACTGCAATGTATGTTTGAATGCGGGGCGCATTTTTGTAAACTGATAAATATACTTTTAATCCATTTTTTAAGGTATAAATTCTTGCATTCAGCGGATCGTTTGGCACTGACTCGTAAGTATACGTTGTTGGCGGATAAGCTTTGTATTTGTCGGGCATGTATTTGCCCGGTTTTTGTGCCAGCACGGCAAAGCAAGCGATGATTGCAAGTGATGTTGTGATGTGTTTTTTCATGGAACTGGTTTTAATAATCGATTTCGAGATCGAAGCGTTTTTTTAATTCAAGTAAAGCAGGATTTCGTTCCGCCATTGATTTAAAAATGTCGACCGGTTTATAAGCTTTTATTTGTGGTTCTTGTTCTGAAAGCAAGATATTTAAATTGATTTTTTGATTTTGCAATGTTAAGCGCAGTTCATCAATAAATTCTTGGCGCATGGCCATGAGTTGTTCGCGTTGGGTTTCGTTTTGAATGGTAAGCTCGATGGTTTGGTTGCTAAATTGCACACCCGCGGTTTTAAAAATGGTGGCGATTTGACGGGCGCCTAATTTTTGTTTTTCTTCAATGTAATTGGCAATAAATGTTTTGATATCGTCGAGATTAATCTCGCGATCATTTTGAATCACCGCTGTATTGGTTGCTGCCGGTGCTACAGTTGCCACCGACTTGGTCGACAAATTGAGGTCGTTTAAACTAAAGGAAGATTTTATTTTTAGTTGTTCGAAAGGGATGCTGGGTTTATCGGCAAATTTTACTTCCGGTTCAGCCAGAGCCGTTATTTTGTTTTCAGAAGTAAGATTTTTTGAAGGGGCAGGGATATTTGTAGTGCCGGCAATTAAATCATCGTTTTTTTTTTCCGCATCTTGCGTTGCGGTTAAAAAGGTTAATTGCATCAAGGCCACTTCTACCAAGAGCCTTTGGTTTTTGGCGCTTTTGTAACTTAAATCGGTTTTGCTAATCAAGGCCAAACTTCTCATCAACACATTGGGCTGACATTGGCGGGCTTGTTCGGCGTATTTTTGTTTTAAGTTTTCGCTGGTTTCAATCAGCGGAATGGTTTGTGGATCGATGCTTACCAATAGGTTACGCATGTGTTCACCAAGACCATTGATAAAATGATGGGCATCAAAACCTTTTCTTAAAATGCTGTCGAAGGTGAGCATTACTTCAGATAAATTTTGACTTAAGAAATAATCAACCAGTTTAAAATAATAATCGTAATCAAGTACATTTAAATTTTCGACCACACTTTTGTATGAGAGTTGATTGCCGGTAAAGGCCACCATTTGATCGAAGATGGAACAAGCATCGCGCAAACCACCTTCCGCCTTTTGGGCAATGATGTGAAGGGCTTCGGGTTCGAAGGACACGTGTTCGTTATTGGCCATAAAAGCCAAGTGTTTGCTAATGTCTTCGGTTTTAATGCGGTTAAAATTAAATACCTGACAACGCGATAAAATGGTTGGAATAATTTTGTGTTTTTCGGTGGTAGCCAAAATAAACTTGGCGTGTTTAGGCGGTTCTTCAAGCGTTTTTAAGAAAGCGTTGAAAGCGGCAGTACTGAGCATGTGCACCTCATCGATGATGTACACTTTGTATTCACCCAGTTGTGGGGCAAAGCGAACTTGGTCCACCAAATTACGAATGTCTTCAACCGAGTTATTGCTGGCGGCATCTAATTCATATACATTGAGTGAAGCACCTGAATTAAATGACAAACACGATTCGCATTGGTCGCAGGCTTCACCGTTTTTAAGTTGGCCGGTGCAATTAATGGTTTTGGCGAAAATACGGGCGCAGGTGGTTTTACCAACGCCACGCGGACCGCAAAACAAATAAGCCTGTGCCAATTGTTTGGTTAAGATGGCATTTTTTAAAGTATTGGTAATGTGTTGTTGCCCCACCACTGTGTCAAACAGTTGGGGACGATACTTTCGAGCCGATACAATAAAATTATCCATTACAGATTTTAAAAATACATTTTATTGGGCTTTTTAAGAAGGAAAAGATGGCGCTAAAAATGGTTAAATTATCAACTTATTGTTTATAAATAAAGCTAGGATAGGGATATTTAAGGCTTTTAAGCCAAACAATTAAGCAGTAATATAGAAGCAAGCAGCATGTTCAAATTCCCCAAGCCAATATTGCCTTTCTCTTTTATAAAACGTCATGGTATTTTGGTATTTCTTTTCATTGGTTTGAATCATCATTTATTTTCGCAAGAAGTGCTAAAAGGAACAGTGTTACAAAGTGACAGTAGCAGCGCCATGCCCTTTGCTTATGTGATTAATAAAAGCAATGGAAATGGCACCATGAGTGATAATGAGGGCCGTTTTACTTTGTTGGTGAAATTGGAAGACACTTTGCTGTGTTCATTTGTGGGCTACCGCACTTTGTTGATGCCTGTGAAGCGGCTTTGGCGCGATCAAAACGGCAATGCCAAATTGATTATGAATGAAGCTTATGTGAATTTAAATACCGTAGTGATTAACACTTTTAAATACAAATCCTACGAACGTGATTACATGAACGACATCATTGACAAGAGCAAAATTAAACGCATGGATTATGCCATGAGTCCTATTTCGGCTTTGTACATGAAGTATAGTAAGGAAGGCAAACAAATTAATAAACTGGCAAAAATATTTGAAGGTTTATTGATAGAAGAACAAGTGCAAAAAAAATTGAGTCGTGAAACATTGGTGCGTTTAACCGGTGATGATAACATTGATTATACTGCTTTTAGAAAATACTGTTATTATGTGGGCGATTATTACATCATTTCACACGAAGGAGTTGAATTGTATTCGAAGGTGATGGAATGTTATAAGCGTTATAAGGCTGAGATGCGGCAGAATTGATTTGCTTCTTATGCTTAGCAGGATCACATTTGTGTATTAAATTTAAATTTACTCCTCACATTTTAAAAACTTTCCCGAATAAAAATTTGTTTTGGTTTTAATCTGATACAAATACGCCCCTTGCGCCAGGCCTTCAATGTTAATGGCAGTGTAATTCTTGTAATTTTCTTTTCGTAAAACCCTTCTGCCCAATAAATCAAAAATTTCAACTTCAATGTTTTCTTCAAAAGGTACATCAAAAAATAAAGTTTGCTGCGCGGGGTTTGGGAAACATTTAATAGTGTTGTTTAGCTTTTTGCCATTCTCTGTTAAGCCAAGCGCGTTGTAATTGCCATTGGCATCGAGTTTCAATAAAAAGGATTGGCCAATGTTTGTCATGCCGATGTTAACGGAAGCCGCTGAGTCGTATCTTAATCCTGCAATTAAGCAACCTCCATCCTTGGTGAAAATAATACTTTTTGGGGCGTATTGCATTTCGCCACCATATTCTTTTAACCAAATTGTGTTACCAAGTGTGTCCATTTTGTGGACAGTAATTTTTGTTTTTATGTTTGTCATCACTGGGCTCCATATTTTTATACTGTAACCTTTGCAGCCAATGGATATAATGTTTTTACCATCAAAATCAATTTCATTTGCTTCGTTATAATTACAAACATCGAGGAGAGTGTCTGAAATGACCATTGTTTTTATATGTGCGGTATTACTGAATATACTGTTTAACAAAAACTGTGCACTCAAGCGAGATGGGCTGTAGAATGGTTCCATTGTGCCAAGTAAAAAATATTTGGTGTTACTTAAAGTTAAAATAGAAGCTGGAGGATTAATATCAGCATAAATGCGAGTAGAATTTAAAGTGCTTCCCGGAATTTTTTGAGAATCATAATTTAAAAATTTTAAACAGTTGATAATATTCAAATTTGTATCTAATTCCAACATTCTTTGCGCAGCATCAGTTGGAGAAAAGCTGGCACATGGAGTAGGCAATCCGTTCCCAATGATTTCAATCTTATTGTTAAAAACTGTGAGTTGATTAAATAAACCAGGAATTATCACTGAATCTCTTTTTTGGAATGTATTGTTTAATTTAAAAATCTTGCTGTAAAATGTTCCAGAAATTGAATTATAGATTTGATGGAACCAAATGTAACCACCAGCATACCTTTCAATTGATTGGTTGATGCTATTGGTATCGGAAGACATTAAAAATTGATTTGTTAAATGATACAAAGAATCAAATTCAAAAACATAACTTTTATTGAGGGTTTGCCAATTAAGTGTTGTTCTTGTAACATAATTAGCCCCTGCCCAAATTAAGCTATTGTTATGCTTAATTGGGCCATGATTATTGAAAAAACAAGAATGCGGTAAATTCACACTGTCAATAAGAGAGAAGTTTCCTGAATAAACTAAAATTTGATAATCAATATTAAGTCCGTTGATATTGTCCCATTTAGCATTTAAGATTCTATAATTACCATCTACAGGGTATCTAAGCAGCCCAGTGTAGTATTTAGGTGGATTATTTTGCAATAAGCCAAAAATTTGACAATGCAAATGTTGATTAATTGAATTCAACAAAAGCAATAGAAACATTATTTTTAAAAATCTGCTAGTGTAAATTTTCATCCAAAAGATTTTTAATTATTGAGATTCTGTCCTACAAACACGCGTGCCATAATCAACCTGCATTTTCCAACAAATTGATGCCATAACGGGTGAACCACTTGTAATGTGTGGGTCAACACATACTGTAACACCATGAACAGCGCTATTAATTTGAGGTGTATAAGCCAGTGCAGAAAGATTAGAATATAAACTATTTGCTTGTGAAACAGAAATTGTGATCGCAGGGCAATAATAAGAAAGCAAGTTAAAACCTGAACAATATAATGCTGATGGATATGGATTTGAACCTGTGGCTCCAGCTGTATTTTGAAGAACTGCGGACTGACTTCCAACGTTTGTCCAATACCAACCATTATTTCCACAATCTGCGTATGAGTTTGATTCGCAATTTATCTGTTTGTTGATTTCAATTAAAGCATTTGTATTACTTGTTGACGGTGAGCAACCAAAATATGTTGAATATGTTGTGGCATCGCAAACAGAAAGTCCCGTTGCTGATGTGCTGAAAACAGGACTAGTACAAGCATAAAGATTAGCAAGATTGACCTTGGTTATTTTACCTTCAAATACAACTACGCCGGTTCCTGGATCATAAAGGTAGCTCTCAATATCAACAATTTTAATTTTTGTCGTACTATTTTCTAAAGTAGCGATTGCAGTATTAAAATCTGAATATACATTTTCCAAGTCGGTACTATTTACAAGCATGTAGTCTTCATTGATTGTAGTTGTCATAGTAATTGTTGTGCCAATGGTTTCATAATTTTCACCATCGTTGTAGTCAAAATCATAATTCAGTGCAGCCTCCAAAACCCAAGTAGCTGAGTCAAGCGCAACATTTTCTTGGTCAATTAATCTTGCCTGCTGACCAGCGGTATGATTAATTTTATTTTTAAATCCTTTTATTGTGTTATTGCATTCCGTTGGGTTCAAGTTTATTTTTTTCTCCGGAATATGCCTCATTTTTCCTTTAGCAACCATCTCGGCAACATTAGAAGAATCAGAATGGGGGGGGGTGTTTTTTAACTTGTTGCAAGCCAAAATAGCCACTACTGATACAATAGAGGCAAATAAAAAGTGTTTTGTTTTCATGGGGTTTAAGATTAGGTTTAATCAAATGTAATACAATAAAACGCAGAATCAAAAAATTTAACACTTCAGATATGAATCGATTAATTTGAGGAAGTAGAAAAA
>CANGGP010000043.1 GCA_947453445.1 Sphingobacteriaceae bacterium
CAACAAAAAAGATACCTTTATTTTTGTAATTGATAATTATATGGCAGTTAAAAAAGCGAGTAAAAGCCTTAATCAGCAATCGGTTCAGGATGTTTTTTTTCAGCGTTTAAAAGACCTTCTGCCCCCAAAAATTGGATTGGCCGAAGAATTGGCAGATATATTAAATGTTAGCACCGACAGTGCATATCGCAGAATTAGAGGCGAAACAGAAATTAGTTTAAACGAAATTTTTAAAATTTCTAAGCATTATAATTTTAGTGTGGATGAAATTTTCGGTAACCAGTCAAGCACCGTTACATTTAATTATACCAAACTAACCGATAACGCAAAAAATTTTGAGGATTATATTAATCGACTCATTGACCATCTTAAAACCATTGCCCAATTCGACAACAAAAAGATATTTTATGTGGCTGAAGAAGTGCCTTTATTTTATTCTTTTTTTAGCAAAAAATTAACTGCTTTTAAACTTTTTTATTGGCAGCGTAGTGTTTTAAATGTTCAAGATTATCAACACCAAAAATTTGATTGGAATTTAATTCCCGAAAAGTTAATTGATTTGGCCCACAATTCTTTCAAAGAGTATCTCAAGGTTCCTAGTGCAGAGGTATGGACCGATGGCACTATTTTAACAGGCATTCGACAAATAGCCTATTATTATGAAAGTGGTTTAATTGATAAAACCATGGCCGTTGAACTGTTAACCGATTATAGAGCAATGGCAGAAATGCTGAACAAAAATGCAGCCAACGCACGCAAAAATATTTCCGACACTAATGAAACTTTTTTTATGTATCAAAGTGACATTGTGTTAGGCACCAATTGTATTTATGTTGTGATGGGCGATGCAAGATATTCATATATTTCGTTCAACACCATGAATTCATTGTCAACAACCAATACTGCATTTTGTGAAGAAACCGAACATTGGGTGCGCAATCTTGAAAAAAAGAGCACACTGATCAGCGGGGTGGCCGAAAAACAACGCTACCAATTCTTCTCTACAATGTTTAAGTGTATTGATGATGCGATTCAAAAAGTGAAAGCCGACTAATTGCGCCCTAAATTAATCATAGTAGGAGGTGGTGCTTCAGCGCTGATGCTGGCATCTGAAATTGACACAAAAAAATATGAGGTCTCTTTATTCGAATCAAATAAAACACTAGGACGTAAATTTCTGGTAGCCGGTGATGGGGGATTAAACCTTACGCATTCTGAAATAGCCTCTGAATTTATTAAGCGGTACACGCCATCAGATTTTTTGAAAGAAGCATTTCAATTTTTCTCAAACCATGATTTAATCAATTGGTTTCATCACAATGGAATAGAAACCTTTGTTGGTAGCAGTAAACGTGTTTTTCCTAAAAAGGGCATCAAGCCTATTGAAGTGCTTAAAATGTTCTCGAAAAAAATAGAGAACAACAAAGTGAATGTTTTCTTTGAACATGAATTAATTGATTTTAATGGACAAGGAGAATTCATTTTTAAAAATCAAGAACAGGAAAAAGTAGTTAAGTCCGACATTGTTGTTTTTTGCTTGGGCGGCGGCGCCTGGCCAATTACCGGCAGTAAAGGCAATTACTTACACATGTTTCAAAAGCACAACATTCAAACTGAATTTTTTCAAGCCAGTAACTGCGCTTATCATGTTAATTGGCCATCACAATTTATTCAAAAGCACCATGGTGCCATGTTAAAAAATTGTCAATTGCGTTGCGGCGAAGCAATGCATTTAGGTGAAGTGGTGCTAACTCATTTTGGAATCGAAGGCAGTGGTATTTATCCGCTCAGTCCTGCCATTCGAAAACAACTGAAGGAATTCAGCTTGGCCCAAGTTTTTATTGATCTAAAACCACAATTAAGTGCCGACGAGATTAAAAAAAGAATAAATGTAAAGGCAAGCAAAAATCTCTCAGCTTCTCTGAATAAACAATTAAAATTAACCCCTGCACAAATTGCAATGATGAAGGCGCACTTAACTAAAGATGATTTTTTAAACATTGATAAATTATCGCTTTTAATAAAAAATTTCCCCATTCAAATTATTTCTGCAGGGCCCATCGATGAAGCCATTTCAACGGTTGGCGGAATTTCCTTAAATGCGATTGATGAATCCTATGCATTAAAAAATTTAAAAAACCATTACGTAATTGGCGAAATGCTCGATTACGACGCCCCTACCGGCGGATATCTGTTGCAGTCTTGTTTCAGCATGGCTAAATTTCTCGCACAAACGTTAAATTTAAAAGCGCATATTTAGCGCTAAACAACACAACAAAGGCCTTAAAAAAAGAGACAAAATTTTATCCCCAAAAAATTTTTTATGGTGCATAACTTTTGCTTTTTTTTAGGGCATTAACATTATATTTGACCTGATTAAAAATAAAAAAATGGTGGCTACAAGCGAGTATATCTTAACAGAAGTAAAAAATAGTGTCTTGGTTATTACGATTAACCGTCCTGAGAAATTAAATTCATTAAACAAACAAACCATTGAAGAACTGCATGAAACTTTGGTGGAAGCTGAAAACCAAAGTGATATCCGTGCTGTTATCTTAACCGGTTCGGGAACCAAAGCTTTTGTGGCCGGTGCTGATATCGCCGAATTTGCCAATTACTCGGTAGAACAAGGAAAACAATTAAGTGCCATTGGTCATTTTAAAGTTTTTAATTTCATTGAAAATTATACCAAGCCCATTATTGCTGCCGTAAATGGTTTTGCATTGGGTGGTGGCTTAGAATTAGCCATGGCATGTCATATTCGTGTTGTTAGCGACAATGCAAAAATGGGCTTGCCTGAAGTGAGTTTGGGCGTTATTCCCGGCTACGGTGGAACACAACGTTTGGCCCAATTGGTTGGCAAAGGCAAAGCTTTTGAAATGATTGTAACTGCCGACCTCATTAACGCGCAAGATGCATACAAATGGGGCTTGGCAAACTATGTTACCACCCAAGAAGAACTACTAAACAAGTGTTTTGACATCACCAACAAAATCTCAAGTAAAAGTCCTACAGCCATTAAAACAGCCATTAAAGTGATCAACGCCGGATATAACAATAACCTCAATGGTTTTGAAGTAGAAATAGAAGAATTCGGAAAATCATTTGGTAGCAAGGATTTTAAAGAAGGTGTTTCGGCTTTCTTAGAAAAGAGAAAAGCCGACTTTAAAGGCGAAAATTAATTTCCTTTTAATAAATATTAGCCGGGCTTTTGTCCGGCTTTTTTTTGCCCTTATTTAACGATTTATCTGTGCAAAGATTTGTGTACTTTTGATGCGAATGAAATTGGGTACAAATAAAATATTCTTAATTCTGGGCATTGTCTTTTTGGTATTATTGTGCAATAACCAAGTACAAGCACAATGCGCCATGTGCAAACAAGCTGCCGAAACTTCATTAAAATCAAACCCTAAATCAATTGCGCGCGGTTTAAACTCAGGCATCCTCTATTTGATGGCCATTCCATATCTAATGATCGTTTTCATTTTCAGAAAACAAATTTTGATGCTTTGGCGCAGTGTTGCGCGCAGATTTAGTAAATCTTAAAATAATTACGATTTTTTCCCTAACAAGTTAAAGTAAGCGAATAGCTTTGTGTAATACTTTAAATTTTTTTGAATAAAGGATTGGAGAAAAATTAGCGATTTTGATCAATCACTTTTGGTGCCTTGAAATAATCCGAATCTTTTTTAGGGGCATTTTGTAAAGCTTGTTTTTGAGTCAAGCTGCTCACCGCTTCGTCCTCACGCAAAATACTGTGTTCATTGGTCATATAAATCAATGGCTCAACCGAGGAGGTATCTAATTCATTTAACTTTTCGATAAAACCCAACATGCGGTTCATGTCTTTTAATATTTCAGGCTTCGACTGTTCGTCAAATTCTAAACGCGCTAAATGTGCAATCTCGTCTACCGTTTTAATATCAATGCTTGTGGCCATAAAATTTATCCAATTCTTCTTGCATAAAGGTAAACACTTTATTTTTTAAATCTTCAATATTTTTTTCGGTCATGCCTACTGTAGAAATAGCATCGCCCACCACAATTCTTGGAATCCCCGGACTGCCATTCGCCTTAAAAAAACCGCCGTTTTCTAAAAACCACCAATTGTTTAAATTCACCACGGGTACAATTGGCACCTGTTTCTCAATGGCAAGCTTAAAAGCCCCGTTTTTAAAAGCCCTTAACTTACCCCTTAAACCAATGGTGCCTTCAGGATAAATAATCACGCTAATGTTTTGATCGAGTTTTTTGCCGGCATCCACAAACGCTTTATGCGAGCCCGTTACACTTTTTCTGTTTACGGGTATGTCGAAATAAACAAAGAAATATTTGAACAAAGGGATTTTTAATAATTCTGCCTTGCCCATAAATACGGCAGTGTGGCTAATGTAAAACGGACTAAAAACAATATCCAAATATGAGGTATGATTGGGTACAATGATACAAGGTGATGGGGTTTTAAATTTTTTATGGCGGTATTTAATTTGTGGATATAAAAATGAACCAATACAGATGATGCGGGCCCACAAACGCTTCAGTTTAAACACCAAAGCATGTTTTTTAAAAATAAAGGCAAAATAAAAGGCAGGAAATAAAATTAAGAATGGAATACAAAACCAAAGTACAAACCAAACTTTCCAAAGGGGCGAAAATATATGCCTGAATATTTTCATAAATATGTTGGCGAATATACAATAAAAACGGAATAACTAAGCCGCTTCTGAAAGCGTCCATAAATTCAATAAAAAAATTTGTAATAATTTGAAATCACGATGTTGAATTTATTTCTTCACCACATCCGAATTGAAACGATTTCAATTTTTTAATACCCTACAAACTACCTTGATGCACACTGTTCCATTTTTGAAAACAGTATTCGTATTTGTTTTTTTCATCAGCATGATGACATTCTTCCCAAACCAATTTAAATTCATCAAGTTTTATTTCAGGAAAAAATGTATCTGCGTCAAAGGTTTCTTTTACAACCGTACGATACAATTCATGCACATGCGGCATTGCTATTTTGTAAATTTCAGCGCCACCTATCACAAACACTTTTCCTTCACCGGCCAAATCAAAGGCTTGATTCAAACCACTTGCAATAATCGCCCCTTCTACTTGGTATTTTTTACTCCTGGTAATGATAATGTTCTTCCTTCCGGGCAATAACCTGCCAATGCTTTCATATGTTTTACGACCCATTATCACAGGATTTCCCATGGTAGTGGCTTTAAAAAATTTTAAGTCGGCAGGCAAATGCCACAACAACTGATTGTTTTTACCAATGGCATTGTTTAAATCAGTGGCAACAATAATGGATAAATTCATTTATATATTTGTCCTTAAGACGGTACAAATTAAGCGATAAATGGTTGAATAATTCGTTAAAAACCAAAAATTAAAATTTAATTTTTTATGTAGATTTAGCGCATGCAAGGTAAATTACTTATCGCACACCCATTATTGAGCGATGCCTTTTTTAATCGCAGTGTGATTTATTTAACCAATCACAGTCAAGAAGGCAGTGTTGGCTTTTGCATCAACATAAAAACACAATTTTGTTTACGCGATGTACGCCCCCAAATAAAAAATGGTAACCTGCCCATTTTCGAAGGTGGTCCGGTGGCGCAAAACCAACTTTTTTTTATGCATACTTTGGGCGCTCAAATTTCTGACTCTGTGCGCATCAGCAAAAACATTTATGTTGGCGGTAATTTTGAGGAACTTTTACACGGCATCGAACACAACACAATTTTGCCGCACCAATTAAGATTGTTTGCAGGTTACAGTGGATGGGGTGAGCACCAACTCGACGATGAAATGGCCAACCATCACTGGCTTTTAAATTCGTTAAAAAACAATGATCTTTTTTTGCATAACCCTGAGAATCTTTGGTCGCTACAACTTACCGAAATCAAAAGCTCTTACGAAGTGTTTGCTAATTTTGCCGATACACCCAGCCTTAATTAGTAGAACCTCAAAAAGAGCTAAACCTTGCCTGCCGTCACACTAACTGGGCGGTGGCAGGCCTGCCTGCCTTGGCGCGAGCTAAGCAATGGCAGGCAGGCTTACACATCCCTGGCGCTAAATCACGAATTTTAAAATTTTCATTTTTCATTAAATTTAAATCTCTTCTATTAATAATACGCCGTAAATTCTTTCATTTTAATCAATCTCAGGCAAATTAGTTTATAATATTTTGGTTTTAGACACTTTATTCATAAGGCTTCCGGACTATATAAAATTCAAATCATTAATTTCCGGTCAAAAAAAAACACCCGGCATTAAACCGGGTGTAATTTCAATAATTGCAAACTTCAATTAGTCAATATTAATTTTTTGATTATAAGTGATTGGGAATTTTTTAGAAACCAATCCTTTTTTCACATTCAAATCGCCTTTGATTTCTAAAAGACCGGCTTGATTCACGGCTTGTAATAAATTCATGACATTGTCTAAACTTAACACATTTTTAAAATTGGTTTGTAATTTAAAAGCATACACATCTTCAGCATTGCCTTTTATTTTTACACCTTTTAATAATTTTGCTTTGCCCATTTTTATGCCACAATACGAAACGTCAAATTCACTTTTTCCTATTGTAAAGCCTGCGGTGTTCGGGTTTTTTAACTTTAAAAAAATATCGGCATCAATGGCTTCAGTATTAATGCTGTTTAGTTTAAACTTACTTACACCCAAGCACTGAACTTCTTTTAAATTTTTGCACGATTGAAAGATAAACATGCAAGTAAACAATAATCCTAAGACGATTTTTTTCATATGTGTTATTTTTGGTTTGTGAAATTTGAATAAAACAAAGGAATGGTTTCAATGCCCTTATAATAATTGAATAAGCCATAGTGCTCATTGGGCGAATGCAAAGCATCTGAATCTAAACCGAAGCCAAACAAAATACTGTCTAATCCCAATTCTTTTTTAAACAAGGCAACAATTGGAATACTGCCGCCGCCTCTGGTAGGAACCGGTTTTTTACCAAAGGTACTTTCCATCGCTGCGCTCGCTGCTTTATAACCTTTGCTCTCGGTGCTTACCACTACAGGCTCGCCGCCATGGTGTGGCGTAACTTTTACCTTCACCGAAGCAGGCGCTACACTTTCAAAATGTTTTTGAAACAAGGCGCTAATTTCTTGCGAATTTTGATTTGGCACTAAACGCATGCTGATTTTTGCGAAGGCCTTGGCAGGTAAAACAGTTTTTGCACCTTCACCAATATAACCACCCCAAATACCGTTTACGTCTAATGTTGGACGAATGCCTGTTCTCTCAATGGTGCTGTATCCTTTTTCACCCATGATATCCGACACATTTAAATCTTTTTTAAATTCATCCAAATGAAATGGCGCCAAGGCCATATCAGCTCTTTCGGCATTGCTCAGTTCCACAACCTTGTCGTAAAAACCCGGAATGGTAATGTGTTTGTTTTCATCATGACAATCGGCAATGAGTTTACACAATACATTAATTGGATTGGCAACCGCACCGCCATAAACGCCTGAATGTAAATCTCTGTTTGGTCCGCTTACTTCTACTTCCATATATGCCAAACCACGCAAACCTGTATCAATACTAGGCGTATCATTGGCAATCATCGAAGTGTCAGAAATCAATATTACATCACCATTTAAACGCGATTTGTTTTCAATTATCCAAGGACCTAAACTAGGAGAGCCAACTTCTTCTTCACCCTCAATCATGAATTTTACATTACATGGTAAACTATTTGTTTTCATCATGCTTTCAAAGGCTTTCACATGCATGTACATTTGGCCTTTGTCATCACAAGCCCCACGTGCAAATATCGCGCCATCAGGATGAACAGCTGTTTTTTTAATCACGGGCTCAAATGGCGGCGAATCCCATAAATCCAATGGCTCGGCAGGTTGTACATCATAATGACCATAAACAATAACAGTTGGCAGAGTAGGGCTGATGATTTTTTCGGCATACACTATTGGATTACCTTTGCTTGGGGATACCTCAGCTTTATCAACACCGGCTTCCAGCAATCTTTGTTTTACAGCTTCTGCAGTTTGTAATACAGCATCTTTATAATCACTCTTTGCGCTTATCGAAGGGATTTTTAGCAAATCCATCAACTCATTCAAAAACCGTTCTTTGTTCTGTTCAATGTAATTTTTTATTGCAGCACTATCCATGTAATTTTTTTTGATCCGTAAATATAAAATATTGGCCAAATACACCGGAATTATTTGATTGCAAGTTTTTAACCAAGGCCAAACTAAAACAATTCCTTAATTTTGTTCGACATGTATCCTGCGTCAAAACACATAAATCTTGATTTTTTAACGTCTGTCTTGATCGTTTGTTTTGTGCTTTACACACAGTTGATTTGTGCACAAATGGCCCCCGAAACAAAGCATCAAACTGCTTGTTGTGACCAAGTTTCGCCTACTGCTGTTGCCCAATACCGAATAAAAGATCGATTTCTTTGCAAATGTTTTGAAAAAAACGACAGCCTGTGCTTTTCATTGGTCGACTTGATAACAAACAAATGTGCTTTTCCTACCCAAGCCATTCATGCATTAAAATATGTAAACCAAAATCACCAGCAAGCGCAATCCTTGCAATTAAAAATGGATACCGGTGAGGTGTTTAAAAATAGATTGTACATTGCATGGGCCGATCAAAAAAATGGTGAAAACAATTGGGATGTTTTTTTGGTATACAGCGATGATTTGGGTTTACATTGGACGGATCCGATTTTGGTAACATACCGCCCAAATCATAAAAACCAATGGTCTCCAAAACTAAATGTCGATTCAAAAAGCGGCCAAGTTTCGCTCCTTTATTTCGATCAACAAAATGATGTGCATTTAAATTTTTGCGATGTAAGTCTTGCACAGAGTATTAACGGCGGACTGAAATTCGACTATTTTAAACTCAACGACAAGCCCTTGTTGCTTAAAAAAAATTCATTCTGCGATTTCTTTGAAGAAATGAATCAACAAACTTGGGCGTCGTGGTGCAACCCAATTGAAAAGAAAAGAACACAAATTAATTTGAATGAATTAGCGCAAATACAGGAAGCTGATTACAAGGCTTATCAGTTAATCCAAATTCAATCTTCCATTGCTTACAAAGCACAAATGGCCATCGATTTTTTTTGTGCTGAAGACCTTATTTTAGAAGCTGAGATAAGCAAACCAATTGATCCGCGTTTTAATAGTAAACACATAAAAGCAAAGGCATATAAAAAAGGTAACAATCAATTGTTAATCGATATGAAATCAATTAAACTGCCAAAAGGCAATTATACCTTAACTTTATATTACAAAGGCATTAACAAATATATTTGGATCACTGAGGAATAAATGAAAAAATTAGTTCTGTGTTTTTTAATCGGTTTTTATGTTGGTAAAGCCCAACGTATTGCCGACTTTAATTTAAATACAGCTGCCAATATTGTAACTGGTAAATTTACCATCACACCCGGCAGTTCTTGCAGCGGCTTTACTGTTTATCGCAGCACCGATTCATTGAACTATTTTCAAATATATGATTCACCACAAGTTTGTGGTAACTACGCAACACCTGAAACCAAAAGTTTTAGTGATGCCAGTCCTGCCGTGAACCAATATAATTTTTACAAAATATTCTTACAACCATACGATGTTGCCATTCAAAAAATTTATGTTGGCAAAAATCAGGGGAGTAACATGTACACCTATCCAAATCCGGTGTATCAAGGCAATTCAACATTAAATCTTAAACTTATCAATGCCGGCAATGCCAATGTTTTTGGCTATTTGTTTAACCAAGGTGCACGTTCGCTTCAAAAACTCGATTTATTTACATCGAATGATTTAACAGCAATTAGTGTTGCAGGATTAGAAAACGGGGTGTATCTTATTTGGCTAACCGATGGCAATGTGGCTTATTCTACCAAATTTATTGTTTTGAATTAATGGAGGTAAGAGCAGATACTTGGCTTTGGGCCATTCGCATGTATAAGTCGCGAACCCTTGCTTCAGAAGCCATTAAAGGGGGGAAAGTAAAATTGAACGGACAAAATTTTAAAGCTTCACACCTAGTAAAAATTGGTGAAACCTTCACCCTCAGCATCGGCAGCACCAAAAAAATTGTAGAAGTATTGGCTTATATCGATAAACGCGGAAGCTTCGAATTGGCCCAAAAACACTATGTTGATCATTCACCCAAACCCGATAAAAACGAAATTTTACCCTCGGCCTTTTTTAAAGTAAACATTCAGCGTGATAAAGGCAGTGGCCGACCTACAAAAAAGGACAGAAGAGATATTGAAGGCATGGACCAATAAATTTAATTGTGATTCGGCTCGATTTTTGCATTGTGGAACTGAAGGATATAAAATTTACGCATGAAAAAAACCCTCACTTTTTTTTGTTTTCAAATTCTGTTACTTTCTTCATTTTCGCAAAATGAAACCAAAAAATGGTTTTTTGGATTTTACGAGTCGATTGACTTTATGACCAATCCTCCCACACCTTCTAGTGCCTTGTCGCAAATGGGCTCTATGAGTGCTTGTGCAAGCATCGCCGACGCTGCCGGCAATTTATTGTTCTATACGAATGGCATAAATATTTGGAATGCTTCACACTTTCCCATGGCCAATAGTAATTCACTTATTCCAACGGGAGTAACGGTGCAGTCAACAATTATTCTTAAAAAGCCCGGATTAAGCAATCAATATTTTGTTTTCAGTCAAAGCGCTTCAAATTCTACAATTCATGGGCTTTATTATGCCATTGTGGATATGAACTTGGCTTCCGGACAAGGTTCGGTGGTGGTAAAAAGTCAATTACTTGATAGCACTCCCTCAAACGGAAAATTGGCAGCCACAACACATTGCAACGGCATCGACATTTGGTTGTTAAAACATGACTTAAACAGCAATCTATTTAAAGCGCATTTGTTGAGTTCATCCGGTATCAGCACGTCGCCGGTAATTACTGCTATTGCCCAACAGGGATTGATGGCGAATATTGGGCAAATGAAGTTTTCGCCGAATGGAAAAAAAATTGCATATCCTGCAAGCACCAATTTAGAAGTGTATGATTTTGATAAATCAAATGGCCTGGTATCGAATAGTCTTAACCTCAATAGCAACATGATGGGTTATGTTGCTTGTGATTTTTCGAACGATGGCTCGGTTTTATATGCCTGTGCAAATCATGTATTTCCGGGAAATACACCCGATGAAATTGACCAATGGAATTTATGCGCAGGAACAGCCATCCAAATTTTGGCATCTAAAAAAACCATCGACACATTGCAAGGTGCCTATCACAGAAGCATGCAATTGGCACCAAACGGTAAAATATATATTTCAAGTGGATCGGATAACCTTTCGGTAATTAATAATCCGAATGCCTTGGGCCCCGCTTGCAATTATTCAAACACTGCATTTAATTTTAATTGGCCAAACACAATCATGTCTTTGCCGTCATTCAATAGCACTTATTTTAATCCTTTCCCAAGTAGCCCTACTTACAGCATGTTTACACAAGTTCTATGTCAAACAGTGAGTTTTTCTTGTGCCATTGTAAACAGTATTCCCGGTTGCGTGGCTTCCGGTAATAGTCCAAACTCTGCGCTTTGGAATTTTGGAGAAGCAAGTGCAGGGCCTTTGAATTATTCCAATTCCCTGAATCCAAAACACATTTACGCTATGCCTGGCACCTACACAGCCCAAGCAATTATTACGCATGATTGTAAAACCGACACATTAAATACAGTGATTCATATTGCCGCCTATAATCCCAACATCACCATTTCCGGTCGCGATACCATTTGCCAAAAAGAGTGGCTAATCTTGTCGGCAAGCGGCGCTAATTCTTATACTTGGAGCACCGGCGCCACAACACAAACCATGGTTGTAATGCCACAATTTCAATTTACATATGCGGTTGTTGGCACCAATACAAATAATAATTGTACTTCTGAAAAAACCTTTACTGCCAATGTCAATATTTGCGAAACACTCAATGAATTACAATCGCCGTTTTCATTGAACATCTTTCCTAACCCCGCCAAAACACAATTGACTATTTTATTCGATAACAGCAACAAAAACAACACTCAATTGGTTCAAATTAAATTAACTGATGTAATTGGCCGCCTAATTGAGGAAAAATATTTACAAACCAATCAATCTCTTGTGCTTGATTTATCAGGGTGTTCTGAAGGAATATACAACATCAGCATTTACCAAAACAAGATGATTGTATGCAGCAAAAAAATTGTGATTGACAAAAATTAATTACGAAAGCGATTTTAAATATTCTCCGCTTAAAGGTTTTGTGGCGAAAATATATTCCGGGCTCATTGCAAAAATCTTTTCTCTGTCCTTTTGTGATACAGAGGAAGTTAGCACAACCAATTTCGGATTGATTTCCTTCTTGTCGATAATTTCATTCAAAGATTGAATAAATTGAAAACCATCAACCACCGGCATATTAAGGTCAATAAAAATGACTTCCGGAAAAACTTGAATGCCTTTTGAGCCTTGTTCCTTAAGATCATTTAAAAAATCTAACGCACTTACAGCATTGCGGTGTATATAAACATGCTTTGAAAAATTATTAAAGGCTATCAACTTTTCATTTAAAAAATTATCCAAGTCTTCATCATCAATAATCATGGTGTACTGATGCTTATAATTATTATTTATTTCGCTCATTTTTTAAATTTTAATTTAAAGATTGTGCCTTCATTTATTTTGCTTTCAACCGAAACTTTTCCGCCCAAGGTTTCCAATTGCGTTCTAATTAAAAATAATCCCATACCCTTGCCCTCTCTTTCAGTATGAAAGCGCTGATATAGTTTAAATAATTTGTTTTCATTTGAAGTAGCATCAAAGCCAATGCCGTTATCTTGAAATGTCAATACAATAAAACCTTCTTCCAATTGGGTGTTGATGTTTATTTCTAAGGGCCTAGCAAAATCGCGGTACTTAATCGCATTGGTTAATAAATTCATTAAAATACTGTCGAGGTATGATTTATTAAAGTGCACAATCGGATATTTTGAAAAATCGGAGATGATGTTGGCTTTACTCTCAGTGATAATGTCTTGACATTGTTCCATCGCTAAATTCAAGCTGTTTTCAAATTTTAAGACTTCACTTGGCACAGTAAGATTGTCTTTGATTGTTAAAATTTGCGTTAAGTCTTTCACCGTTTCATCAAATCGCTTGGCCGCTTTTTTAATGCCTTCCAATATTTGCATCAATGTTGCATTTTTCACCGGGTAATGATCCAATAAATTGGTTAATCCAAGCAAATTTGCAATTGGCCCCCTTAAATTATGTGAGGTGATATATGCAAATTGACGCAAATCAGCGTTGCTTTGGGTTAACTCTTTAATGAATATTTCTTTTTCTTGCTCACGTTTTTTTAACTCAGAAATATTTCGCACAAAACAAGCAGTGCCAATTACAAGGTCATTTTGAAAAGTGGGATAAAAGGATGATTCAATCCATGTGTCTTTGATCATGGGTACTGCCTCAACTTCAGTAAAAGATTCACCCTTTAATGCCCGTGATAAATTTTCAATAAAACGATTAAATACCGGCGCATGGTTTGCTATTTCAATGAGCGAAATTCCTTTCACCAATTTTTTTCCCACTACATTTTCCATGTGCCTTTCGAAGGGCTTATTAAATGTCACCAATTGATAATCCTTGTCGATGCTCCACATCATGTCGCTGGTGTTATTAATCAATGCCTCCAAATTACGTTGATCAAATAGTCGTTCTTGTTCAATTAATTTTTTATCTGTGATGTTATTAATGTTTACGCAAACACCTGTAATTTCTTTATGACCATATACAGGACTCAAAGTAATTTCTAAAAACAATTCACCTTTTACCTCACTGTACATTTCAACGCTGTGAATAATATTTTTGTTCACCACATCATTCAAATGTTGTAACAAGATTGATTTTTTATTCTCATCTACAATACTTAATATAGAATTGCCGATTATCAAATGTTTTAGTGAGCTGTTAAATGTATATTGGTCGGCATTTTCATTGAATAATTGTATTTCGAAATCCTTATTCAATAAAACAAATCCTTGTGTACTATTATTGAATACCGCTTTTAAATTATTTTCTGATTGTTTTAAATTACCCTCCGCCAACTTGGCCGTTGTGATATCATTCACTGCAATACAAACACCAATCACTTTTCCGTTTTCCTTAACAGGCGAATAGGTTGATTTAAACCAAAAGGGACTTTGATAATCTGTGTAAGCATCAATTTCAACTGAAAAGGTTTCACCATTAAATGCCCTTTTAAGGTCAGCCATTAAATAATTTGCCCTTGCTTTATTGGTAAAATTGAAAATGGATTTTCCTACACACAATTCTTCTTCTCCAAATTTGGTTAGCGCACTGTTTTTCATTTTGCTGTTAAAAGCTTTCACAATGCAATTGAAGTCTAAAAACAGAAACGATTCTTCACTGTTTTCGAAGATTATTTTTAAGTTATTTTCTGATTCTCGTAATTTGTTCTCGAATATTTTTTTCTCGGTAACATCACGTATAATTACTGATGCGCCAACCACCATGCCCAATGAATAAATTGGCGAAACAACAAGTGAAACATAAATTTTCTCACCAAATTTATTGATGCGCTCAGTCTCAAAATATTTCACGGGCTGTCCATTCAAGAGCAACTCGTCAATCATTTTTAACTCATGACTCAGGTCACTTGGAAATAATTTCGAAGCATGCATGCCAATTGCCTCTGCTTGCGTATAACCAAATAATTTCTCGGCGGCACTGTTCCATGATGTAATGATACCGTTCAAGTCTCTACTTAAAATCGCATCCTGGGTGTAATTGATAATTGATGCCAACAAAGCTTCCTGTTTTTTTTGTCTAAGGCTTTCACGAATATCCCTTGCAATAACAGAAGCACCAACTATTTTTCCTTCAACATTGTGTATGGGAGAAATAGAAAGCGATACATCAAGCGTTACTTTGTTTTTTGTGATGCGCGTTGTTTCGTATTGTTGAACGTGTTTGCCGGTTTTAATTTTTTCAATGATTTCAGGGCCTTCAAAAGCTCTGTCGTTGGGTATCAAAACCGACACATTCATTTTTTTTGCTTCTTCCTCTGAATAACCATACAATCTTTCGGCACTTTTATTCCAGCTCAAAATATTGCCTTCAAGGTCCTTACTAATAATGGCATCTTCCGATGAATTCACAATAGATGCAATGTATCTTTGTTGCTCATACAATGTTTTGTGCTCAGTAATATCATCAACGATACAACCAAAATAATCGGGCTCAGCGCTGTAATATGTTAATGATAACCACTTTTGAATTCTGGCCACATAAAATTCCTCAGTGTGCGCAAGTCCGGTATCCATTACTTTTCTAACCCCTGGCATAAATTCAGGAGGATTCACAAAGAAGTCTTTTCGTAATTCAGAAATCTTTTTACCAATCACATTGTTAAACTGAACGATCTCTTCATAGGCCTTATTCGCAGAGATATACTCAAAATCAATCACCTGATTGTTTTTATCACGGATAGCTTTAGCATATACAAACCCATACAATAAATGTTCAAATAATTTATGGTACAAATTTTCGTTCGAAACCAAAACGGCTTCAGCTTTCTTTAAACTTGTGATGTCGTGAAAGTTAGATACAAAAGCTTTGATACTAGGCTCGTGCACCATATTGGTTATTTTTCCTTTGAGCCAAATGGTTTCCTTTTCCTTTGAAATAAGTCGGGTTGTTTTTTCAATCGACTGACCGGGCCGACTTGCCAAGTCATCAAATACATGCACCGATTTTTCAATATCTTCAGGCAGTAAAAACGCAACCCTACTTTTGCCAATTACTTCATGGGCACTATAACCGGTGGCTTGTTCAAAAGCGCGGTTAACCGAAATAATTTCACCATCCAAATTACTTAAAACAATCACATCCTCCGATCTTTCAAGTAAAAGTCGAGCACGGTTTTCTAAATTTAATTGCTCACTTTCGGTTTCGTTAGGACTATTAACCTTTTTAAAAAGCAGGCAAACTTCTTGCTCCGAAGGACAAATCACACATTCAAACCAAACACCTAATGGTTTATAAAATTCAATACAACTTAATTCCCTGTTCTCTTGAATCGCATTCTTGATGCGTTCAACCGTTTTGCAGGCAATCAATTCTTCGTTGAGGTCCAAAATACTTTTTCCGATAATACTTTCAGCATTTATGCCAAGCCCATAACTAATTCTTTTATTCAGATGAAGTACTTTAAGGTCTTTACTTAAGCAAACATAACCTTCATCAATATACTCCATGATTTGTAGCGAAGATTCTCTTTTGGGTAAGTTGTCATTAAGCCTTTTCTTTTTAATGCTTTTCATAATATTTTATGATTAAATCATGATTCATTGTGGCTTTATTCTCCACTTGGATTCATCAAAAAAAAGTACCTAAATGAAAAGGCGTGTACCTAACATCTGAGAAATACATTCTGCATGTTGAGCTAATCCACTACAAAATTAGTGGCTTAAGAAAATTTCTAGTTGACAAAAATCAGTCAGAAAATTAACGAAACTATTTGTGGATGTTGTTAGGCGTCGTAATCAACCACCACATTTTCAGTGATAGGATGCGATTGACAGGTTAAAATAAAACCTTCAGCAACCTCTGCTTCGGTTAATGCAAAATTGGCATCCATTTTTACTTTTCCTTCAAGTACTTTGGCTCTACAGGTGCAACAAACAGCACCCTTGCAGCTAAATGGCGCGTCAACGCCGGCTTCGATGGCGGCATCTAAAATGCTGATACTGCCTGCCTCCAACTCAAAATCGGTTTCAACACCGTATTGAATCACTTTTATTTTGGCCTTCACATGGGCGCCCAAGGCCGCCGAATCATTTGTGTTAGCAGCTTTATTCACCGCATCAATAACGGCACTAAAATACTCGATGTGAATTTTTTCCTTGTTAATTTTTAACGCTTCTAAACTTTCTTTTACGTTCTCCATCATCGGGCCCGGACCACAAATAAAATATTCATCCGCGTTTACCCCGCCAAAATTTTCCAATAAAGCCAATGATTTATCCTTGCTAATCATGCCTGTTTGTAATGCCGGTGTTTCGGTAGCCGCTTGCTCATATACATAAACCAATTTTAAAGCCGCATGTGAAGCCGCCAATTGATCTAATTGTGTTTTAAAAATGGTACTTGCTTCGTTTTTGTTGGCGTAAATCAAGGTGATGTGTGAAGATTTTTCAACATACAAAATGCTCTTAATAATGCTCATCATTGGTGTAATACCGCTTCCGCCGGCAAATAACACATAATTTTTTTTGTGACTGCCCGATAAAATACTGTGAAAAGTACCCATGGGCGTCATCACATCAATTTGACTGCCTACTTTTAATTCACGGTTAATGAATGTCGACATTTTTCCGCCCGAAACTTCCTTAATGGCCACCCGCAATTCTTTTTCATGCGGCGCCGCACAAATACTGTATGAACGTCTTAATTCCTCACCATTAATCATGAGTTTAAGTGTAATGTATTGTCCTTGTTTAAACTGATATTCAGGTTGTTGTTGTGCCGGAATCTCAAATTCAACCGAAACTGCCTCTGCTGTTTCTCTGCGTATGTCCTTAACCTTAAGGCTGTGAAAACGTGCCATATTTTAATAAATAGAGCGCAAAAATAGCCCTTTTGACAAGCATAAAAAAATTTATCTTTTCAGACCAATTGTCCATGATTGTTGTCATATTATATTTTCAGATATTGCCGCGAACATCTTTACACTTATATTTGTTATTGTAATATCACAAATCGAAAAAAGAGTATTATGAATTTTGAAGAAGTTTTTGAAGCTAAACTGGCGAAAAATGAATTTATTGAACCCAAGGATTGGATGCCGGATAATTACCGCAAGCATTTAATTCGCCAAATTTCACAACACGCACATAGCGAAGTGGTGGGGATGTTACCTGAAGGGAATTGGATTTCTCGCGCCCCAAGTTTACGCGCAAAATTGGTGCTTTTGGCCAAAGTGCAAGATGAAGGCGGTCATGGTTTATATTTATACACTGCAGCCGAAACGCTTGGCATCAGCCGCGATGAAATGATTGATGCACTCCTTACCGGCAAGGCAAAATATTCATCCATATTTAATTACCCTACATTAACTTGGGCCGATGTTGGTGCCATTGGTTGGTTGGTTGATGGTGCTGCCATCATGAATCAAGTAATGTTGCAACGCACATCATACGGCCCATACAGCCGCGCCATGGTGCGTATTTGTAAAGAAGAAAGTTTTCACCAACGCCAAGGTTACGAAATAATGACACACCTGTCGTTTGGTACACCTGAACAAAAAGAAATGGCCCAAGATGCCATGAACCGTTGGTGGTTCCCAACTTTAATGATGTTTGGTCCGCCCGATGTTGAAAGCCCAAATAGCGATAACGCCCTCAAGTGGAGAATTAAACGCGAATCGAATGATCAATTACGCCAACGTTTTGTAAACCAAACTGTGATTCAAGCCGAATATCTTGGCCTTACAATTCCTGATCCAAAATTAAAATGGAACGAATCTAAAAAAGGTTACGACTATGGCGATCCGGATTGGAGCGAATTTAAAAATGTAATCAAAGGTAATGGCATCTGTAATAAGCAACGACTAGCCGATCGAAACAAAGCACATCGCGAAGGAGAATGGGTGAGAGCAGCAGCAGCAGCTTATGCCGACAAACAAAAACATGTTCAAGCAGCTTAATAATTTAACATTTATAATTCAACATTAAAAATTTCAATCATGAGTGATTCACAAGGCCCAATGTGGGAAGTTTTCGTTCAAAAAAAATCAGGTCAACCTTTTGTACACTGCGGAAGTGTTCATGCATTTGATGGCGAAATGGCATTGCAAAATGCAAGAGATTTATACACGCGTCGTGGCGAAGGCATGGCCCTTTGGGTAGCCCCAAGCGCGGCAATCGTATCGAGCAGCCCCGAAGACATTGGTTCGTTTTTCGATCCTGCAAATGATAAAATTTTCCGTCACCCAACTTTTTATCAAATTCCGGATGGAGTTGGACACATGTAGTTAATTAATAATTACAAGTTAAGAATGTAAAATGAGACGCTGCATTTCTTAATTTTTAATTCTCAATTTTTAATTTAATAAAAATGAATTCGAACGAAGCATTATTAAAATATACGCTTAGAATTGGCGATAGCAGCTTAATTCTTGCACAACGCTTATGCGAATGGACCGGTGTTGGTCCGTATTTAGAAGAAGATTTGGCGCTTACCAATATTTCACTCGATCTTTTTGGTCGTGCAAAAAGTTTATTGGATTATGTTGCAAAACTTGAAGACAAAGGACGAACTGAAGATGATATCGCTTTTTTAAGAAGCGAACGCGAATATTTTAATGCCCTAATCACCGAATTACCAAATGGTGATTATGCAAAAACAATGATTCGCCAAGCATTGGTTGATTGTTTTGATTTTCATTTTTATGCCGCTTTAACCAAAAGCAACAACGAAACCTTGGCCGGTATCGCTGCAAAATCCATCAAAGAAATTACCTATCATAAACGCCATAGCTTTAGTTGGGTAGTGCGTTTTGGAAATGGCACCGATGATTCTGCTGCACGTTTGCAAAAGGGTTTTGATGAAGTATGGCCTTTCACAGCCGAACTTTTTGAAATGAATGAAATCGACGAATTGCTCATTAAACAGGGTGTTGCGGTTAATTTAAATGACCTTAAACCTTTGTGGGAAAAAGAAATGAATGCACTTTTAACCGAAGCGCATGTAAAAGTTCCAAGCGAAGTTTATATGCAAACCGGCAGCCGTAAAGGCGTGCACACCGAACACTTAGGCCATCTTTTATCCGAAATGCAAGCTTTGCCACGCATGCATCCCGGTGCCAAATGGTAAGTTTTTCATTGCGATAAGTTATGTCGGAAAAAAAAGATTGGAGAAAACTATACCCTTATTTTGTTGACATTTGGCAATACGTCATCATCATAGTCATCATGATTATTGCTGCTATCTTTATTCTATAACAGTAAAATCAAATTGCGTCAAATAATATATGCACACTGAAAAAGAAATATTTGACCTGCTTTCCGAAATTCCTGATCCTGAAATTCCTGTTATCTCCATTGTTGAACTTGGTGTTATTCGTAAGGTAAGTTCCAACGGCAAAAGCATCGATGTGGTGATTACCCCTACATACAGTGGCTGCCCGGCCATGAAACAAATGGAAGATGACGTTTGTAAAAAACTGAAAGAAAACGGTTATGAAACAGTTCATGTTTCAATGGTTTACTCTCCGGCATGGACCACCGATTGGTTGAGTGAAGAAGCAAAATTAAAATTACAAAAATATGGTATCGCACCACCTGAAGAAAGCACTAGCGATAAATCTTTTTTAAGCAACAAACCCAAAGCCGTTACCTGCCCAAGATGCAAAAGTAAAAACTCAACAATGGTTTCTCAATTTGGCAGCACTGCCTGCAAGGCGCTTTACCAATGCAAAGATTGCATGGAGCCTTTTGATTATTTTAAGTGTATTTAATTATCAGCCAAAAACCCGAATTTTCCTGCATTGTAATCCTGAATAGCCTGACGAATCTCGTCTTCGGTATTCATCACAAATGGCCCGTAACCCACATAAGGCTCATTAAGCGGCTCCCCACTTAATACGAGTAAGATGCACTTGCTTTTTGCTTTGATATGAATGGCGCCGCTTTGATTGGCAAATTGTACATAGTGGTTTTCAGGAACAGCTGTTTGTTCATTAACAGTAATGCTTCCATCTATCACCAAAATACCCGAATTAAAAGCAGCAGGCAAATTAAAATCAACTTCACCATTGGCATTTAAATGTATATCGTAAATGTTAACAGGTGAAAAAGTATTGGCAATGCCTTTTAATCCTTTGAATTCACCGGCCACCACATGCACACTACCTGCGTTGTGCGGCAATTGAATGTTTGGTTTGTTTGCGTGTAAAATACTTTGGTATTTTGCAGGCGTCATTTTGTGTTTTTTAGGAAGATTAATCCACAATTGTACCATTTCAAATGTTCCGCCTTGTTTGTCCCAGTTTTTCTCATGGTACTCTTTGTGCAAAACGCCGCCACCGGCCGTCATCCATTGCACATCACCCGGATTGATCACTCCGGTATTGCCGGCACTATCGTGATGCGCTACACTTCCTTTGTAAGCAAAAGTAACTGTTTCAATTCCTCTGTGCGGATGAACACCAACGCCCCGCGCAATATCACTGGGTGGAAAATTCACCTCCGCATTAAAATCCAATAAAAAAAACGGACTCATTCTTTCTTCAAAGCCTTTACCGTTAGGAAAAAAATTCATCACTTTAAACCCGTCACCCACCATGTGTGTATTGGTTGGCGACAACACCCCTTCGATAGGGCGATAGCCGCCTGGTTTTGAAAAGGATTGCACATTGTTTCCAAAGCTTGTACCTACACTTAAAAAAAAGCTGCCAAACAAACCCTTTTTAATAAATTCTTTTCTTTTCATGATTAAAATTATTTTTTTTGGGATAATATAAATAATTCATCTTTTTCACTTTTTGATAAACTGTCGTAACCACTCTTCGAAATTTTATCGAGTAATGTGTTTAAACGTTGATCATCATTTTGTTGTGCATAAGCTGTATTTGAATTAACTGCGCTTGATTTGTATACCATCTTTAATGGTGATTTCTTTTTTCTGGAAAATGAAAATTGAAATAAATCAACACCGTTTTTTAATTTGTAACCATACAACAAACCGAACAAGGCACCGCCAATATGCGAAATTTTACCGCCGGTGTTAATCGATAAATCAACAATGGTATTCAAAATAAAAATCAATAAGTAAACATACTTAAACGACATTTCCAATACACCAAATAAGTAAACTCTGTAATTGGGCGAAAAAATAGCCATGCAAGCACCAATGCCGAGTACCGCGGCTGATGCGCCAATTAAAACGGCTCCTGAAAACGACATAGGAAACAAAATACCCAAAATTAAAACCAAAGCTCCGCCACATAATCCGCTCAATACATACAAATACAAAAGTTTTGTTGAGCCCATTATATTTAGAAACAATTGCGAAAAGAAGTAGAACAAAATCATGTTCCAAAACAAATGCCAAAAATCAACATGCGTGAACATGTATGTAAAGAGTGTCCAAAATTTGAATACAAAAGGAAGGCCTTCAATGGGAAGGGCAAGATAATTCAGCAGAGGCACATGACTCAAATTAGCCACCACATTCACAACCAAAAACATCACGAAATTAACAACCACAATTTGGGTTAAACTACTTTGCGTTTCGAAACTGTATTTTATCTTTTGAAATAAAGTCATTGCTTCAATAAAATTCTTGACGATTTCGGCGCCATAATAAAACCATAATAATGCCTACAAATAAACCGCCCAAGTGTGCAAAATGGGCAACATTGTCTTCAGGACTGTTTTGAATGCCCGAAAACAATTCAATGGCACCATATGCGGTTACCAGCCATTTGGCCTTTACAGGAAAGAAAAAGTAGAGATATAAATAACGGTTTGGAAACAACATCCCAAAGGCGCCCAATAAACCAAACAACGAACCCGAAGCGCCAATGATTACATGCGAATTGAGGTATTGTTGTTTGTAATCAATTAAAAATTGAGAAGCCAATGCCATTGCCCTTGGCGATTTTTCAAGAATGGCAGCATTGTATTTTTGAACAAAATCACTGTAGGTAGGAAAGAAATTAAACGAAAAGGTATTTTGAAATTCAGCCTTGTTTAATAAAGCTTCAAGTGTGCCAGCATTTAAATTATCTTGCACTGCTTGTATCGATTCAATCACCGGCGCGATTGAATACGATATCACAATGTATTGTGCAATGGCTGCACCAAATCCTGTGACCAAATAAAATATCAAATACCTTTTTGGCCCCCATATTTGCTCTAACACTTGGCCAAAAATATACACCCCAAACATGTTGAATAAAATGTGCTGAAAACTGCCATGCATAAAAATGTAGGTAACAAATTGATGCGGCTTAAAATTCGTGGCTGAATAATAATGTAATCCCAAATAGTCATTTAAGTCGATGCCTTTCGAATATTTTAATAGTTCGGTGGCGATGAATAAAATCACATTGATGATCAAAATATTTTTGGTCACAACGGGCAAAAAGCCAAAGCCACTGGGGCGATATTGATTGTCGTAGTTCATTACTTTTTAAAGTGCTTTTCAATGTCTTGGTAAAGCATTTCCATCATGATTGTTTTTCCGCTCGCCGTGTACAAATAATTTTCGCAGTGTAACAAATTGCTCACCAGCATTTTCATTTCATCAATTTCTAAAACTTTTCCGTATTTAATGCATGCGTTCTTTGCCATTGCTTGACACAAATTATCATGCTTTTCTATTTTATGATCTAAGGTATTTAATTTGTAGGTTTCCAAGATGCCTTCAATCATCTGTTTCACGTTAAATTGTTCTAAATCACTCGGACTACCATTTACGGCAATGTTATTTTTGCCAAAAATATTAATATCAAAGCCCAACAATTTAAATTCATCCAACAGGTCTTTTAATAAAGTAAAGTCATTCGTACTTAACTCAATGTGTTCAGGAAATAATAACTGTTGCGAATGAATGGCTTGCGAAACGCCGGTATTTAAATAATGTTCGTATAAAATTCTTTCGTGGGCCCTTTGCAAATCGATGGCCAATAAATTATTATTGTATGATGTGATGATGTATTTGTGATTAATCTGAAACACATCAAAGGATGCACTTTCAGTTTTAATTGATTCTAGAGCATGCTGTGTATTTTCTTTTTCGTCACTTTGATTGGCTTCATTTTGCTTAAAGCCTTCAAACATACTTTCCCAATTTTGTTTGTTGAGTTTTTCTAAAGTATTTGCACCTGCACCGCTATTTGATTTAAAAGGATTGTAGTTTGGATTGACATTTATTTCAGGTGCGCGATACTGATGGTTTAGTTTTGGTGGTTCGGCATTAAAACTTACCTCCTGCTCAAAATCAAGAGATGGCCCAACGTTTGCTTTGCCCAATGCTCTCTTTATGGCACTTAAAAGCAACATGTAAACAGTTTTTTCGTCGGTAAATTTTATCTCTGTTTTTGTTGGATGAATATTTATATCGATGTGTTTAGGATCGAGCTCCAAAAAAATAAAATAACGCGGATGCGATTCGCTACTCATTAATTCTTTGTAGGCTTGATAAACAGCGTGGTTCAAAAATGGATTTCTTACAAATCGATTATTGACAAAAAAGTATTGTTCTTTTTTCGACTTAATAGCTGATTCAGGCAAGGTTACATAACCGTCTATTTTCACAAATGGCGTATCTTCACCAATGTGTATCAATTCTTTTTGAATGTAATTACCCAATAATGATTTTATTCTGGCCATTAAATTACCGGGTGTAAGATTTAAAATTTCATGTTCATTACTGATAAAAATAAAATGAATGTTTGCATGCGGAATAGCAACACGCTCTAATTCATCAATGATGTGTTTTAACTCTACCTGATCATTCTTCAAAAAATTGCGACGTGCCGGAATATTGAAAAACAAGTTCTTCACAGTAAAAGAACTGCCAACTGAAAATTGACATTCATGCTGCCCCAAAAATTTGCCGCCCTCAATAATAATTTGTTGTGCAGTTAAATCTGATTCTTGACGTGTTTTAAGTTCAACTTGTGCAATGGCCGCAATACTGGCAAGTGCTTCACCTCTGAAACCTTTTGTAGTTAGGCTAAATAAGTCGTCTGCCTTCGTAATTTTTGAGGTAGCATGCCGTTCAAAACACATCCTCGCATCTATGGGCCCCATGCCTTTCCCGTTATCAATCACTTGTATTAGGCTCTTGCCTGCATCTTTCACAATTAATTTTATTTGCGTGGCACCCGCATCAATGGCATTTTCTAATAGCTCTTTCACAACGCTGGCGGGCCTTTGAACTACTTCACCTGCTGCAATTTGATTCGCAACGTGATCAGGCAACAAAGAAATGTTTTGATTCGACATAGGCGATAAATTTAATCATAAACTGTTGCTTTGTTTAAAAGCCTTTTAAGTTTATTCTGTTTATTCCGTCATACTAAGGTTAAATTACCATCAATTACTTGAGTTAATTCACTCAATCGCCCTGATTGTTAAATAAATAATCGGTCAAATAGCCATTTTAGAGGACCAACTATGTTGTTGATAGACAGCGCATTGCGGCAAAATCACCCGCGCTTGACTTATTTCATCCCCAATTGTTGAAAAATAATTCGTAAGTTAGGTGTCCCATATTTTGGCAGATACAATTATGAAGAATAGATTCTACCTCGTTTTTTTGATTTTTTTTGTTACTCAGTTTAACAATTTAAATGCCCAATTCAAAATGCCCGGCTTAACTTCCGAATTTGTCGGTGATTCATTAAAAGGTTTTGATGAGGAGTCAGTGCGCATTATTGCGCTGGAAGAGGGTATCACTGGAAAACAATTTCTTAACTTGTTAAACGCCAGTAAACGCTTGTACATTCTGGATAAGTACAATATCAATGGCTTCCACGATCAATTTCTTTTGGGTAATTCAAATTTTATAGACCCAACAACTTTAACGCCAATTCAGTTTAATCCAAATGCACGCCTTATTGGTGGCGGGGCAGGGGTAGCAAATGCACCTTGTGTGAATGTTGATTTTGAAACAGGAAATGTAACAGGATGGGTTGTTGCAACTGGTACCAATACATCATCGGCTGCCTACGGTGTTACTACTGCTACGGTGGTCACTTTCCCCAATACCCGCATTACAACCAGTGTTACACCTTTTGTTGATCCCGTTACAAGTGTTACGGTTCCGGCATCACCATTGGGTGGTACTGTGGTGGCCAAAATCAATGACCAAAATCCTGACGGTACTTTTACACGTATCAGCAATGCCTTCCCTGTAACCTCTACCAACTTTTTATATGAATTTGCTTATTACGGATTCATGAGTTCAAACGGTACACATACCTGTAACATTCAGCCTTACATGCATGTGAAGATTTTTGACGTTACCATTAATTCATATTTGAGTTGTCCGAATTTTACTTTTGCTTGCCCTATTACCGGCACAAACAATCCTTGTACATCTTTTACCTCCACTACATGGAACAGTACCAATTTGGGAGGTGGAAATTTTTGTTACCGTACAAATGGTTGGCAAAAATATTCTATCGATCTAGCTACACTTAACTTAATGGGCCACAACATCCGAATGGAAATTACCTTATCTGATTGCGTGCCAACAGGACATTTCGCTTACGCTTATTTCGATTCAAACTGTGGTCAATTAGGTGTTACACTTAATAATTCAGTTTTTTATCAAGCCCCTTCAGCATCAACCAATGTTGATATCGTAGGACTTTGTGCTACAACCGCTACCTTAACAGCTTCTGGAGGTTTAGGCCCATATACTTGGCTTGGTCCAGGTTCGTTTACAAGTAATGCCCAAACCATTTCAACCAATGCGGCGGGTGTTTACACTTTAATCATGAATCCTCCGGGTGGTTGTTTGCCTATTACAAGATTTGTCAATTTAAGTTTTGCTCCGCCTACAACATTAGCAGCTACACCGGCTACAGTATGTTCAGGCAGCAGTGTAAATTTAACCGCTTCCGGCGCAACATCATATACTTGGAATCCGGGTAATATTGTATCTTCTAATGCAACAGTTAATCCGGTGTCAACCACCATTTACTCACTAACTTCCAGAACAGGAACTTGCGTTGGAAATTATACCGTTCAAGTAAATGTAAATTCATTACCAACCATTGTGGCCAGTAGCCCGGGTGGTAGCGTTTGTAGTGGTGCCAGCACAACATTGAGTGCAACAGGCGCCATCAATTACACTTGGTTTCCTATGAATACAACAGGTTCAACGGCAGTTGTGTCACCTACTGGTAATACTTCATATACTGCTGCAGGAACTGATTCTAATGGCTGTACAGGATTTGGCACCACCAATTTAGGTGTAAGTACAACGCCAACGATGACTGCCCTAATGCTTACTACTCCGCCGGCTTCAGGCTCTTTCTGTGCCAATGCTGCAGTGCAATTGGCAGCAGTGGGTGGAGCCGCAAACGTTACATGGACACCCAGCGGTTCAACTGCTTTTGTGACCACGGTTAATCCTTCTGTAACCACCATTTACACGCTTAACGGCGCTTCCGGGGTTTGTACCGGCTCAACAACCATCACGGTTCCGGTCGATCCGGGACCAAGCATGACGGTATCAAGTTCCCCTGCCATTTCATGCCCTTATATTATCGGTACCTTAACTGCCATTGCTCCGTCATCAAATGGCTTTACTTGGACCCCACCGGGAACTATATATAGTGGCACCATTAGCACCCATACCGTAAACCCTGCAACAACCACAAATTATTCAGTTCAAGGTATTAATGCCAATGGTTGTCGTTCTACTTACACAATTAATCAAGTGGTGAGTCCAGCATCAACACCTACAATTGCCGCTTCTGCCTCTTCAATCTGTTTAGGAACCTCAGTTAGTTACACAGCCAGCGGTGGAACAAGTTATACTTGGAATCCGGTTGGAACAACAGGAGCCAATGTTACTTTTACCCCTGCAGCGACAACAATTTATACAATCATTTCTAGCAACGGTACTTGTACCAATTCAACCACACAACTAATAACAGTTGTTTCCAATCCAACCATCGGTGCCAGTGCCAATCCAACTGCTATTTGCGTTGGGGCCACTGCAGCCTTAACAGCCACCGGCGGTACCACTTATACATGGAATCCGGGTGCATCAACAAGCAATCCATTTAATGTTAGTCCAGTCGTTAATACA
>CANGGP010000044.1 GCA_947453445.1 Sphingobacteriaceae bacterium
CCAAATTTAATCTCAACCGGTAAAAATTTACAATATTTGGTTAATAGACCTTCAATTTTAAAGTTTTCTAAAAACTCTTCACAATCATCGGCAATGTGCAACACAATGTTGGTGCCGCGTTGGGTGCGGTTGTTGATTTCTTCGATTTGGTATTCAGGACTGCCATCGCATTCCCAGCGCACCGCTTTTGCGCCTGCTTTGTATGAAAGCGAAAATATTTCCACTTTTTTTGCCACCATAAAAGCCGAGTAAAAACCCAAGCCAAAATGACCTATTACGACATTTTTGTCAACTTTATCTTTGTATTTATTGACGAATTCTTCGGCACCACTAAAGGCAATTTGTGTGATGTACTTTTCGATTTCGTCTTTGGTCATTCCAATACCCTTATCAATAATGGTAATGGTTTTCGACGCTTTATCAACTTCTACTTCAATTTTTAAATCGCCCATTTCACCCTTCACTTCGCCCATGTTGTTAAGGGCTTTCAGCTTTTGCGTGGCATCCACGGCATTGCTCACCAATTCGCGCAAAAATATTTCATTGTCGCTATAAAGGAATTTTTTAATGATGGGGAAAATGTTTTCGGTTTGAACATTGATTTTTCCTGTTGTACTCATGGTTGTATTTTATTTTTTATGCCTCTGTGTTGCAAAAACAATACCAGTACCGCTCTTTCTGACAAAATGACAAGACGAAAAACCGACTGCTATTCCAAATCCAGCTTCTTAAGAAGTTGATTATTTTTAAAATAATAGGCTTCATAAGACACACCTTCAAGGGCATACACTTTTTCAATCACCATGCTTGTGGCATCTGCTTTTTGCAATTGCACCTGCTTTTGTAATTCGGCATCTAGTTCATTTATTGGAATAATGAGTTCAAATTCTAATCCCTCATCATAGGTAAATTCAAGACTATAGTCGGCATTTTGCCATTGTAATCGTGCTTCAAGACCTTCTGCAACGGGTTTGTAAGTTAAACTGCCGTTATTTTGTACAAATAAGTTGTTTGATGATTGTAATAACATGATCATGCCGGATAACACCATGGCTGCATATCCTATCTTTTTAAAAAGCAATTCGCTGATGTATGGCAAAACGTATTTGATCAGAAAGGTTGATAAAACTGCAGCAAGCGCCACCAAAGCCCCAAGCACCAAAACTTCGCGGGTAATAAGACCCAACATGGTGTACATGACAAATTTGATCAGGTGCAATAAAATTTCGTTGGCCGCGCGGGTAGCCATAATTTGCTGTTTGCTGAAGCCATGCCGTAAATAAAATTTATTAAAAAGCAGTCCTACAGCACCCGTTAATCCAGATAAAAAACCGGCCAAAAAACCAATGGTCACAATTTTTACTTTGGAGATATTTTCTTCGCTTGTAGCACTGAGATCAGTTTTTTTAAAAAGAAAAGTAAGGTTGCTCATCAAAAAAAGTCCCATCACAACTTGCAAATAAAGGGGATTGATGAACTTCAATAAAAAGGCACCGGCAACCACAGCCACAATGGCGGGCGGCATAAAATACAAAACAATGTGCCAACGGATGGATTTAAAAAAAACGATTAAACGTGAGGCCGAACTACTAAAAGTGCCAATGCTTAAAGCAGCAGGAATTTGTGTACTTGGCAAGATGGCACCCAAAATAGGCATCAGGATGAGTCCTGCCCCGCCCCCGCAAATGGCGCTGAGCATAAAAGCAATGAGACTACAAATGAAGATGATGAAAAGCGTCAAAATTTGATTATTAAAAGATTAAATGTAGTTAAATCTAAAATCACAAAGACGCCCAAAAGAACACAAAAAAGTACAAAGGATTATTAATCTACCTTATGCAAATTGCTATTTCTGCGGCTATAGGCAAAATAAACGATAATGCCCAAGATGCCCCAAATAATAAAGAATTTCCAGGTAGCGGCGCGCACTTGTGTCATTAAAAAGATATTAAACAACACGCCTAAAGTACCAATTAAGTATACTGCAGGTGTGCGGTAAGGTCTTTCCAATTCCGGTTTTTTGTAACGTAAAATCATCACAGCCACACACACCATGGCAAAGGCCAATAGTGTACCCATGCTGCACATTTCACTTACTTTATCAATGGGTGTTAAAGCGGCAACAATAGAGATGATTAATCCTACCAAAATGGTGCTTTTGTAAGGTGTTTTAAATACCGGATGTAAAGCGCCAAATAGGCCTTTAGGCAATAAACCGTCTTTGGCCATTCCTAAAAAAATACGGGTTTGTCCGAGCATCATTACCAACATTACCGAAGTTAAACCTGCCGTTGCAGCAATGGTGATGATGAATACAGCCCAATTGATACCAATCCCTGAGAAAGCGGATGCAACAGGAGCGGCTTTGTCTAACTGATCATACTTAACCATTCCGGTTAAAACCAAGGATACAAGAATGTATAAAACAGTACAGATAATGAGTGAGGCAATGATGGCAAATGGTACATCCTTTTTAGGATTGATGGCTTCACCCGCTTGGGTTGAAACGGCATCAAAACCGATATAAGCAAAAAACACAATGGTGGCAGCCGTTAGTACGCCCCCAAAACCAAACTTCACCGTTTCGTGCCCATTTTCGCCAATGCTCTTAATTTCAGCAGGAATAAAAGGTGTCCAATTATCAGTATTAATGTAAAAAGCCCCAACCACAATCACAAAAAGCACCACGACTACTTTTACGATCACGATAATGTTATTGGTGTTGGCCGCTTCTTTAATACCCTTTACGAGTACACCGGTTACCAACCATGTTATAATAAAAGCAGGTAAATTGAAGGCAAAGGAAGGCGCATCTAAACCCAGCTCAGCGCACTTTTCGGTGGCGGTGGCTAAATCGTTGCACCATTGAATCGGAAAATTTAATCCGAACAAATGCAATAATTTCACGAAATATCCACTCCACGCAACCGCAACGGTGGTGGCTCCCATCATGTACTCGAGTATTAAATTCCAACCAATAAACCAGGCAAACAATTCACCTACAGTGCCATAAGCATAGGCATAGGCAGAGCCTTCAACGGGCAATACCGAAGCAAATTCGGCATAACACAAAGAGGCAAACATACAACCAATACCAGCAATGACGAATGCCAAGGCAAGGGCCGGTCCCGCATAATCATGGGCTGCAATACCCGTTAAAGTAAAAATTCCACCGCCAATAATAGCGCCTATACCCAATGAGGTTAATCCCCATTTGGTTAATACCCTTTTTAAATCACTCTTTTTCATATCAGCCTCAAAGGCCGATACAGGTTTAACTCTCCAAACTGACATAGATGTGTTTTTAGTAACGATTGCCAAATTATAAATTAAAGCCTGAATAACCAAACCACTTGATTTTGAAATGCAAGTTTGATGCAATTCCTTTAATTACTTCAAGTGTTAATTTAAGTTGATTTAGATAAATCGAATTTTTAAAGCTTAATCTTCAAAAAACTTCAAGCCATCAAGCCTTATCCAACCACTGTCGCTTTGTAAAATGGTTTGGTTAAAGGGACGCCATAAAAAACAACCATCCAATTCTTTGATTACTTTTCCATTCTTATCAGCCATTGAATAAAAATAAGCGGGCACTTTTATTTCTTGAAATACCTCACGGCGTGGTAAGCCATAAGTATCGAGGCTTCCATGTACCTTAGCAGCGATAAATTCAGGATTTGGTTTTTCTAAAGCAAAATAACCCAATTGATTCTGTTCTATTTTTGAGTATACTTTTGGCAAAAGCTCTTCTCCTTTTAGTGTGTACAAACCCCAAAGAAAATTTTTACTTAAAATCACATGTTGATTGTCGGCAGTGATGTTCATGTTTGAATGGATGGTGTCAATAATCAATTTCCCGTCTTTAATTAAACCCACTCCACTGGGCGTGCTTGCCCAATAAAAACCTGGGCGCATGTAACTGATATTGCCATATACAGCAGGCTGTACCAATTTACCTTTTTTATCCATTAAGCCGTTTTTTCCCTTTATGTTAACAATGGCAAGGTCTTCGTCGAAAGGCATGCCGTATTCAACCAAGACTGAGTCTTTTTCAACAATGGTTTTTCCGTTCTCATCCATCCAAAAATATTTGCCTTTTCTTTTCGCAAATGCGTTTTTGCTTTTTTCATTGCTAATCCAGTCAAATCCCCTTTGGTATAAAAGTTTACCGCAGGTGTCCATAAAATTAAATTCATTGTTCACACGAACGGTAAATACATGGCCATTAAATGAGAGTCCAAATGCATTTTTTGAAGGTACAAATCGCCAGCTACCGGGAATGATGAAGCCACCACTTACCAGCATATAATTGCCATAATAATCAATGGCACCCGGTCTTTCTTTCACTAAAAATTTTCCGTTGGTATCAATAATGGCTTGCCCGAATTTTCCGCTAACAAGTAAGTATCCATGCTCCGGTTTTCGCCACTGCGTTGAAAATCCGGGCGGTATGAGGTTCTTACCTTTGCGATCAATTAAACAATGTACTGTATAGGTGATGACTTCTTCAGGCGTTTGTTTTCTGTACTGCTGCTTTTCCCAATCGTACACCTTTGGCAACAAATCCTTTTCTGTAATTTTTGGAAGTCGCGCCCAATCTTTTACTTCATAATAAAAAGATAAATAACCCTCTTGGTAATAAAGGTGATAACGCAATGGGCGTGTGGTGAAAATGCACTTGCCTTCGGGATTATAAATTCGGGTTGAATCTGTGGTCATGGTATAATAGCCCTCATCGCCCAAGAAAATCCAAGCCGATTGAGGCTTAACCAACCATTTGCCGGTACCTGAAATCAGTCCAAGCCCATTATCTTTCACAAACAAATTCGGTCCTGGATATGCATTACCATACGAATCAATTTCCTTCACCTTGGCTATAGCCTTTCCACTGTGACTAAAAAGTTGAATCCCATTTGTATCATTGTCGCGAATGATGATGATACCGCCACTGCGATTAGGACAATTCGCCACAATACTTTTATGAATGATTGGGATGACAATGTCGCCCTTGGTATTAATCACGCCCCAATAATCGCCTTGTTTCACCGCCATGATATCGCATGGTGAATGCCATTGATCTATATGATCGTATTTTGGTTCAATCACAATTTTGGCATTACTATCGGCATAACCCCATAATTGGCCCTTGCGATAAGGAATGAGGCCTTGGGAAAAAGTTTCTTGATGGATAATCAGAGAAAAAAGTAATAAATATAAAATGCGATGAAACTGCATGGCTTTCGAAGGTACAATTTCAGCGTGCAATTCTTTCACAAAAAAATTATTTGATATAAAAAGGGATGCTGCTAAAAAGTTAAAATATACAGATTCACCTTTACATAAAAAGCATTTACCGCTTAATTTAAAATTCAAGCCACTTATGAAAAAAAGCTTGCGATTTAATCTAATTTTATTATATTTGAATGACAATAATCATCTTTTCACATCGTTAAAACAAAAAAGAGAACATGGTAAATACACTTTTCAAAAATCTGTTGATTATCAGCGCCGGGGTGTTGGTAATGAGTGCCTGCAAAAAACCCGTAAACAGCGGCACAGAGAAAGATGTTCCTGAAATGCCTAGCACGGCGCCAAATTATTCAAAAAGCACAAATGATGAATTGGCTTATTTGGGACGTGTATTGTTTTATGATAAAAAACTTTCATCAAATAATGCCATTGCCTGTGCCTCTTGTCACAAACAAGCCAATGGTTTTGCCGATAATGGCGCGGTGAGTGAAGGTGTTAACGGTCAATTAACCTCTCGTAATGCACCACCGGTATTTCCTAAAAACGGTCGTTTGTTTTGGGATGGTCGTGCCGGTAGTTTAAGTGATATGGTGATTATGCCAATCACCAATACTGTTGAAATGAACAGCACCAGTTTTGATGCCTTGTGCAGCGAATTGTCGGCCACATCCTATTATCCTAAATTATTTAATGCGGCATTTAACAGCGAAAGTATAACCAAAGAAAAAATCAGAACCGCCTTAACCGAATTTGTGCGCAACTTTGACTTTAGCAGCAACCGATTTAAAAGTAGTACAGGGGCTTTTGGTAAAGCCTTAACATCAGATGAAAACAATGGTAAAGACTTATTCTTTGGTAAGGCCAAATGTAGCGAATGCCATCACGTTGATCAAGGTGGTTTTGGCGGCATGGGTAACGGTTATGGTGTTACCGACGAATCACATAACATTGGTTTAGATTATCAATCTACTGATGGAGGTTGTGGTGACTTCAACAAGATTTCGGCGCAACACGGTGAATTTATGATGCCTGTTTTATTAAACGTTGAATTAACTGCCCCGTATATGCATGATGGTCGTTTTGCTACCTTAGAAGAAGTTGTTGAACATTATAACAGTAAAGTGGTGTTAAGTCCAACACTCGATTGGCGCTTAAAAGACTTTAGTGATTTTAAAGATTTAAATGATGCCAAAGCCAAACTTGATAAAAACAAAAACAATAAGATTGAAGAAAATGAAGCACCAAACCGACAAGCGCAACGTTTAAATTTGAGTGATTCAGAAAAGGCTAATTTGGTGAAATTCTTAAAGACTTTAACCGATAAAAACCTCTTGTCTGACAGTAAATTCGACAATCCATTCATCCATTAATTTGACACTTTAATCTAAGATTTTTAATATCTTGTCGATTAAATTTAGTTTTTTTATTTTCTTGATTAAAAAATTATTTCTATTTCTGTGGCTGAAATAATTTTAAACGATTCATGCGTCTTCTTTGCTCTTTAATCTTGTTGCTTTTAATGGCTTGTATTGCTAATGCTCAAAAACAAGACGAACAATATTTGCAGGCATTTAAACCCCAGGCCTTGCCTTTTAAATACATTGATTCTTCAGGATTATTTTCAAAAAAATTTAAAATACATCCTAAGTTTCCAAATATTGCCATCTTTGAAGCCATTAACCAAATAAACGTAGCCTATTGTTTAAAGGATAAAAACAAATGGCTAGAAATTCAAAACGAAAAAATTGAATTTGTCATGGGCCATCAATTTGAAAAGTTAGACACAAGCGGTTTACCTGAGCTCATCGTTTTTTGGCAAGAATTTAATTACAATAAAAGTGGCGGCACCTCTACCGACTGGATGTCGGTGATAAAACTCGACAGCATTCCCACACAAATTTTAAAAATATGTATTGGCTGTAACGAGGAGTATTTTGGCAACAAGGATAAAAACGGAGAAGGTTCTTTTTATAATTCCTACTTACGAGCAGTGAAGGTGAGTAAAAATGGCATCCTGTTATCAGCCGTCAATAAAAAGCAATACCCCTACCCCGATTGTCCTGTTACTGCCATACCCAAAGGCACATACAAATTGATGGATGGTCAAATTATTAAATTAAAATAACATGAATCCTTATCAAATCACTTTTCAAACATGGGATACTTTATCAGAATGGTATGAGAAGAATTTTATGGATTTAAGTATTTACAATGCTTCTTATGATTTGTTTTGTGAGCGATTCAAAAAACAAACACCTTACATTCTCGAATTGGCTTGCGGTCCGGGTAACATTACCCGATACCTTTTAAATAAAAAACCTGACTTAAAAATTTTAGGGACTGATATATCAGATAACATGTTACAAAAGGCCCGCAAAAACTGTCCTGAAGCACGCTTCGAAAAATTAGATTTGCGAGATTTACACCAATTGAATGAAACATTTGATGGTATGGTGGTTGGATTTTGTTTACCCTATCTATCGCAAGAAGACCTATCAACATTGATTGCAGATGCTGCCAACAAGCTTAGTGAAGGAGCACCCCTATATTTGAGTTGTATTGAAGGCAAGTACGAAACACCCAAACTGCAGCGCAATGGCAATGGACAACAAAGTTTTATGGTATATCATGAGGAGGCCTTTATTCGGAATTGTTTAGCTGATTTTGGTTTTAAAAATACAGTCGTGCTGCGGATACCATATGTAAGAGAAGCGAAGCCAAGTGAAACACACCTGATTATAATCGCAGAGAAATAGATCAAATTATTCCATCACATTGATAATGGGTTCAACCGCCAATCCCAATCCCTTTTGTATCATCACTTCGCCATTTGCATAGCTTGGTCCTTTAAATGGATCATTTAAATACAATTGCGGTGCATCCAAATCAACATAATCGGCAAAAGCCATTAATTGGGCCATGGCCCCGGTGGCGCAAGAACTTTCGGCCATACAACCAAGAAAAATTTGAAGGCGATTTATTTTGCAATACTGAATCATTTTGATGGCTTCCATTAAACCGGTGCACTTCATCAATTTGATATTGATACCGGCAAAGGCGCCATCGAGTTCAATTAAATCTTGGTATCGTTTTACACTTTCATCTGCAAAGATGGGCAAAGCAGATCTGGCACTGAGCCATTGCATCTCCTTTTTCTTTTCTTTGGGCAATGGTTGTTCGATTAAGAGCACACCTTGATCCTTCATCCAATCAATTAATTTTAAAGCCTCTTCTGTATTTGTCCAACCCTGGTTAACATCAATGTACAAAGGTTTTTGGGTATGCTGCCGAATGAATTTAATTAAATCAACATCATCTTTTGTACCGGCTTTTATTTTAAGAATTGAAAAATGTTCGGCTTCTTTAATTTTTTGAATAATTTTTTCTTTGTGATCGATGCCAATGGTAAAGGAGGTGGGCATGCTGTTTTTAAAAGGAATTTTTTGCCATTCGCAAAAAGACTGCTGCGATAATTTTGCATATAAATCACATAGGGCGATATCGATGGCAGCTTTTGCTGCATTGCAAGAATGATCGAGAATATCAATCGCTGATAAGATTTCGGTGATGGCAACGGTGCTATGAACTGTTTTAAGCAAAGTACCAGCCTTCTTTAAAAATAAAAGGGTCCCTTCAAGGGTCTCACCTAAATAAGCAGGTAAGCAAGCTTCTCCATAACCAATACAATGGTTTTGTTCAATGGTGACAAAAACACTGGTTGTTTCGGAACGAGTATGACCCGAAACGCCGAATGGGTGTTTAAATTTTAATTGAAAAGGCTGAAAGCTTAAAATCATGTTAGGTGAAATTAGTTTAAAGCAGCACTCAATTATCAAGTGGTAAATAACTTTACACGCAGGACTCTGTTTAAAACCGAGCAAAAAAAAAGCCACACTTTGGGTGTGGCTCGAGAAATATGAATAAGCTTAATGGTGGGCTTCTTCCGCTTTTGCTTCAGCCGGCGCTTGTGATTGCGCAGAATCAGCAGCTACCACATTTGATTCGGCTGCTTTTTCTTCAACTGCAGCTTCTTCTGATTTCATTTCTTTTGGGTGCATGCTGTGGTCGCCTTTTTCGCAGGCTTCCATGCATTCTTTTGAGCAACCTTCTTTGCATTCGCAATTACCATGGTGACCTTTTTTAGGATCACACAAGCTTAAAAAAAGCATCATGATAAGTAATAAGGCGCTGGCCATTAGGAAAGGAACTGTGAAGGATACAGGTTTGTTTTCTTGATTATGGTGTTCTTCGTGGTGTGCTGACATAGTTTGTTTTTTAACGCTGCTAAAATAACAGAATTAATTTATTTATAAAAAATAAATCCCTGAATTATTCTTTTATGAATTTAAAAATAAGTTCTTTTGCGCCTGTTTGAATTTTTGCGACATACAAACCTTGACCTAAAGAAGCAGTTTCAACATAACTCAATTGGCCCATCTGTTCGATGTTTTGGGTGCTAACTAAACGGCCGTTCAAATCAAAAAATTCAATTTTAGAAGGCAATGCGCTTGTACCATTCAACCACATTTTATCATGTACCGGACTAGGGTAAGCTTCAATGGCGCTAATATCATGAATCGCATCAAGTCCAACCAAATTTGGCGGCGGTGGTGGTGGCGATTTCGTATTGTAGCCTTTGTAACGAATTTGGGTGACAGTAAAATTATTATTCACCAAATTTCCGGTCACTTCCATGTAAGGTATTTTACTGGTGAGTGAAATCCATTGGTAACTGCGTTGGTAGTTAGGTGTTCCAAATTTAATGGGCGGTAAACCCGGAATAGGTAAATTGAGACTAATGGTATCGATGGAATATTGTGTGGTAACCAAACGCAAACAATTGTCGGTACCAAAAGGTGTTTTAACTGTTCCCCAGCCATCTACTTTGGTAACACGGTAACCGGCCTTGGTGTATTTAACGGGTAATAAGGTGGTGGTTAAGGTTGAAAATTTAAAAGTGGTACTATCGTATTTAGGATAGGTCATTGGAAACAAATACAATTCATCTTTGTCGGAATAATAACTCGCAACAGGTAAACCGCTAATCGACATGCCCACACCATCGGCCACAAAGGCATTTACTGGTGTTGTTTGTTTTTTGTAAAAGTTATAATAATTGGTGATGGTGATGGTGCCTGTACCGCCAACCAAAGTATCAGCAATTTTTTCACCATATTCGCCTAAGCTCAAAAAATAGAAAGCATAGGGTGTGTTTAAAGCACTTTTATAATCTCGGCGTGCGCTTGTTGTTGAAACCACATTGCTAAAATCCCAATTAAAATTGGCACCTGTTTGTGTGTAATTGCCTACAGAAGCCGGTTGCACATTGGTGTAACGCAAGGTGTCATTGGCGCCAGGCATGTTGCTATTGTTGAGTGTAATAGCTGTTTGACCATTTGCAAATGAAATCAAGATCACAAAAAACAAGGTGTAAAATTTCTTCATGGTTTATAAGATTAATTTTGTGTGTATCAAATATACCTTTTTTTTAAATTAATCGTTAATTAGAGGATTGAAATCTAAGTTTAAATACATCCTATTTTTTTGTTTTTGCCTGGCAAATCAAATGATTGAATCGCAAAATGTTCAATTGGTTTTGCATGCTTCTGAAAAAGGTGTAGATTTTAAAGAGCTCAATTATAAAACAAAGTTTTTTAGTAAGGATGCTGCTTACAAGGAAATCGCCAAGATTCAACAAACCTTACAATCCAAAGCCTATTTATTGGCTATGCTTGATTCAATAAAGGAAGAAGATTTACTTATTCATGCTTATGTTTCAAAAGGTTTGGCCTTTGAATGGGCCAAGATACGTTTGGGGAATTTAAATCCAGGATTGGCTGCAAAGATTGGATTTTACGAAAATAACTTTCAACACAAAGCTTTAAACTACAAAACCTTAACGGTATACATCGAAAAGATTTTGCGCTTTTACGAAAACACGGGCTATCCTTTTGCTACGGTGCAATTAGACAGTGTGATGATTGATAACAATGCTTTATCAGCAGCCTTAAACGTTCAAAAGAATAAATACTTTAAGATTGATTCGGTACTCATCAAAGGCAATTTAAAATTAAATGAAGGATTTATACGCCAATACTACGGTTTGCAATCAGGCATGCCTTACAATGAAGAAGTGTTTAGTGCCTTGTCGCAAAAAACCCGGCAGTTGCCCTTTATTCTTGAAAAGCAAGAACAAAGGGTACAATTAAGCAATAAAAGCAATAAGCTAATTTTGTTTTACGATAAAAAAGATGCTTCTCAGTTTGATGGCATAGTGGGCTTTTTACCTGATGCGGCAACTAAAAAAACCATTTTAACAGGCGATGTAAAATTAAAACTGGTGAATGGTATTTTAAAAAATGGTGAAACTTTTGATTTAGAATGGCGACGATTAAAATCGCAAACACAAGACTTTAACGGACGCATCACCTACCCTTTTATGTTTAAAAGTCCTTTGGGTGTAGATTACAATTTAAAGATTTATCGTCGCGACAGCACTTTTATTGATATAAACAGCAACGTGGCTTTGCAGTATTATTTCAGAGGCTTAAACTATGTGAAATTATTTTATAAGCAGCGCAATGGCAATTTGATTTCCACCAATGGTTATGAATTTATCAGCACCTTACCCGATTATGCCGATGTAATTACACAAGCCTATGGTTTGGGTGTATTTTACGAGCAGTTGGATTACCGATTTAATCCTAAAAAAGGGATTAGTGTGAATTTAAGCGGCCAAGCAGGAAATCGGCATATCAAAAAAAATCCAAAAATTAATCCCCTTGCCTACGAGCAGGTGGTGCTAAATTCGGCGCAATACCAATTTGAAGGACACATTGCATACTATATACAGCTTTTAAAAAACAATGTTCTAAAATTGGGGATGCAAGGCGCCTCTGTGTTTGGCAATAACAGCATTTACAAAAATGAATTATTTAGAATTGGTGGTTTAAAAACACTACGCGGTTTTGATGAAGAAAGCATTTTTACCAGTTCGTATGTGATTTCAACAATTGAGTACCGCTACTTGTACTCACAAAATTCAAACATATTTGTATTTGGTGACGGGGCTTTTTATGAAAATTTGAGCAACCACAAATACAATAAGGATACACCCATCAGTGTTGGTGCCGGTATTAGTTTCGAAACCAAGGCCGGTATTTTAAGCATTTCGTATGCATTGGGAAATCAAATGGGCAATGGCTTTGATGCCCGAAGTGGCAAAATTCATTTTGGTTTAAGTGCCTTGTTTTAACTCATCTTATTTAAATTATATTTGTAGTAAGAACTTTCACATGAGGAAATTATTTAGCACACTGTCTTTGTTTTTGTTTATTCATGCAGAGGCCCAATTATTTTCAAATTACAACATTCAACTATTAAGTTTAATAGATCCTGACACTTCGGTGATACCTTCACCGGTGGGTAATCGTTATTCGGGTTGTTGGGGCTGGTTCCAAAGCAATAAAAACAAGGAATACGCTATATCAGGCAGTAAAAGTGGTACTTATTTCGTTGACGTAACGAATCCTACTACACCTAGCGTGAGTGCATTTGTACCGGGTAAAAAAGGCTGTACCTGGCGCGAAATGAAGACTTATAAAAATTATTGTTACATCATCAGTTCTGACTCAAAGCCTAACCGTTTTCAAATTGTTGACATGCAGTATTTGCCCGACAGTGTGAAAATTATCCACGATTCAAACATTCTATTTGAGGTTGGTCACACCATTTGGATTGACAATGATAAAATGTACATTGGATTAACCACTTTTCAAAATGGCTACTCCCCTTTAACGGTATGGAGTTTGGCCACACCAACGGCTCCCGTTTTGTTGCAAAGGGTTGAAACACAAATCTCGAACAACATCATCCACGATGCGCATGATATGTTTGCCCGCAACGACACCATTTATGTTTCGGCCGGATGGCAGGGCTTGGCCATTTTAAAACACACACAACCGCGCGACACGCTCATTCAAATTGGATCTTACACGGGCTATCCATTTGCCGGATACAACCACTCTTCGATGATTACACAAAATGGAAAGTACTTGATGTTTTGTGATGAAGTGCCATCGTCATTGCCGATACACATGGTGGACATTCAAAACATGCAAAACATTCAACCCATTGTGAATTTTCATCCTGCACCAAACACAACACCACACAATCCATATATTAAAGGCAATAATTTTGCCATTGTATCATGTTACCAGGACGGATTATTTATTTACGACATTTCACAGCCCAACAAAATAAACACGGTGGGTTATTTCGACACCTATCCGCAAGGCGGGCAAAACGTGAATAATTACGGTCAAGGGGCTTATGCCGGAAATTGGGGGGCCTACCCATACTTACCAAGTGGCATTATTTTGGCCAATGATATGCAAAATGGATTGTTTGTTTTAAACGCAGCCGCGGCCTTTACCACCACGGTAAAATATCCGGTAAATGCCGTTTCCGTAAATGAAATTGCGATTAACGAAAATAAAATCAGGGTGTATCCAAATCCTGCGCAAAACCGCTTGGCTTTTAATTTGCCAAACAGCTTGCAATTTAAGAATGTAAAAGTTGAATGTTATGATATGACAGAAAAATTGGTTTTGGAAAACGATATTTTTGACGCCCAAGAAACGGTTCAAAACATAAACATCAGCAGTTTAAACAATGGCATTTATTTTTTAAAATTAATTGTCGATCATCAAGTACAAGGCATTACAAAATTTACAGTTACAAAATAATATGTTTTCAAAAAATTCAATTATAGGTGTTATTGGCAGCGGTGCCATGGGAAGCGGAATTGCGCAAGTTGCAGCATCCGCAGGTCATTCGGTAATTATTTACGATAACAACGAAAAAGCACTCGAAAAAGCGCAACAACAGTTAACCAAATCACTGAATGGTTTGGTTGAAAAAAACAAAATTACAGCCGAAAAAAAAGAGGCTATTTTAAAAGCCATACAATTTATACACAAGCTACCTGATTTAGCAACATGTGATTTGGTGATTGAAGCCATTGTTGAAAATTTGGAGATTAAAAAAACTGTTTTTGCAGACTTAGAAAATATTTTGGCGAAACAAGCAGTAATTGCCAGCAATACTTCTTCTTTAAGCATTACCGCTTTGGGTGCGGCCGTTAAAAATCCCGGACATTTTATCGGCATCCACTTTTTTAATCCAGCCACACTCATGCCTTTGGTTGAAATTATTCCCGGTATCGCCACAAATTCAGAGGTGGTTGATGCTTGTAAAAGCTTGATCGATTCATGGGGCAAAACCACCGTAATGGCTAAGGACACACCTGGATTTATTGTAAACCGTGTTGCGCGGCCATTTTACAGTGAAGCTCTTAGAATTTACGAAGAAGGATTGGCCGACATTGCAACCATCGATTGGGCCATGAAAGACATTGGCGGATTTAGAATGGGCCCATTTGAATTGATGGATTTAATTGGACACGATGTAAATTATGTGGTGACTGAAACTGTTTGGAAACAATTTTATTTTGATCCCAAATTCAAGCCTGCTTTGGCACAAAAACGATTACTTGAAGGTGGTTTTTTGGGTAAAAAAAGTGGAAGTGGTTTCTATGATTATCGTGGAGGAGCGCTTAAACCTGAAGCAGTGAAAGATGAAATTCTTGGCAAAATGATTGTGAACAGAATTTTGTGTATGTTAATCAATGAAGCTGCAGATGCCTTGTATTATCAAATTGCCAGCGCTGAAGACATTGATTTAGCCATGACAAAAGGTGTAAATTATCCAAAAGGACTTTTGAAATGGGCTGATGAATTGGGTCTTGCACATGTGGCCAATACCCTAAAATCGCTGCATGATTTTTATGAAGAAGACCGTTACCGTTTGAGTCCATTAATTAAGAAACACAGGGTATCGGGCAATGGTTTTTACCATGTTTAAATTTTATTCAATCACCAACAAGCCCCATTTAATAAATTAGGCAGTCAAATTTTGCTTGCTAAATTGCTTTTAATTATATTTGAATGTTAACATGAAAAATACATTCTCTCTAATTATCTGCGCAGCGTTCCTTTTAGGTGCTGTAATGGTCTCTTGCGATAAAAAAGACCCAAGCGGCATTGGTCCTACATACGGCAGCACCGGTAATCCAAACGCAAACAATCAAACAACAACCGGTAGTCCAACTTATTCTAGTCCTGCTACCGACAACAGCAGTATGGGCATCGGCGGTATTGGTTGGAGTAACCCATCATGTGCCACCACCAACAGTTTGTATTTAAAATCATACAACGGCGTAATTGATGTTACCTTAACATTTCCATCACTTATTAAACCCGGCATTTATAGCATTTCGCAAGGTGGTGAACCCAATACTTGCGCATTAACCATTTTAAATGCACCCAATCAACCTTCGGGCATTTCTTGGTATGGCAAAAGCGGTTTGGTAACAGTAACAACTTCAAGCAGCAACATTTCAGCTACTTTTAACGGTATCATTTGTACGCAACAATCATTCAACTATCCAACGGTAACAGCAAGTGGCAATGTAAGTTGTTCGCAATAATAAAATAATCCCATTAAATTTAAAGCAGATTTTTAATCTGCTTTTTTTTTGCCAACATGTTTGCACCAGCAAAAATACGCTTCCATTTTTTCGAGCATTATCGTTTGGATACCCTTGCTTTGGCCTTGATGCGCGTGGCTTTGGGAATCATTGTATTAATAGATTTAGCGATTCGCGGCAGCGACTTGTTTGCCTTTTATGGCGCACATGGCATATGGCCGGCAGAATATATTTACAGTTTCAGCGGCAAAGCAGGAATGTGGACATTGAATAGCTTGTTTCAATCAAATGCATGGTTGATTTTTTTGTATGGTTTGAATGTTTTGGTGGCAATTACATTTTTGTTGGGATATAAAACCAGATGGAGTAATTTATTACTTTGGATTTTAACACTATCATTTCAAAACCGAAACCTTTACATCTTGCAAGGCGGTGATGACTTGCTACGATTGCTTTTATTTTGGGGACTATTTTTACCATGGCATCAAAATTTTTGTCTTGATAAAAAACCAGAAAAAAGTAACAATCATGGACTTGGCGAAATCGCCTATTTGTTGATGCTGGCATCGATTTACTTTTTTAGCGCCGAACTCAAATCATCACCACAGTGGAGAATTGAAAATTCGGCCGTTTATCATGCTTTAAGCTTAGATATTTACCGCAGCAACATAGGGAATTATGTTTATCAATTTCCAAAATTGATGACATTTTTAAGTGCCGCAACGCTTTGGATTGAGTACCTTTTGGTCATCTTAATTTTATGGCCAAGCAAAAAAGGATACACGCGATTGTTGGCATTTATTTTGATTTTGATTTTACATTTAAGTTTCGGCTTGTGTTTAAATGTTGGCCTATTTTACTTGATTAGTGTTATTGCCGGCATTGGTCTTTTGCCTGCATTGGTTTTCAGAAAATTTAAATCAAGCAATGAAACGCCATCATTCGATAAAATATCTTTTCATAAATTTCATTGGCTTAAAAATACATTCGTTATTGGCTGTATACTTTTGTGTTTGTTTATCAATTTTAGTGGCGTGAAGTGGTTTGCCTATAAACCAAAAAAGGAAATCATGTTTATGGCGAATGCCTTACGATTAGACCAATATTGGAGCATGTTTGCGCCTGCAGTTCCAATCGAAAACAAGTGGTTGGTTTACTTGGCATACAATCACAAAGGTCAACAATATGATATTTATAACGACGTTGAATATGTTGATTTTATAAAGTCAAAGGCCTTAAACAGTCACTTTAAGAGTGATCGTTGGAAAAAACTGGCGGAGAATGTGCAGAACGATTATTATAGTTTTTTACGTCCACATTATTGTGCATTTTTTTTAAAAAGTTGGAACACACAGCACCCCGAGAACCAAATGCAGAGTTTAAATTTATATAGTATGCAAGAAAGCATTTTATTGAATTATAAAAGAACTGAGCCGAATAAAAAAATACTATGCCTTTGTGATGAGCAGTAAATTTCACCAAATATTGAGTTACATTAAACATTACTTTGTTGCGCACCGTAGGGGGCATGGCGTGCACTCCCCTTTTGCTTATCAGTTGTGTGAGGAAGTGTTTTACAACAAACATCCCTTTTATGCCTTTGAACAATTGGAAAAATTAAGAGAACAATTGTTACAAGATGAATCCTTGATTAACATGGAGGATTATGGCTCGGGCTCACAAGTTTTTAAAGCCAAGCAAAGAAAAGTAAAGGACATTGCCATACATGGTATTAGCACCAAACTTCAATCGGAACTTCTTTTTAGATTGATGAATTTTATGCACAGTGAAAAAGCATTGGAACTAGGCACTTCGTTGGGCTTAAACACACTTTACATGGCCATGTCGAATTCAAATACAAAAGTAATCAGCATTGATGCCTGTGAAGATTTGGTGGAACATGCCAAGGCCATGGCGCATAAACAAAAAGTCGATCACATTCAGTTTATACATGCCAAGTTTGATGAAGCATTGCCACAGCTCATCTCACAATCGTCAAAAATAGACTTCGTTTATATTGACGGAAACCACAGTTACGCGGCAAGTATGCAATATTTTGATTCGCTATTGGAAATTGTGCAAAATAACACCGTATTGGTTTTTGATGATATTTATTGGAGTAAAGACATGACCAAGGCTTGGGAAGAAATTAAAGCGCACCCAAAAGTGAAATTAAGCATTGATACTTTTTATTCAGGATTTATCTTCTTTAAAGAAGAAATAAAGGAAAAATTGCAATACCAATTTTTCCTTTAATGATTTTTATTAGTCGGCGATGAATGGTATGCTTTTGATGCAAAGGCCATCGGCGGTAATTACTGACAAATGGTAGAAACCATGTACCATATTATGATTAATCATCTTGCTATATTTTGAAGTATTCAAATTGATGCGCTCTTGGTATTGTACCTTGCCTAAATTATCCTGAATCACAACATCACATTCGCCGTATACTTGTTTTAATTTAAAATTGAGCATAAACGATTGAATGGAAGGATTTGGATAAATCCATATTTCATCGGTTTTGTATTCAGCACAAGGAGCACTTTTTATGTTTAATACCTTTTCTGATTTGTCTAAATCCACTTCAACCAATCTATAATAAACATCCGAAAAGGCATCAAACTCGTCCTGATATTCATAATTACGCAACAACACAGTATTACCGGCTGCTTTTATTCTGGCAATTTCATCCCATTCCAACATGTTTTGTGAGCGGTCGATTCTAAAATAATTGGTGTTTTTTTCAGTGGCGGTACTCCAGTTCAATTGATAATAATTGGGATAACAATTCACGTAAAAATCTTTTAAATCAATATCAAGCGCTACATTGCTGGCTTGTAGTGAGGCCCCAATAATCCCCCAATCAGTACTTGAGTTGAGTGTATAGCTCATGGTATTACTGCTGGCTCCGGCCTCTTCAGTCATACGGCTTGAATGATTGTTAATAACACTAAAGCGATTGGTTTGACCGCCACCAATTGATGAAATATTTGAAATAAGAGACCCAATCATTGAAATGGCTAAATTTCCTGAACTGCTGGTAAAAGTAACACTGGCACTGGTACTTTGACCCTGATTGGTTTGAGTATTTACCAAAGGCGCCGATTGTAAAACACCAGTATAAAAAGCGGCTCCAAGACAAACTTGATCAGAAGAAGCCAAGTTTACCACTACATTACCGGTTAAACTCGAACCCAAATTGCCTAATACCTTATAATACATGGCCACACGCATGGCCTGAGTAACAAGGGTTAATTGGTTCATGGCAGTGCCGGTAAAAGTGACACTTGAAATATTTTTTTCTTTTGTTGTAACACCAACAATTAATATACCGTTAGAACCGGCAGGAATGGTGATACTTTTAGATAGTGAATTACTTGATCCGGTAGCACTATTAGAACCGGTAAATGCAATTTGTGATTGAAGCCTGTTGCCTAGCAATAAGGCTAAAACCATTAAATATCCAATCTTTTTCATGCCTCAAAATTACCTGACAATAACTTGAGGCACTAAGCGAAAACGAGGCTTTTCTTACATGTGTAAGGCTGTTTGACTATTTATAAAAGAGCCATTTTCCGATTTCCTTCCAGCTGGTTTTTTTACCATACATTAAGATGCCGGTTCGGTATATTTTTGAGGCCAACCAAGTCATGAGGATAAATGAAGCAAATAAAATGCTCAGCGACAAGGCAATTTCCCAAAATGGCACTCCATTACTGATGCGCGACATCATCACGATAGGAGAAGTAAATGGAATAATGGAGGCCCAAAATACGGAAGCGGCATCAGGGTCGGTGATTGTTTTGGTGGCAATAAAATAGCCCACCATTAATGGCAACATCACCGGGGTAATAAATTGCTGGGAATCGGCTTCTGAATCAACAGCACTGCCTATGGCTGCCATGATTGAAGAATAAAACAAATAACCGAACATAAAGTACAGTACAAAACAAATGAAGACTTCTACAAAATTGATCTTTTCTATTTTTTGTAACAAATCAAACAATTCTAATTTGTCGTCAAATTTTTCGAGTTTACTCAAATCTACATTGGTGCCATTCTTCTTCACCAATTCTTGTTGTTGCTGAAACACTTTTAATTGCGAGGTGGCATCTTTTAAAAAGATGCTCGACAATGCCGTGGTTAAAGCAAAAGTAATAATGCCCATGATCGCAAATTGAATAATGCCCAATAAAGCCACTCCCAATATTTTTCCAAGCATTAATTCAAATGGCTTTACTGATGATACAATCACTTCAACAATGCGATTGGTTTTTTCTTCCATTACCGATCTAAAAACCATCATGCCATACATGATGATAAAAACAAACATGAGTGCACCTGATAAAAAGCCAAAAATGCCAAAACCACCTTGTTCCTGTGTATCGCCCTTGTCATTCACTTTTTCAAGGATGATGCGCACATTTTGTTTCGAATTGAGAATGATATCCGGATCGATGTTATTGGCTTCTAACTTACTTTCATAAATAATTTTTTCCATCTGATCTTTCAAAAAGGTTTGAAAACCAAAACCGGGTGATTTTTTATAAAACAGTTTGGTGGCCCCTGCCCCACCTTCAACAATGGTTGGAGAAATCCACAACAAACAGGTAAAACCTTTGCTGTAAAATTGACTTACCGCTTCTTCTAACCTCTGATTGCTGTATGTAAGCGACACATAATCGTTGCCGCTTAATTTATCGCGAAATAATTTGGATTCATCTAAAACCAAAACATTTTGTTCGGTTTTTTCACTCTGTGTCATTTTTACCATAAAAGCCACAAAGCCTGTAATGAGCAAAGGTGCCAAAATGGTCATCACAATAAATGTTTTATTGCTGAGTTTGGATTTTAATTCTCTTCCGATGATTAGTCCTATTTTACTCATAATTATTCAGTGTAATTGTTATTAATTTGAATATTGGCATTGCCTTCGTTCACCTTTTGAATAAAAATATCGTTCATAGAGGGAATAACTTCATTAAATGACAATAACTCGCAGGTAGGCAAAACTGCTTGCAACAATTGATTGGGTTGCAAATTATTTAAGGCTTTAATGGTGTAATAATGAATATCATCTTCGGTGCGTTTGTTCAGCACTTCAGCCCCTGCCCACAAGGCATTTACAAAACCCATGGCTTGGCCTTTGAACGAAATATTATAAGTGTTGGTTTTAAAAGTTTTTCGAATTTCCTTCACCGAACCATCCAATATTTTTTGTGCTTGATTAATTAATGCAATGTTATCACAAAGTTCCTCTACACTACCCATGTTGTGGGTTGAAAAAATAACCGTGGCCCCGTTTTTCTTTAATTCAAGGATTTCATTTTTAATCAATTGAGCATTGATTGGATCAAATCCGCTAAACGGTTCATCTAAAATCAACAATTCAGGTTCATGAATAACGGTTACAATAAACTGCACCTTCTGTTGCATCCCCTTGCTGAGCTCTTCAATTTTTTTCTTCCACCAACCGGCCATTTCAAATTTTTCGAACCACACAGCAGCCCTCTTGCGGGCCTCTTGCCTGCTTAATCCCTTCAACTGTGCCAAATACAATACCTGATCACCAACCGACATTTTTTTGTATAAACCACGCTCTTCGGGTAAATAGCCAATTTTTTCTACATGCTTCTGACTAATTTTTTCACCCTTAAAAAATACTTCGCCGCTATCAGGACCGGTAATTTGATTAATGATGCGAATGAGTGAGGTTTTACCCGCACCATTGGGTCCTAATAAACCAAAAATACATTGTCCGTTCACGCTTAAAGACACTTCATTGAGGGCCAAGTGCGAACTGTATTTTTTTGACACTTGGTGAATTCTAAGTATTTCAGTCATATAAAATAAATCCAAAAATATTTAAATCAAAACGATGTAAAAGCAATATGTGATAAATGGTTTAATCTTTATCTGTAAGGCCACCACTTAAAACAAATTTCATGGCATCACCGGCATCACTTTTAAGCGGCTGAATGAGTTCACGCGGAACAATGATGAGTTTACCTGCCAATGAATAAGAAAAGGGTAAATAAACCGCCACCTTGTCTTTGATGTCAAAATCCTTTAAATCATCTTTGGTAATAAAGCCAATTTCTTGAATTTGCGCAGCGGGATTGGTTAAGACTAAAACAGCTTTATTAAATTTCCTTTTATTGCCTACAAAAGCGGAGGTAAAATCTTTTACAGGAGAATAAATATGACGAATGAAAGGCACATGTTCGAGTTTTTCTTCCAAATAGTTAAACACCGATTGAAAAATAAATGAAGAAGCCAATAATCCTAACATCAATACAAACACAACCGTTAGTAATAAGCCTAATAATGCATTTAATATGGTGCTTTCGGTAAAGCCAATAAATGAAAAGAAACCTGCAAAAAAATCAAAGAGTCGTAACAAGATAAAGCCCGTAATAATCAGAGGCACAAAGAGAATTAAGCCCTGAATAAAATAACCCATTAATTTTTTCATAATCATTCACGTAATTGACCTAAATTAATTGTTTAAGTGCTAACATGGCCAATAAAGACAAAACAAATGTTGGTGATTTTTAAACAATGCTAATTTTTTTTACATTTACATGAAATGAATTGTATGCAAAAACTCATTCTTCTATTCATCGGTCTTCTTTTTTTAACCTGTAGTGTTCAAAAACGTCGTTACCAAAAAGGCTATCACATTGGACGAATTCACCAAAAAGCCGAGGCAAAAACCAAAATTGGTCATCCTGCTCTACTTGGTAAAAACACCAATTATCCTGCCATCGGAATTGCTTCAAAGGATCATGAAGTAATTGAACAAAATCCAAGTTCAACAGCAGCCAACAATTCGGTACAAAGCACAAAAGAAATCACGTTGCCAAACGATTCTTGCGATGTATTGCTTTTTAAGGATGGCAGTGAAGTGCAAGGAAAGGTGATTGAAATCAATCCTACGCACATTAAATACAAACGTTGTGATTTATTAGACGGTCCATTGTACACCGTAAAAAAATCGGATGTATTTATGGTGAAGTATTCTAATGGCGTGCGTGAAGTTATCAAGGAAGAAGCCCCTCCACCGCAATCAGTTAATCCGGTTCAGGTACCTCCAAATTATCAAATTCCTAATAAGAATGTGAATAGTCCGGTAGATACACGTAATCAAAAAGTGCATCCTAGCGCCATTTGGGCTTTTGTGTGGGGATTAATCAGCTTACTGAGCTTTCTTCTTGCAGGAGGAGCTGGCGCTCTTCTTCTGGCCATTCTTAGCTTAACATCAGCCATTCGTGCTATTTCGGCCTCAATTAAAGCGATACGACAAGTTAATAATTACCCAACAGAATTTAAAGGTAAAGGATTGGCCATGACCGGAAGGGTGATTGGCATTGTGGTTTTATCGCTTTTCTTAATCGTTATTATTGCAATTATTTCACTTATTTAATCATTTTGATTGATGATCAATTTGATTTGAAACAACTTGTTTTTGTGCTTCACAATGAGTTGATATAATCCATTGGCGAATTGATTTGTTTTAAAAAGCCCCTCTTCTTCAGTGAGGATAAATTTTTGTCCCAATAAATTAATGAGTTCAACTTCACAACCACTTATTACATGACCATTCATATCAGTAATTTTAAAATAAGAAGATACAGGATTTGGATACATCTGAATATTGGCTTGATCTAAAACTTCTTTTAAGGCGGTGCTGAAATTACCAAGGTTCATTTGCATAACGCTTGAATCGCGCTTACATCCATCATCAACCACATGACTCACGGTTTTGATGCCACCCGATGAATATTGGTGTTGCAATTGTGGTCCTAAATTAGCCGTACCATCGCCAAAATACCATGTGTGATTTAACCAAGGAAACATTGCATTGAATTGCACATTGGCATTTGAAAGCAATGAATAAGTATAGGCTGCTTTTGGGATAAATTTTCCAACATTCCACACCACCAAACTATCTTGCACCACTGCATGCGCTGTTTGTTGTAAAAAGTTTAAGGTGGCTGTGCCAATGCCCGGATTAAATGTATTTGATAAAACAGATTTTTGATAAAGCATTTCGTAAAACACACATGCTGCCAAATAAGAACCTTCGAGTGATGGGTGACTTTGATCGGATTGATATAATTCGAGTGCGGGATTTAAGGCAATTGATTTTCGAAAAGCCTCACCAACCGGAGAAAATAAGCCATGACAAGTATCGGCAAATGCTTTATAAGATTGTTTTAATCGGTTTTGCATGCCGGTATATGTGCAAACAGGTGGATAGGAGGCACAATTGGATGCATCGCCTAATTTGCGACCCCAAGTTTCATAAAACACGGTGGTAGCACAAGCATTGTGGTTTTTAATCATGGTATCTAACACAATGGCATATGGCAAAGTTTGTGCATTTACTTGCGCCGGCGAAAATGAAGGCTCTTGACTTTGGGCTTGCAAAACAACATAATCCCAATGTCCCCAATTTATTTTGGCAATGGTGGCTTGATCAAGGGAGTGGTTTAAAAAGGTGTAACCACCCGGACAGCTGCTGTCAAAAATCAATGTATCACCTGCGGCTATAGCAACATCGTGTATTAATTGTGGTAAATTATTCACATAAGTATAACTGTTGCCGATAAACAGCACCTTTGGTTTTTTCAAGTTTAACTGAGAAAAAAGCAATACCGGTAAAAGCACGAAAATGAAGAAAAAGAATTTCATACCGTAAAATTATAAAATAAACGGATGCCTTTTAGTGTAATATATTCGGAAAGGAAATAAAATAAAAAAGGCGGACAAAAGCCCGCCTTTTAAAAAGATTGAATGCGATTATTCTCTAATAAATTTAATCAATTCGCTGTTTTCTGAAGTACCAACTTTTAAGAAATAAACACCTTTTGCAAGCGCATTGATGTTGATGCTTGTTGATTTATTATCAGGCGTGTAAATTGCGATGATTCTACCTGAAATATCTTGCAAACTAATGCTGCTGATTTTAGCGGTGTTTGATTCAACAAACAAAGTTTCTGTGGCAGGATTAGGGAACACTTTAATTGAAGTAGTATTAAAATTAACTTCACCAATTCCTGTACAAGGATTAACAGTTACTGAAACGGTTTTGGCAGAACTACAACCATTGTTATCGGTTCCGTTAACTGTGAATGTATAGGCACCGGAATTACCAATTACAATTGAAACTTGTGAGCCAACATACATTTGAGAATTGGCATTCGAGGTCCATTGATATGAATTAGCACCTGAAGCAATTAAATCAATTTTTTCGCCTGTACAAACTACATTCGATGACACAGCTGTATTCACATTTGGTAAAGTTCTTACCGAAACAGTTACCACTGCCGAATTAGCACAACCGTTGGGATTGACACCAACAACCGTGTAAGTTGTATTTACGCTAGGTGTTACATAAGCAACTGCACCACTTGTAGAATTACTCCATTGGAAGCTGTTAGCACCACTGGCCATTAATGTTGCAACACTACCCATACAAACAAATGGACTTGTAGCCATTGCAAATACAGCAGGTGATGGATTTACATTCACATTCACATACACAGTGCTTGTACAACCAGTTAAACTACTGGTTCCAATTACATTGTATACTGTGCTTGATACCGGTAAATTCGACATGGTATTGGTAGTAGCACCGGTATTCCAATAATATGAATTGGCACCAGTTGCTGTAATTACAACTGCACTACCCTGACAAATGTTTGTGTTATTAGCAACAGCATTCATTGCCGGTGCATTTAAACTACAAGGAGCAGTAATTGATAAATCATCCAACATTATATAAGGTGCACCCGCAGAAGCGCCATTTACTTTGGTTTCGATGTAGTACAAACCGGAAGATCCAACTGTGAAAGTACCCGTTAAAGGTTTGTAAATGATACTTACAGCGGCACCATTGGTTGCTGAAATTAAAGTTTGTGTATTTGATGCTTGACCAGAACCTACTGATAATGATAAGTTCGTCCAGTTTGTAGAACCCACTAAATCGGTTTGGTACCAAATGGTGGCAGAATATGTAACTCCCGGATCTAACCAAATACCATTTGAATACAAGGTATTATTGGTTAATGTTGTAGG